>CAZGOM010000142.1:0-14462 GCA_964527265.1 uncultured Phycisphaeraceae bacterium | reverse complement strand
CTTCCGGCGAGGTCGTCGCCCCGCCGCCGCCTTGCCCACCATAAGAGCCGGTGCCAGTCTGGCTCAGTGCCCCGCCGCCGCCCGGGAATCCAGCCTCACCGGGGAGGCGGGGCGCGTCGTCGAAGGTGCCGGAGAAATAAGCAAGTCCACCGGTTGAGTTAACCGATGGCGTGGTTCCTGCGGTGGTTGATGCCGCCACGGCCATGGGGGCCGTGGTGCGGATAATCCAATGTGGCCGGTCGGTCCCGGCAGTCATGCCAGTGCCGCCCGTGAATGTGCCGCAACCCCCGCCAGAACCGGAAGGGGCGGGCGTGTTGATGCAGCCCCCCACTAGGTTTTGCCATGTCGGCGGGTTTCCACCGCCTGCCGTGGTTTTGCGCACACCTGCCCGGGTACGATTCCCGCTAAATATGGTTTCCGCTCGCACCACGCCCGCTACGGTCATCACACCCGCAACCTGAACAAGCGGCATTACCACCATGGAAGGCGCGCCAAAAACCAGCTCCGAACCGCCCGGGACGGTGGCAGATGAAAATTGAAAGCGGGAGCGAATCAAATAAAGGGACGATCCCGAGACGGTCCACTTGCCGGCGACGGTGGTGATAACCTCACTTACCCCACCGCGCGGTGTCCAGCGCCACGTGCCGGAAGAGTAGGCAATCGAGCCATCATCGCCCCTGCCAAAATAGGCGCGCAGAAATGTAAGGTGGGTGAGTGTTGCGTCCATCACTTGCCCTCCCGCTTGATCTCGCCATAAATCTGGAATGGGAAGCCGTCATGCCCACGCATCCAATAGCCCACAAACTGTGCTAATTCAGGCCATCCGACGTATAGGAGGAGGTCATAACCCCGAGTGCATCCACGTACGCAAGGGATGCCGGTTTCCATGCCGCTGATGTAGATGGGCACCCGGTACAACTTGCCGTAGTGGGTGAAACCCTTGCTCGACATGGGCCAATAGAACCACGTCCAGAAGATCGCCCCCACCACAAGAATGATGATGTACACCATCACACCACCCCCGCGGCTTGTTTGGCCTGCATCTTGTTGAGCCGCCAGATGGTGGGGGCGATCAGGGCCACAACCAACACGCCGCCGCCGACGGCAACGGCAAGCGGGTAACGCCCGGCAGTGTGGATGTACAGCAAGCCCAGGAGGCACCCGCCGACGACTCCCGCCCCAACCTCGCCTGGGAAGTGCGCGGCGGGCGGCCATGCCTTAATGGCAATCATCACCCCGCCCAGGATGAGGCCCAAGAGAAGCCACGGCACCCACCGGCTGTAGTCTTGCGCTTCGTCCCGCTCCCTCTCGGCTTTGACGGCTCGTGTAATCGCCGCCTGCAATTCCCCCTCAAGCGTCGTTACCTGCCCGGCAAGCTGTTCAAGTTTTCGGGTAATTCCGGGATCGACGTTGTTGGCGAGTGCCTTGGTTTTTGCAGCACCGTCAATCACCTTGTCCATGCTTCCGGCGATGGAGTCGGAGACGGCGGGGGGAGCTTCCCGGGCCTTAGTGCGGGCTTGTTGTGCCTCGCCGGTGATGCCGTCTGCCGCGTCTCGGAGTTGGTTTCCGATGTCCCGGGTGTCGGCTTGGGTATCGCCGATGTTTGTTTTCGCTGCCTTGGCTGATTCGGCGGGGTATGACACGCTTACCCCGGGAGAGCATCCCCCAAGCGCCAGCAACCCGGCCACAGCAATGGAAATGACAACGCCCGCGATGAGGTGGCGCGGGTGCGGCTTGGATGTGGGGGGAGAGCTGACGGGTATCTCGCGCATGGGATGGGCTCCTATGCGCGGACGTCTTGGCTTGGGAAGAGTTTAAGCCGGTCTAATCAGATGTCAACGGATCAAAAACAGGCGAACCAACCACAGGTAGAAATTTCTACCCAAACCGTTTCCCGGACTCATTCGGATTTTATTTTCCTTGTGGCGATGTCACAAGATTGTCTTTGTTTTCAGCAGGGGGGAGCGATTGTGTAAAAGTGCAAAACAGAACGGAAATTCTTGTGATCCTTGGGGTTGCGGGTTCGAGCCCCGTTGGCCTCCCTTAAACTGTAAACCCCTGATTTATCAGGGGTTTATTTGTTTTATGGAAAACGAAAGAGGCCGTTTTTTAGGTATCCATTCGGAAGTGACAGAAAAAGGCCCCGGATTGCTCCGGGGCCTTTGTCTTGGCTTAAGGTGATGCAGGAGCGTGACTTACGCCTTGTCCCACTTGATGAGGCCGGGTTCGGTAAGGGGGGAGAGGAGTTCGCCGCCGGGGATGACGCGGATGGCGACGCCGTAGCGGCCGGAGTTTTGAGGCTTCAAAGTGCCGGAGAAGAGGAACTTCCCTTCGCCCAGAGCCTTCTGGTGGTTGAGTTCAGCGACCTGCATGGCGGTGATTTTGCCGTCGTTGTCGATAGGTCCGATGCAGGCCTGGACACGGACTTCGGCGGGGGTGAGGCCGCCGAGCTGGACTTCCACTTCGGCGGAAACTTCCTGGTTCACGCCGATCTGGCGGGCCGTTGGGGTGCGCACGGCCAGAATGGCGATGTTGGCCCACTCGTGGTGAAGTTTTTGCTTCTGCTTGGCTTGGGCGATGGCGAGTTCCAGATTGTTGGCGGCCAGCTTGCGGGAGCGACGGAAGGCCGGCAGGTAAAGCTGCTCGGTGTATTCCTTGACCATGCGGTTGGTGTTGAACTGGGGGGCCAGGATGTTGATGCACTTCTTCATGCGCTGGATCCAGCCTCGGGGGACGTTGTGATCATCGCGCTGGTAGAAGAGGGGGATGATCTTCTCTTCCAGATTTTGATAGAGGGACTGGCTTTCGACCAGATCCTGGGTTTCGTAGTTGGCGTAGGTTTCGCCGCGGCCGATGGCCCAGCCCAGGTCGTTTTCGCAGGCTTCATCCCACCAGCCGTCGAGGATGGAGAGGTTGAGTACGCCGTTGAGTGCGGCTTTCATGCCAGAGGTGCCGGATGCTTCCATACCGCGGCGTGGGGTGTTGAGCCAGATGTCGCAGCCTTGGGTGAGGTAGCGGGCGATGTGGATGTCGTAGTTCTCGATGAAGACGATCTTGTGGCCTGTTTCGCGGGCAAAGTTGACGATCTGGCGGATGAGGTCCTTGCCGCCGCCGTCGGCGGGGTGGGACTTGCCGGCGATGAGGATCTGCACGGGGCGCTGGGTATTGCCCAGGATCTTCATGAGGCGGGGGATGTCCTTGAGGATGAGCGTGCCGCGCTTGTAGGTGGCGAAGCGGCGTGCGAAGCCGATGGTAAGCGCGGTGGGAGAAAGGGCATCGCAGGCGGACTGGATCTGGTCAGGGTCGACGCCACGTGCCTGGAGCTGCTCGCGGAGGCGTTTCCTGGTCCAGATGATCAGGCGCTGACGGCGGCGCTCGTGGACGCGCCAAAGTTCTTCATCGGGGACTTCATTGATGGCCTTCCAGACGGATTGGTCGGCAGGATCGTCGGTCCATTTGGAGCCGAGATAGCGATCAAGGACCTGGATGAGATCGCCGGACATCCATGAGCGGGCATGGACACCGTTGGTGACGTGTCCGATGGGGACTTCATCGACGGGGACGCCGGGCCAGATGGAGCGCCACATATCGCGGCTGACGACGCCGTGGAGCTTGGAGACGCCGTTGGCGTAGTCAGCGGTGCGGATGGCGAGGACGGCCATGGAGAAAGGCTCGTTGCGTTCGGCGGTGTTTTCGCGGCCCAGCGCCAGGAGGCCTTCCATATCGAGCTTAAGGCCGGCGACGTATTCGCCGAAGTACCGGGCGATCATGTCGCTGGGGAAGCGATCGATGCCGGCGGGGACGGGCGTGTGCGTGGTGAAGACGTGGCTGGCGGCGGCGCGCTGGCGGGCTTCATCGAAAGTGACGTTGTACTTGGCGATGAGGTTCTTGATGCGTTCCAGGGCGAGGAAGGCGGAGTGGCCTTCGTTCATGTGGCAGACGTCAGGTTCGATGCCCAGGGCTTGGAGGGCGCGGGTGCCGCCGATGCCCAGGACGATTTCCTGCTTGATACGGTGCTCCATGTCGCCGCCGTAGAGCGAGCTGGTGATGCTGCGGTCGGAGGCGTTGTTTTCGGGGACGTTGGTATCCAGAAGATAGAGCGGGATGCGCCCGACAGTGGCTTTCCAGACGGCGATGTAGACATCGCGGCCCGGAAGGCGGACGCTGACCTGGATAGGCTTGCCATCAGTGCCGGTGACGGGCTTGATGGGGAGGGTGGAGAAGTCGAGTTCGGGGTAATACTCCTGCTGCCAGCCGTCGTTGTTCAAGTATTGCTGGAAGTAGCCATTGCGGTAGAGGAGGCCGACGCCGACGAGGGGGAGTGCCAGTTCGCTGGCGGACTTCAAGTGATCGCCGGCCAGGCAGCCTAAGCCGCCGGAGTAGATCTGGAGGCATTCATTGATGCCGAACTCAGAACAGAAATAGGCGATGGTGAAGGGGTCTGATTCGATCTTGTGGCGCTGGAGCCAGGGTGTGCGCTCCATATGGCGGCGCAGGCTGCTGCGGGCGCGGTCCAGGGAGGTGAGGAACCCTTCATCGCGGGCGAGGAGGTCAAGGCGCTCCTGGGGGCAGACGCCGAGCATCTTGACGGGGTTGTGGTTGGTTTTCGACCAGAGAACCGGGTCGATGCGTACAAACAGCTCGACGGCCTCAGGGTGCCATGCCCACCAGAGGTTGTGGGCAATTTCCAGCAAAGGCTGGAGTTGTGGCGGGAGGGAAGGGACGACCTCAAACACGCGAATCTTGGCCAAGTCTGACCCGATCATGCTATCTCCAGTTCTAGACGGAGGCCCGCGTCCTGCCGTCTGGGGTTATTTTTGCTGTTATACGGTTTTTTGGGAGTTGTGTGTTAAGGAAGTGTCGACAAAATGGCGCCTTAAGTACGAACCGGGGAAATCCTGACTTTCATGTTCCGACATTTTTACTCTGGGGTTCGCTCGTCATGGTTGCGGCATGATGGGTTTTGCTCCCTTTGGCCATGTCCGCGATGAGGGACTCAATGCGGCCCAAGGCGCGGTCGACCTGGGTGCGATAGAGGGTGTAGGGGAAAAGCGCCGAGAGGGCGACGATGAGGCCGGCGGCTGTGTTGAAGAGTGCTTCAGAGAGGCCCAGACCGACGGAGGCGGGATTGGTGGAAGTGATCTGGTCGGACATCAGTTTAAAGGTGCTGATGAGGCCGGTGACGGTGCCCAGGAGGCCCAGAAGGGGTGCGCCGGAGATCATTGCGGCAAGGATGTTCATGGAGCGCTCAAAGCGGTGGCGCTGGCCTTCAACAGCAGCGATGGCGGCTTCCTCGCTGTAGCCTTCCTCAAGCAGGGGGCGCATGACGCCGCCGTAGATGCTTTTATCGGCTTCGAGGAGGATCTTGGCCTTTTCCATTTCGCCTTTGCGCATC
This sequence comes from uncultured Phycisphaeraceae bacterium, assembly GCA_964527265.1. Lineage (GTDB taxonomy): Bacteria > Planctomycetota > Phycisphaerae > Phycisphaerales > Phycisphaeraceae > CAZGOM01. The sequence goes on along the minus strand of CAZGOM010000142.1, from coordinate 9,067 downwards.
ATCGCACCAGCGCGCGAGAGCATGGCGAGGCGTTCGCTTTTATGGGTGCTGAGCCAGAACCATGCGCGCTCAAACACCAGCGTCAGTGTGATGACGCTCATGGAGAGCAGCACCCACATGACGGGTCCGCCCTTGTGCATGATCTCCATAAACTGATTCATTTTGAGCAGCCTTGTCGACAGGTGGGAAATGACGGGCGGAGATGGTACCAAGAATTTGGGTCTTGGGTTCTGGGTTTTGGGTCTTGGCCAGAGTGATGAAGAGGCCTTGCGGCCTTTTTCGGGTTTCGGGGTCCGGGTTTCAGGGATGGGGTAAGAAGCGGAGGCGATAGGAGGGCTGTCGGGTTGTTTGTTTTGGTTTCCCCGATCCCCGCAACCCGAAACCACTTGTTTCATATTTCCGCGACATGGAGGCGGGTCCAGCCGTCTTTGGCGACATTGAAGTAGAGGCGGGTTCCGTCGTGGCTGAAGACGGGGTGAGGGTGTGCCGGGCGCCAGCTGGTGGAACCGTCGGGGAGTTGGTGGAGTTCATGGACACGGACATGGGTGCCGGTGTCGGGGTCGCAGACGACGACGCTCCACCAGCCTGGGGGGTATTGCTCGCCCCGGAGGTAGGAATCAGTGGTGAAGAGGCGGCCGGCAGGGTGGTAATTGGGGTGGCTGCCGGGCCATTCGCAGAAGTCAGTGAGGACTTTTTCGGTTCCAGTGTCGGAATCGAAGACGACATTCATGGGGGTCATGATGGTGCGACAGTCGTTGTGCCAAGTGGGGTGTCCCCATTTGTCGCGGCGGGAGAGGATTTTGTCGTTTTTGATGTCGAAGGCGATGAGGCCGTCGCGCTTGCTGGCGGCTTTGGATTGGAAGTTGGAGGGGTCTTTGGGCTGTGCGAGTTTGAAGAAAGCGCGGCTGGCGTCGGGGCTGAGGACGGGGAAGAAGATGGAGGTGGGGGTATCGCCGAAGATCTCGTCGGCCCACTCTTTGAAATGGGCGCGAACGCGGTCGCTGGTGAGGACGGTTTTGATTTCACCGGTGTTGACGTTGAGGAGTTGCAGGTTGCGGTGCTGGCCAGGGGCCCAGTGCATGCCGTGGAGGGAGACGACGTCCTGCGTGCCGTCTGCGAAGCCGATTTGCCGGTCGGGAGCCATCAAGACGGGGGGTGTGCTTTTTTCGACGTCAACGACGTAGACGCCCCATTGGCCGTCGACGAGGTTGTGGAAGGCGACTTTGCGGCCGTTGTCGGTCCATTGCTGGCAGGCCTGGCGGTGGGAGTCTTCGCATTTGATGTTGTCTGCGATGACACGGTGATGGCTGGTGGCGCGGTTGATGACGACGAGCTGTCCGTCATGTCCTTCCTTGGTTTGGGAGACGTAAATGAGGATGGATTTGCCGTCCGGGCTCTCCGGGCATGTGTTGAAATAGGCGTGGATGGCGTGGGAATCCTGGTTCCAGAGGCGATTGACCCGCGCTTTAGACCAGGGGAGGAGGATATCCGGAAGCTGCGCAGGAGGAGTGGGAACCATGGTGGGCATGAAGGAGGCTCTTTAGAAGTAGAGGTAATCGCCGCGGATGATGCGGGTTTTACGGGGATCGTAGATGTTTTCCACGTGGCCGTCGACAAAGACGAAGTTGGCGTCAAAGGGGCGGACATAGTCGCCGCGGATATCGCCATGAGCAGGTCCGGGGTAGCTGCGGTTGGTGTTGTTTCCACCGAGGGCGGAACTGTAAATGATGTCTATGAACATGGGGCGCTGGTTGGCGTTCTGGTAGCGTTCGGCTTCCTTGAGGGAGAAAGTGGGCATGATGCGGACGTTTTCGCGGCGGCTGGCGGCTGGGGCGGTCTTGGGAATATTGGTGCCCGCACGGTCGGCCCAGGCGCTCATTTCGTCGTTCCAGCCGTGATAAGGGTAGCCGCCGCCTGTTCGCTGGGGGTCGTTGATGGGCTGTCCTTCGCCGCAGACATAGATGTAGCCGATTTGATCAAAGGCGAAGGGGTTGGTCTTGGTGGCGGTGGTCCATGTGGGGCTGTCATACTTGGGTCTATTGACCGGGCAATGGAAGAGTCGGGCGTCGTTGTTCAGGTAGTTGAAGCAGAGGTATTTGCCGTCAGAGATGGTGTTCATGTAGGCCCAGGGAGAATATCCACCGCCTGAACGCGGGAAATTGCCGGCAAAGTCGTTGGCGTAGGTGAGGGTGCCGAAACCGACTTGGCGGAGGCCAGAGCCACATTGAACTCTGAGGGCGGCGGTGCGGGATTTGGAGAGGGTCGGGAGGAGAAACGCCATCAACACGGCAATGATGGAGATGGCAACCAGGAGTTCGACGAGCGTAAAACCCAGGTGGCGTGGGTGGGTGGAGTGGCGGATGGATGATATATCATCTTTAGAATATGAGGTCATGTGAGGGGTCCTTAGTTCTTTAGGAGAACGTGGAATATTTTAAAACAACCTAGGTTGATCTCATGTTATCGCTGATTTTCTGAGTGTGCAACGGTTTGAGGGGATGTTGAAGAGAATTAATCAGGCCTGCGTTGATCGTTGGCAGTGAAAATTTGTGTGGCGGGGGTGGCTTTGCGTGGTTTAGCAGTCATAAAACGGGCTGAAAACGAGGGTTTAGGGATTGTTAACGGCGGTGGTTCGATTAATATACGACTCGTTGAATCGTCATTAAGAAACAGCGCTCCGGCGCAGTCGTCAGGCAACCCATCATGAAGACACGAGATTTGAAAATCATCTGTTGACTGTTCTGGCGATCAGCCCTCCAGACACCCTGCTTTTTCTGAATGTTTTCCGCGTTTATCCGATCAGCCCCTTTGTAGTGGGTGATTGGTTTTCACTTGTCTGCATCTGCCTCATCCGGATCGACGGAACGGCATTACCCCCAGGATCCTTGAAAGGACCCCACGCCATGAAGTCTCGCCACGCTGGTTTTACCCTTATCGAACTGCTGGTGGTCATCTCGATCATCGCCCTTTTGATCGGCATTTTGCTGCCTGCGCTGGGAAGCGCCCGCGGCGAGGCGCGCAAGATCGCCTGCTTGACCAACGTGCGCGGTTTGGCGCAGATGTCGAGCGTTTACACGGCGGACTACAAGGGCTTCTACCCGCCCCGTGCCGCCGGGTCGGTGGGTGGCGGTGGCGTCTATGGCGCCTTCACCTCTTCACGCGCTCTGGCTCTTCATACCTTCCGTGACATTAAGACGTTCGCTTGCCCGAACGATGAAGATCAGGTTCGCCTTTACCCCATCGGCGGTGCGGGCAGCTTCACGGACCATAAGCTCCCCTCAACTGCTTCGGCGCAGTTCCTGGGCATCGGGCATGTTTATGGGACAGACGATACGGACACCAAGGGCGTTCGCATCAGTTACGCCATCAATGCCAACCTGACGATTGAGCCGGTGGATCCGCCGACCAACGGCGTGACTGTGTCCAACCGTTCGGTTATGTCCAACAAGGTGGATGCCTATAAGCATCCTTCCCAGACTTTCGTGTATATCGAAAGCCCCTGGATCAACAGCCGCGGCTACCAGAACAACACTTCGCCGACTGACGTTGTGGGCAGCACGCCCGGGTGGCAGGTCAGGTATCGCTTCCTTTATCCCAACTGGACATCCCGGTTGGTATGGAATGCAGGGGCATTCGCGGATGATACCGGGGCGAACTTGAACCATGTGCTCAATGGGGCGACGGTGCCTCTGAATGTGACGACTGTTCCCAAGCCCGCCAGCTTGACGGCATCAACACCCATTGCATTCAACGAAGTCTCCGACCAGTATCTGCGTCACAAGGGCGTGAACAACGCTTCCTTCCTAGATGGATCTGCGAAGCCTGTGACTCGGGAAGATCTGTTGGACTACGTTCCGTCTCCGGACGGCATCATCCGGCCCCAGGCGAAGGTTCTCTTCTCCATCGCGGAAGATGCGAAGTAAGTATGACTCTCCGTGTCCGGATGAGCCTCGGCCTGGCAACCTCGGCTGGCTGAGGCCTTCGGGCCCTTAGAATCAATCGTGGTGGTTTGGAGTGGTTTAACCCTCGGGTTTACCGGTGAAAGCCGGTAACCCGAGGGTTTTTTTATTGAAGAAGCTCACTCAGAGCCCAGAGCCGTGAGGCTTGGGGCAGGGCTTTGAGTCGAAGAGGAAGATATTGAGGGGGGCTTAAGGGACGGAGATGTCCGTTTTTTAGTGAAGCGGACTTTAGAGCTGGTTGGTTAGAATCAGGCCTTCACATATTTAAAGGATGTTGTCATGGCAAACAAAACCAAGAAATCAGATCCGGCGGGGAAGCGTGTTTTGATCCTGATAGGGGATGATTATGAAGACCTGGAACTGATGTATCCCAAGTATCGCTTTATTGAAGCTGGGATCGGAGTGACGGTGGCGGGGCCGGAAGCAAACAAGATGTACTACGGGAAGAACGGATATCCGTGCAAATCCGACATTGATATTGCGGAGATGGAGGCCTCGGATTTCCATGGGATCATCCTGCCTGGAGGGTGGATGCCGGACAAATTGCGGCGAGACCCAAAAGTGCTGGAACTGGTGCGAGGGTTCAACAAGCAGAAGAAGCTGATCGGGGCGATCTGCCACGGCGGCTGGATTGCGATTTCGGCGGGTGTGTACAAAGGTGTGAAAGTGACCGGGTCGCCTGGTATCAAGGATGATCTTGTGAATTCTGGAGGTGTTTATTCAGATGCGAGCGTGGTGGTGGATGGGCACCATGTATCGAGCCGCAAGCCCGATGATTTACCGGATTTTATGAAGGCTTGTTTGAAGGTTCTGGGTTGAGGAAGTTTTTAAGTGCAAGGTTAGCGGCTTTATGGGCGGCGAGGGTTGGGACGTCTGACGGGGAAATGTTGTCTTCGCCGTGTGGGCGGTTGTTGCCGGCACCCTGGACATGGGCGCCGAAGAGATAGCGGAAGCCAGGGTGGGTGCCGCGCTCGGCGGTGTGGAAGAGGGCGGTGTCGAAGATAACGACGGAGCCGGGAGGGGCGGAGACGGCAATCTGGCCGGGCCAGTTTTCCTGGGGGCCGACGGGGAGCTTTGGGAGTGGGTCGTTGAATTTGCGAGGGTGGACGATGAGGGGGCCATTCTCGGGGTTTGACCCGCGGATGTAGCAGCCGAAGAGAACGCGTTCGGGGTGGGAGCGGGCGGGGATGGCGGATTTGTCCCAGCCGTAGTGTTCATGCCAGCCGAGAATGGCGGTGGAGTCTTCATTGGAGACGCGCGCGCCGGTGTGTTTCAGATGGGGTTGATCGCTAAGGATTTGGGCGAGGGTGTCGAGGAGGAGGGGATGTGCGTAGTAGGGGGCGATGTCGGGAATGAGGTCGAAGAGGGGGTGGACGGCCATGCCGAAGCCGGTGAGGACGGGACGGCCTCTGGATTCCCAGTGGTTGTCGAAGAGGGAGGCGATGTGGGCGCACTCTTTGGGGTTAAAGAGGGCGGGGAGGATGTAGTAGGAGTTTTGGTTGAAGAAGTTTTTAGGGGTCATAGGGAGGGTCTGGGGTCTAGGGTCTAGGGTCTGGTCAGAGGGAGCGGTTTTGTGTGGAGGAGATAGGTTGCGTTTTTCTTGGCGCGGGCAAGACACGGCACGGCTTCGGGCCGTACCGTGGCACCCGGAAAGGGGCCGCCCGGAAATGGGTCAGCCGCGGGAGGGTTCGGACATGGTTTGGCGGGCTTTGGCGGCGAGGGCGGGGAGGTGGGCGTCGTTTGCGAGGAGCTGCTCGAGGTGGCGGGCGCGCTGGGGAGTGGCGGTGTCGATCATGGTCTGGCCGATGGCGCGGTCGATCCAGAAGCGGGCGAAGCCGGAGATGTAGTCGCGCAGGACGTGTTCCTGATCGGCGGCGTAGCGCTGGCAGCAGTTGATGGTGAACATGCGGCGGTTGGTGGAGCCGAAGAAGGAGGCGTGCTTCAGGTCGTGGTTGAAGATGAGGATGTCCCCGGGCTTGGTTTCCAGGGGTGCGCAGGGGACGGTGGAGCCGTCGACGCCCCAGAGGTCCTGGCAGCGGTAAACTTCGCGGTTGAGCTGATCGGCATAGGGATCGCCGACGCGATGGCTGCCGGGAATGACGCGGAGGCAGCCGGAGTCTTTTGCGACGGGGTCGAGGTAGAAGGCGATTTTGACATGGAGGGGGCGTTTGACGAAGGCGCTGTCGGAGTGCCATGGGGTATTGCCGACGTAGTAGTTGCCATCGGAGCCCATGTAGTTGAAGTCGTCGCCGAGGAGGGAGGTGAGCATGCCGTGGATGCGGTGGTCGTCGAGGAGGGTGCAGAGGTAGGGGTTTGAGTCGATGAAGGGGACGATACAGGAACGGGCTTTGCCGTCGTGCGGTTTGCCGTAGTGCCCGCCGCCTTTGGCGTTGAAGACGGCTTCGAAGTTTTCAGTGATGGTGTCGATTTTGTCGGCGAGGAGGCCGGGGAAGCCGAGGTAGCCGAAGGTGTTGAAGAAGTTGAGCTGCTGCTGGGTGAGCTTGAGGTCGGGGGTGATGGAGGATGCTGTGGCGGTGGTCATTTGAGGGCCTTTGAGGATTTGGATTTTTTGGTGGGAGAACGTTGTGCGAGGGCCTTGGCGGAATCAATGAGATCCTGTTGGGCACCTTGTATGTGGGTGCGCATGAGGGATTCGGCGGCGTCGGGGTTTTGGGTGGCGATGGCGTCGGCAATGGCGGTGTGGTGGGCGACTGCGCCGTTGACGGCGTAGGAGAGGCCCAGCGCTTGCATGGAGAGAGAGCGGGTCTGGCGGCCCAGGTCTGCGAGAGCGTCGAGGATGGTGATGAGTATCTGGTTTTGCGCGGCGAGAGCGACCTGGCGATGGAAGGCGAGGTCGAGCTCTGCCGCACTGGCGATGTCGGTGGCGGAGGCGTGATCGGTAATGGTTTGGCGGAGGGATTTGATGAGAGAGGGGGTGGCACGTGCGGCGGCGAGGCGGGCGACGGGGGGCTCAATGAGGAGGCGTGCCTCGGCGAATTGGTCGAGGCGGGATTTTTGCTGGGAGGTGACGAGGTCGAAGGCGTTGACGAGAGGTTGATGAGGTTTGTTGATGACGCGGACGCCTATGCCGTGGCGGACTTCGACGAGGCCTTGCATCTGGAGGTTTCGGATGGCTTCGCGGAGGACGGGACGGGAGACGCCGGTCTGGAGGGCAAGTTCACGCTCGGAAGGGAGCATGGGGTTTTGTCCGTCCATGGCGCTGATGCGCTGGGCGAGGGACTGGGTGACTTGCTGGACGAGTGGTGTGCGGGTCATTGGTTTGAGAGGGAGGGTGTGGTAAGTGGTAAGAGGTCTTACCAGTTGGATAATAACAAGAGGAGGGGTTTGGGTCTAGGGTCTGATCAGAAAGAATTGTCTTGTGTCCTGCGTCTTGTGTCTTACGTCGAAGAAAAAGAGAGAGGAGTCAGAAAGAGAGCGACAGTGCCACCGAGAAGATGAAAATTGGCCTTTGGGTTTGAGGTTGTGTGGAGTAGATTTATTTTCTGAACAAGGTTACGTGAAGGAGGATTTATGGTGACTTTGACGAGCGTGGGGCAGGAGCGGGCCTGGGTGGCGGGGTTGATTGCGGGGCACAAGACGGGGCATGCGCTGGAGCAGGCGTTTTATCTGGATGAGCGGATTTTCAAGCTGGACATGAAGAAGGTTTTCTTTGAGCGGTGGCAGACTGCGGGGCATGTGTCTCAGATCCCTAAGGCTGGGGATTATTTTTTGTTCGAGGTGGCGGGTGAGTCGATCATCGTGGTGAGAGGACAGGATGGTACGGTGCGGGCGTTTTTCAATGTTTGCAGGCATCGCGGGTCAAGGGTGTGTCTGGAGCATGAAGGAAACGCGAAGGCGTTTGTGTGCCCGTATCACGCGTGGACGTATGGGCAGGATGGGAAGTTACTTGCGGCGAAGGCGATGCCGGAGGAATTTGAGCCGGAGGGTTATGGATTAAAGGCGTGTCATGTGCGGGTGTTTGAGGGGGTGATATTGGTGTGCATGGGTGAGAAGGCGCCGGATATCTCGGAGCAGTTGGAGAATTTCAAGCCGATTTTCGAGCCGCACGGGATGGTGGATGCGAAGGCGGCTGCGGTGTTTGAATGCACGGTGCGGGCGAACTGGAAGATCGTGCTGGAGAATTTCGGGGAGTGTTACCACTGCTCGCATACCCATCCGGAATATTGCCAGGTGATGGCGCATGCGATTCCGGATTCATGGGGGAACGAGCGTAAGAAGAAGGAGTATGCGGAGTTGTGCGGGGCATGGGAGGCGAAGGCCAAGGCAATGGGGCACGCGACGGGACATGTCTATTCGGCAGAGCGCGGTGGAGTGGCAGGGGGACGCATACCGATCGGGGAGGGTTTTTTAACGCAGACGATGGATGGGAAACCTGCTGCGCCACTGATGGGACGATTTAAGGAGTATGACGGCGGGTACACGACGGGACGGATTTTGCCTGCGGTGTACTTGATTGCGCTGAATGATTTTTTCATTGTTCCACAGTTCTTGCCGTTGGGGCCGGTGAGCACGAAGGTGGTGTTCACGTGGTACGTGCGGAGCGATGCCGTGGAGGGGCGGGATTACGACGTGGAGCATTTGAGCCACGTGTACAAGGTGACGACGGAGCAGGACAAGAAGATTGTGGAGGACAATCAGCTTGGGGTGGATTCGGTGTCGTATGAGCCAGGGCCGTATTCGGTGACGGAGCAGGGGATTGTGACGTTTTACAAGTGGTATTTTGAGAGACTCTTGGGAGGTGATAAGTGAAAAGGGAGAAGGGATAAGTGCAGAAAAAAAGCCGAAGGCTTTGGGGGGCGATCGGCTCTTATGGTTGATGTGGGTTGAGGAAGACATGCTCACGCGGACGAGAGCATGGCACCAGAGGAGTCAGTTCATGGGTTTGTATTCGCCCTTGGCGTTGAAGCCGGGGTATTGTTTTTCGAGGGCTTCGAGGGTTTGTTTGGTGTAGTAGGGGTGGTTGGGGGGTGGGAAGCGGAAGAGGGTGCGCTGGTCTGCGGTGAGGTTGGAGATGACCTGGGCGAACATGGGATTCTGGCCGATGGCGGTGTAGCTGATGAGGCCTTCGAAGTAGTGGTCTGCGCGGC
>CAZGOM010000141.1:0-14478 GCA_964527265.1 uncultured Phycisphaeraceae bacterium | reverse complement strand
ACCCGATGGGGTATGACGCGTTTGGCCTGCCGGCGGAGCAGTTTGCCGTGGAGCACGGCGTCCACCCGCGTGTGACCACGGAGAACAACATCGCCAACATGACTCGGCAATTGAAGATGCTGGGCTTGAGCTACGACTGGGATCGGTGCCTGTCGACGACGGACGTGGACTACTACAAGTGGACGCAGTGGATCTTTTTGAAAGTCTACAACTCCTGGTATGACCCGGCGCAGAAGAAGGCACGGCCGATTGCCGAGCTGATCTCCGGACTGGAAAACGAGCAGATCCTGATTGATATGTCTGATGAACTGGTTTTTGCCGGCCCAGGTGACAACCTGGATGCGGTGGCGGGGACGACCATCGGACATCGCCGCTGGCATGAGCTTTCATCGGAAGAGCAACGGGAAGTGATCGACAACCGTCGGCTGGCTTACCTGGCGGAAATCCCCGTCAACTGGTGCCCGCGGCTGGGTACGGTGCTGGCCAATGAGGAAGTAACGGCCGAAGGGCGCAGTGAACGCGGGAATCATCCGGTGTTCAAGCGGCCTTTGAAACAGTGGACGCTACGGATCACGGCGTATGCCGACCGGCTGGTGGATGAGTTGTCGGTGGTGGATTGGCCCGAGCCCATCAAACTGATGCAGCGCAACTGGATCGGCAAGTCTTCGGGAGCGCGAGTGGATTTTGAATTGGATGAAGCCACACTGACGCGGGTGGAAGCGTATATCGAAGCCAAGAATGAGCCGATTCCGGAAGTGCTGACGGTGTTCACCACCCGTCCGGATACGCTGTTTGGCGCGACGTATATGGTGGTTGCGCCTGAGCACGCGCTTGTCGATGCGCTGACGACTTCGGAGCACGCGGAAGCGGTGAAGGACTATCAGAAGCAGGCGGCGGGCAAGTCTGATATGGATCGGCAGACCGAAGCGGCGGCAGGCGCCAAGACCGGGGTATTCACCGGGGCGTATGCCATCAACCCGGTCAATGGGCATAAGGTGCCCATCTGGACGGCCGACTATGTGATGACCGGCTACGGGACGGGCGCGATCATGGCCGTGCCCGCACATGACCAGCGTGACTTTGATTTTGCGCGGCAGTTCGGGTTGCAAGTGATTCCGGTGGTGATGCCTGACGACAAGTGGATTATCGAACAGGCCGAAAAGGGGGGCGTGACGCCGCTTTCCGACGATGATTCGGTACAGGATCTGTATACGTATCAGACGGCCAAGTTCCCGGCGGCCTTCACAGGTGACGGCAAGGCGATCAACTCCGAGAATGCTGAGATTTCACTCAACGGCCTGGGTGTGGATGAAGCCAAGGCGAAGATTACCGCATGGCTGGAGGAAAAGGGCCAGGGACGCGCGACGACGCAGTACAAACTCCGGGACTGGCTGTTTTCGCGCCAGCGGTACTGGGGCGAGCCCTTCCCGATTCTGCATGGGCCTGACGGCGAAGTGCGGGCGCTGGAGGAAAAGGATCTACCGGTGGAATTGCCTGAGTTGGCGGACTACAAGCCGACAGCCAGCGATGACCCTGATGCGCCGCCGCAGCCGCCGCTCTCACGCGCGCCGGATGCGTGGAAATACGTGACGATTGATGGCAAGAAGTACACACGTGAGTTCAACACCATGCCGCAGTGGGCCGGGTCGTGCTGGTACTACCTGCGCTTTATGGACAACAGGAACGCCAGTGCGCTGGCGGGGTCTGATGTTGAGGGTTATTGGGCGTCGTTTGCAGGCAAGGCCGAGCAGGCCAAGGCGGGCGGCATCGATCTCTATGTGGGCGGGGCGGAGCATGCCGTGCTGCACTTGTTATACGCCCGATTCTGGCACAAGGTTCTGTTTGACCTTGGGTATGTGTCGACGGTGGAGCCCTTTGGACGGCTGTTCAACCAGGGGTATATCCAGGCGTTTGCATATGTCGATGAACGCGGCGTGTATGTGAACGCAGCGGAAGTGGTGGACCAGGACGGCAGGCTTGCAATGGAAGTGCAGGGCGAACCGGGCCGCAAGTTCTTCTACAACGGGCAGCCCGTCAAGCAAGAGTACGGCAAGATGGGCAAGAGCCTGAAGAATGCGATTGCACCCGATGATGTATGTAATGAATACGGGTGCGACAGCCTACGTCTTTATGAGATGTACATGGGACCGCTGGATCAATCCAAGGCTTGGAGCACGCGCGATATCGCGGGTGTTCATCGCTTCCTGAACCGTGTGTGGCGCAATTTCATTCACCATGAGACGGGGCAATGGCGTGTGACGGATGCTGCTCCGTCTGAGGCGATTGAGCGGCTGACGCACAAGACGATCAAGCGGGTCACGGATGCGATGACCAACTTGTCTTTTAATGTGGCGATTGCGGCGCTTATTGAGATGAATAACGAGCTGGTGAAGCTTGATTCATTGCCCAAGAAGACGGCGGACATATTTGTGCTTCTGCTGTCGCCGCTGGCGCCCCATATTGCCGAGGAACTTTGGTACAGGATGGCACACGGGACTTCACTGGCGTATGAGCCGTGGCCGACGTTTGATCCGGCGAAGCTGGTGGAGAGCGAAGCGCAGTATCCCGTTTCGATCAACGGGAAGATGCGTGGGTTGATCACCGTTGCGGCGGATGCCGATGAGGCGACGGTGAAGAATGCAGCTTTGCAGGACGAGAAGGTTCGTGCTGCGATTGCCGGCAAGGAAGTTAAGAAGGTGATCTTCGTGAAGGGCAAGATGCTTAACATCGTGGTGGCGGGGTGAGCCGCCCCCTGGATGGGATCGTGTCTGTCCAAGGTCGTGAATCCAAGATGAGAAATGAAAGAGGCCTGGAGCTTTTTGGCTCTGGGCCTCTTTTGTGTGCCGAGCATGTTTAATCATCTGCCCCCGTGTTGATTTGATACTGCATTCTCAATAGTATTGCGGGATGGGTGTATCACTGGAAATCAGGGGATTGAAGAAAAGCTACGTTTCACCAATGGGTGAGCGGGTGGCGGTGGTGGATGTGCCGTCGTTTGATGTGGGGGCCGGAGAGCAGGTGGCGCTGGAGGGGGAGAGCGGGACGGGGAAGACGACGCTGCTGAACATGATCGCGGGGGTGCTGAAGGCAGATGCGGGGTCGATTCGGCTTGGCGAGACGGATATGGCGGTGTTGGGGGAGGGGGCACGGGATGCGTTTCGGGCGCGGAATATCGGGTATGTGTTTCAGACGTTTAATTTGCTGCAGGGATTCAGTGCGTTGGAGAATGTGACGCTGGGGATGATGTTTGGGGCAGGGGCGGATGAGGGGTTTGCGCGGGGGTTGTTAGAGCGAGTGGGGTTGAAGGAGCATTTGAGGCATAAGCCGCGGCAGCTTTCGGTGGGGCAGCAGCAGCGGGTGGCGGTGGCGCGGGCGTTGGCGAACAAGCCGGGGTTGGTTTTGGCGGATGAGCCGACAGGGAACCTGGACCATGTCCGGGCGGCGGAAGCGTTGAAACTGATGCGGGAGATGTGCCGGGAGAGCGGAGCGACGCTGATTCTGGTGAGCCATGACCGGGGCGTGCTGGGGCAGTTTGAGCGGGTGGTGAAATTGGGGGAATTGAATCAGGCTGCGCGGGTGGGGGTGGGGTTATGAGGAAGGAACGGATAGTGGCTGTTGATGGGTTTGAGTTGTCGAGAGTGTCAAGCGGTTTGCAGCCTCGACGAGACACTGGTGCAGACGCCCGTGGCACGGGACGGGGGGCCGGGTGATCAGGGCGTTGTATCTGATTGTGATGCGGAGCTTGCGGCAGCATTGGGTGTCGACGTGCATTACGGTGTTAAGCGCGGCACTGGCGTGCGGGCTGGTGATGGCGGTGGTGAGCATCAATCGGCAGTCGACGGAGGCGTTTACGAGCGGTGCGTCGGGGTTTGATGCCGTGCTGGGGGCGCGGGGGAGCCAGTTGCAGTTGGTGCTTAACAGCGTATTTCATCTGGAGACTTCGCCTGGGAACATTCCGTATAAGCGGTACCTGGCAGTGAAGAAGAACGTATGGGTGAAGACGGCGGTGCCGCTGGCGGTGGGGGACAACTATCAGGGGTTTCGGATTGTGGGGACGACGGCGGAGCTTTTTGAGAGTTTTCGGTATGGGAAGGATCGGAGTTTGGGTGTTGAAAAGGGGGGCGAGTTCTGGAAGGGATTCAAGCCGGAGAAATGGGAGGCGGTGATCGGGAGCATGGTGGCGCAGCGCACGGGGCTGAAAGTGGGGGATGCGTTTAATTCTTATCACGGGCTGACATTTGATCCATCGATGCAGCACCCGGATCGGTTTACGGTGGTGGGCGTGCTGGAGGCGACCAACACGCCAGCGGACCGGGTGGTGTGGGTACCGTTGGAGAGCTATTACGCGATGTCCGGGCATGACCTGAAGCCGCTGCCGGGCGCGGATGAGGATTCCGTGCCCAAGAAGGGGGAACCGATTCCGGATGATTACAAGGAAGTGTCCGCGGTGATGCTGAAGCTTAAGAGCCCGATGTTTGGCGCACAGCTTTCGGAGCAGATCAACCGCCAGGGAAATGTGATGACGCTGGCGTGGCCGATCGGGCAGTCGATGGCCGAGTTGTTTGAAAAGATCGGGTGGGTGAACCGGGTGCTGACGCTGGTGGGGTATCTGATCATGGTGGTGGCGGCGGGGTCGATTCTGAGCAGTTTGTATAACACGATGAATGAGAGGAAACGGGAGTTTGCGATCCTGCGGGCGCTGGGGGCCAGGCGGATGGTGGTGTTTGGGGCGATCGTGCTGGAGGCGGTGGTGATCGCTGGAATGGGGGGCGTGGCAGGATTTGTGTTTTATGGTGTGTTGCTCACCGGGGCGGCGAGTGTGATTCGCGCACAGACGGGCGTGGTGCTGGATGTGATGGCGTTTGATCCTGTGCTGATGTGGGCGCCGCTGGCGATGATGGGGCTTGGCGCGCTTGCGGGAGTGGCGCCGGCGTTGAAAGCATATATGACGGATGTGGCGGGGAATCTGGTGCCGGAGTCTTGAAGAGGGTTTAGGGTCTGGGGTCTGGTCAGAAATCAGAATTTTGGTCGAAGGTTCATAAGGAGATAGATATGGCGAACAAGATGATTTGGGTGGTTGGGATGATGGTGGTTGCGGGCGTTGGTTTGGTTGGGTGTGAGAAGAAGGAGGAGTCGAAGGGGCATGCGGCGGAGGTGGTGGATGTGCCGGGGAAAGGGACTGTGAAGGTGGAGAAGCATACGCATGCGCATGAGCACAAGCCGCGGCATGGGGGGACGCTGGTGGAGATTGGTGAGGAGTTTGCGCATCTGGAGTTTGTGCTGGATGGAGAGATGGGGAAGCTGACGGCTTATGTGATGGATGGGGAGGTGGAGAAGTCTGAGCGGTTGAAGCAGGGGGTGTTGACAGTGAAGGTGAATGGGAAGGCGGTTGAACTGGGAGCGGTGGCCAATGAACTGACAGGCGAAAAGGTGGGGGATACGTCGGAATTCGCAGGTCAGGCGGATATGCTTAAAGGGCTCAAGGCATTTGATGGCGTGATTGTGGAGATCACGGTGCGGGGAAGAGCGTTTAAGGATGTGGCGTTTAAATTCCCGCAAGGGAATGACAGCCATGTGGGGCATGGGCATTAAATGAAAGATAAGAACCATAACTTGTGCGGTATGCGAAGGACGAGTGCCTTTGGGGTTGCAATGTTGTGCGTGATGGCAGGGGTTGGGACAGTGCTGGCGGAAGAGACGGCTGCAACACAGCCCGCCGCAAAAACGTCAGGTGCAGAGGCTTCAGCGACGCAACCGGCACCCGCGGCATCTGCCGATGGAAAAGCGCAGAGCGTGTCGTTTAATGAGCTGGCGGGGTTTAAGCTGAAGTTCAAGTACACGCTGAGCGAGACGGGCGAGCGGATCATTGTGCCGGGGAGCTTGAATCCGCAGATCCCGGGGAACGTCAAGGATCTGTCGGGGAAGAAGGTGGCAGTGCGGGGGTATTTATTGCCGATTGAGTATGAGGCGGGGAAATCGACACGTTTTATTTTGATGAAGTTCACACCCGAATGTTTGTATTGCAGTTCCCCGACGGTGTGCGACTGGGTGGATGCGACGTCGAAGGAGGGGGTGGCCGTGCCGCGCACGAGTCAGGTGCCGGTGGAGGTGGTGGGTACGCTGGAGGTGGGTGAGAAGCTCGAAGACGGGCTGATCACCAGCGTGTATCAGATGAAGGTGGATACGGTGACGGTGGTGAAGGCGGAGGAGATGCTGGCATTGCCGGTGATACCAGGTGGGGTGGCGCCGAGCACAGGCGGGCATGGCGCGGGGCATGGGCGGTGAGGAGATTCAGGCTGGGTTATTTGAGTTGATCGATGAGGGCGCAAAGGGGGTAGGGCATCCTGTCTGAACGGAAGCTTTTAATCAGGGCGGTTTCAGCGGCGGTCGGTTTGAAATCCTTGCCGGTGAGAAGGACTTCAACAGCGATCCAGGATCGATCGGTATATTGGAAAGTGCCGCCGCGAACGCGGTGTGACAATGGGGTATTGGCTTTGGGGCTGGAGAGAAGAGCGAGCATATCGTCACGGAAGTCGGCTTTGCATTCGGCCGGCTGGGAGAGCAGGACAAAGAGATGGTGTTCCGTGCGGTAGTCCTTTAGGCCGTCTTTGACGGCCTGATGAAGGTATTTCCAGGATGGGCGGTTGAGTGGATGGCCCACAAGGGCCTGCATGACGGCGAATTGGATGGGTTGGATGTAGCTGGGAAGTTTGTCCTTGTAAATCGGGTTGGATTTATCGAGAAAGGCTTCCACCTGGCGCCCGGCGTCGTCGCTGAGCGGGCCTAGGTTGTAAAGAAGCCACATGGCGGCATAGGAAGATTCGCCCTTGGTGTCTTTACCAGATTTGAGATAGGTGATGATCTGATCGACGGCTGCATCACGATTTTTGATTGTTATGCCTTCTGCGGAACGGTTCAGAAGATTCCAGAGATAGGAATCAAAGCCCAGATCGGTGCGAAGGGCGAGGCTTAGCCATGCGTCGAATTCTTTCGAGGATTTCACGACACCTTGTGAGAGAGGTTCCAGGAGGAAGTGATGAGAGGGTTTACTGTCCGGTGATTCGAGAAATTGAATGAGTCGTTTTGTGCCGGCGGGGCTCATGGAGAACATGCGTTGGCGGAGGGCATAGACGAATTGCCATTGGGGCGGGTTGGCAGCCAGGAAGACATCCAGAGGAGTTTGTCCCAGAGAAGTTTGTTCCAGAGTAGTTTGTCCGGACATGAAGAGATCGTAACCTTCCCATTTGGGGCTGAGGCGACCGATGAGACCGCTTTTAAGGTTTTCCAAGGCAAGGAGGCAACCGACTTTGACGGATAATGGCAGATCGGGTGAGGCAAGGGCGTCTTGAATGAGATCCTCAAGGGCGACTTTGTCCGTCGGAGTAACCGCCAGGGGATCGAGCGTGGCAGCGGCGAGAGCGAAGTTTTCTTCGTAGGCGGTGCCCCACTTACGGTTGGTGATCTGCCACTGGATTGCTGGGGTATAAATCTGCAGAATCGGCGCCGTGGCATCGTACCCGAGCATGGATCGCAGCTTGATGAGAAGTTGTTGCTTGACCATGCCATCGACTCGCGGATCAACCAGCATTTTTGTGAGCGGATCGGCAAGCTCGCGTTCGAGATCCCTTTTCGTGATTTTTTCCATGATCGCGCGCTGTTGCTCACGGTTGGTCGTGAGAAAATCGAATACCACCGCTTCACGAAAGGCTTCTTCTCTTTGCGCCTGAGCGACAGCGAGAGATACCCAGGGTTGAGCCATGAGCGGTGAATACGAGGAAACAGCAAGAAAGGCGGATGCGATGATGCAAAGGCGAATGTGAGGCCATGGCTGATAAGAAGGGCTGACGAGCGGCATGGTTGAGTCTCCGGAAGAACGGGTTGGCAAAAACTATAGCGTACACCCAAAGTAAAAGGAAAACCCCGCGGGAAGGCGGGGTTTGAGGATATTGATTGTGTTTCATGTGAGAGTAAAAGAGGGCGGGTGGAATGATGCCCGCTTGGCTGCTGATTACTGGGCGGGCTTTTCAGGTGCGGAACAGGCGGCGCCCCAATCGAAGGTGAGGTTGCTGGGATCGGTGATCTGGACGACGGTGTTGGTCATGGGGTTGTAGGGAAGGGAGACGTGTTCGTGGACGACGAGCCATTGGCCGTTGATTTTTTTGAAGCAGGCGGTGATACGGATCCAGGAGTCGGCGCAGGGGTGGGGCTCGCCCTGGACTTCGAATTTATTGAGGTAGGAGACGAAGGCGGTGTCTGCGCCGACGACGAGATTGATGTCGCGGGCGACGGAGGTGAACTTTTGCGGGAAGTAGGGGAGGCAGGCCTGCCACATGGCTTTGTATGCCGCGGTGCCGACGATTTTATAGGGAGGCTTGAGGTCGTAGAGGATGACGTCAGGGGCATAGTTGGCCATGAGGGCATCGAGGTTTTTGGATTCGATGGCGGCGGCCCAGCGGGCCATGATGGCGCGGATGGCGGCTTCGTCTTTGGAAAGCGTGGGAGTGGCGGTGGCGGTCATGGGGGCTCCTGTTATTTGGAGGGTGTGAAAAGGGATTCTGCGTAACGGCGCAGATGACGTGCGGAATCGATGGCCGGGGCGGGGGAATTCTGGGCTTTGGCGAGGATGAAGCCGCCCTGGAGGACCGCCTGGACATGGAGTGAAAGGCTCTGAGCCGTCCAAGGGGCGTCGGGGACGTGGAGAGTGCGCGCGGCCTGAATGTCTTTGGCGATCTGCTTGACGTGGTCGCGGAGAGCTTTGTCGCAGGCTTCACGGATGAGGGGGTGCGTGTCGTAGATTTCCTGGACCATGGTGCCCAGCAGGCAGGTGTATTCGGGGAGCTCGCCTTTCAGAATGGCGATGCGGAAATCGATATAGCCCAGGAAGCGGTGGAGAGGGTCGAGGGCGGTGTGGTACGGGGCGGTGGAGAACAGATGCTCGGCCATGGCACCAAAGTGAGCGGCAGCTTCGATGGCGAGTTGTTCTTTGGATTTGAAGTGATGGAAGAAGGAGCCTTTGGTGACACCTGCGTGGTGGCAGATGTCGTCAACGGTGGTGGCGGTGTAACCCTTTGCGCGGATGACGTGGAGGGCGGAGTTGAGGAGTTTTGTTTTGGGCGGGTTGGTGGCTTGCATGTCCATACTCATTGGTATGTTTGAAGATACCGATTGGTTGGTATGTCGTCAAGGGATTGCCTGGGAAAGTTTTTGTGACTTATTTTGAAGAGTGATATTGACATGCAACTAAATGGTTGCATAATGAAGGGCATGGATTCCGACATGGATCTTGTGTTCAAAGCGCTGGCGGACCCGACCCGGCGGATGCTGTTGGATCGGTTGCATGCCCAGGCTGGCCAGACGCTTGGGCAGATGTGCGACGGGGCGGCCATGACGCGTCAGGCAGTGACCAAGCATTTAAAAATCTTGGAAGCTGCGGGCCTGGTGGCGGCGGTGAAGCAGGGACGCGAGAAGCTGCATTATTTGAATCCGATGCCGATCCAGGAGATCGCGCAGCGGTGGATTGGCAAGTACGAGTGCAGCCGTGTGGAGGCGCTTGGTGAATTGAAAAAAAACCTTGAGGAGAACAGCGATGGAAAAGCCTAAGTTTGTCTACGTGACGTACATCACCACGACCGCGGAGAAGCTCTGGGAGGCGTTGATGGCGCCGGAGTTCACGGCGAAATATTGGTTTGGGATCACATGGGCTTCGGACTGGAAAGCCGGTTCGGCGCTCACCGCCCGAATGCCCGATGGCTCGGTGGGGATTACAGGCAAGGTGCTGGAGATTGATCGGCCCAGCCGACTGGTGTTTACCTGGGAACCACAGAACCTTGATTTACCCAAAGCGGAGGCGCCGTCGCGAGTGACGTACACGTTGGAAACGGTGGGCCGGCAGGTGAAGCTGACGGTGCTGCACGATACGTTCGAGAAGGGGTCGATGGTGTTTGAGACGATTCAGATCGGCTGGCCGCGCGTGCTTTCGAGTTTGAAGAGTTTTTTGGAAACGGGCGTGCCGATGGAGATGACGGGATGCGGATGTGCGGAGAGCGAAGTGCGTGAGACCGTGGCCGCCGCGAAGGCCGCGGTGAATGCGAAGGCGTAGAAGGCGTGGTTGGGTTGATGTGCTGCCAGCGTCAATCGACTTCTGAAAGTTCGACGGGTACCCCGGCGGCCAGCATTTCCCGAACGATGCGTTGACAAAGGGCGTCATCATCGATCAACCAGAAGATGTTGTGTGATTTTTCGTAGGGACTCTCAGTTGTTTCTGAAATGGTTTGGATATCCAGCGCCAGGCCGAGAGAGTCGGCGAGAGATCTGATGCGAGTGATTTCAACGGGAGAGAATTCTCCCAGTGGTACTCTCCCGTTGATGATCACACGGCGGAACTGTGACGGCGGCATGTTTCGGTAGGTTTCGGACATCTGTCGGATGGCCACAAGCTGACGTGTGAAATGCGACGGGTCGATGAGCACGGCAATGCGGTAAGTTGTCCGATGGGTGCGCAGTATGACCCAATCGCCTGATCGATCCCATTCATTGACATCAAAATGAATCACTGGTTCTGATGGGGATTGTTCAGGCATGTGTGCGGCGCCCGGGCTATAGATGGTTGGGGCAAGGATACCCGTGGCGAGGAAATTCCCAAAGTACTTTTGCGGGCCGGTTATCATTGCCGGGATGAAAAATTGTCTGACTTTGATGTTGTTGAGTGGGATGGTGTTCGGGCTTTGCGGATGCTCCGCGGAAATGTACAACGCGACGAACATCGCGGTGACGCCTTACATCTATAAAGAGATGAAGGGCGGACGCCAGGTGTATCGGATGTCGATGAAGACGTCGAGCGTGTGGGTGGATCCGGTGGGGGCGCAGATCGTTGCGTTTAGCCGCAGCGACCGGGCGCAGATGAATATGAAGCGGGACGAGAGCACTGATGAGGTGGTTTTCGTTGAGAACAAAGCGATCGTGATGAATGAGTACCACGTGTTTGATGGGGGGGAGACAATCACGCTGACGCCGGAGGCACCGAACTTGGCGAAGGCGATGTTTCGGCTGACGTATATGAACATCGGGCAGATGACGTTTGCATGCCAGAAGTCAGATGGCTGGGTGCTGACTCGGGATTTCCGGATGATGGACAACGGGGCGTTATACGTGACGACGACCCTTGGGAATCGGGACTTGCACACGCGTGATGTGACGATCAAGGTGGGGTATGGCGTGCAGGACACGGCAATGGTGGTGGATGGAAAGGCGATTGCGGTGACCAAGGCGAGCGGGGGGGAAGTGCTGATGCGGCTTTTGGTGCCGACGCCCAGCGAAGACGATTACATGCAATTTAATGCGGAGACGCCGACGGGCGTGAACTCGGTGGTGGACAAGGGCGTCAAATACCCGGATGACGTGATGGCGAAGATGAAGATCCTGACGGGGCCGGATGCGAAGGCGTATGACGGGTTTGTGATCGGGCCGGTTGGAGTGCCGGTGACGGGACAAAAGAGCTGGACGGTGAAGTGGATTGTGAAGCTGGATGGGAAGTAGGGCTTGAGTGACCGGTGGTGAGTAAAGAGTTGAGAAAGTGAAGAAATGGCGCGATTTGGGATTTTAGTTGTGATTGTGGTGGTCGGGCTGGCGGGGATGTGGCTGTTGATATTGACGGGGCGCAAGGGTGCGACTCCGGGGTCTCTGAGCGCGCCGGGTGGACGGATTGTTGTAGTGTCTTCGGTGCCGGCGCTGGGGTTGGCGGCCGAGCGCTTGTTGGGCAGTTCGGGAGAATGCCGCGTGCTGTTGGAGACGGGTGCGGATCCGGCAGTGTTTGTACCTGGCGAGAAGGCGCTGGAGAAGTTCAAGAATGCGGCGCTTTTGATTGTGACGGGGAATGAATTGGATGGGTGGGCAGTGGAGGCGGCCAAGCGGGCGGGGCGGGGGGATATTCAGGTGATTCGGCTGTCGGATGTGACTGTGTACGGCGTGCCGCCGCCGGCGATCGGGGGCGGGCCGACGACTATGCCCGCGGGGCACCTGACGGGGCATGAACGGACGGCGGATGCGCTGGGACGGCCGTTTGTGAAGCCGCCGGACCCCTACATCGCGGCGAATACGCCGACGGTATCAGGGAAGGATTTTTTGTGGCTGGACACGGTTTATGCGCAGCTTTTTGTCAAAGAACTTTCGGTGCGGCTGCAGAGCCTGGTGCCGGCCAATGAGCGGCAGTACATCAACCACCGTGCGATGCTGCTGAGCAACACGCTTATTTCATTGCACGGGAATTATGAATACCGATTCTCGCGGTTAAAGAACAACCGGCTGTGGACAACGGATAACGTGCTTGCGCCGATGGCGAAGCGGTACGGGTTATTGATTGAGCGGATTTCCTGCACGGGGACGGGAGAGGAAGGTTATACGCACGGCATGCCGACGGAGCCGATCGATAAAACAGACAAGCGGCCGGTTTTCACTGTGCTTGGACCGGAGGTGGATCGCGGAATGTTTCTAGCATTTTTCCCGCCGGTGAATGTGGTGATGCTCAACCCGATGACGGATTCGACGGATGTGGCGGCACCGGATTTTGAGGTGCTGTGCAAGCGGATGCTGGAAGAGGTGTATGTGAAGCAGGTGGAGGCGGTGGGCGTGAAGTGACGGAGAGGTCACGCATCCAGGGTCCAGGGTCGAGATTTTTGTGGGGCAAATAAAAACCTCCTTGTGCGTACCGGGGTGAGAGGCCCTGGAGGCTCAAGGAGGCTACTGGGGTGAATGCCGTTGCGATATGTTTTGACACAACCCTGGGCATGGCAGGGTTTTAGGTAGACGATGGTCTATGGGCGTTGATCAGCGCACGGCCTGGGGCACGGCTTGAGCGACAAGAGAACGATTCACGTTGCGTGCCTGCCAGCCTTTGTCGCCTTGGATCAGCTCATAGTCGACGGCTTCGTTGTCCTTGAGGGACTTAAAGCCGTCGCCTTTGATTTGAGTGAAGTGAACAAAAACGTCCTGGCCTTCTGGCCCGACGATGAACCCAAAACCTTTTTTGGGATCAAACCACTTGACTCTTCCCTGGGTAATCATCGAACGACTCCTGAATAAAAAAAGAAAAGAAATGAAAGAGATGGGAACCACTGTTTCGAGGGTCAGTCAGAGGTATGAAGCGCCAGAAGACTAAAGACCCAAAGGAGAAAAGAATCTGGGTGATTTAGCTTGGAATTTCAGACTTCTGCGGAACACCGGCGAATCACGGGCGTTTCCACTTTAGATGGAAAATGTCCGGGAAATGACTGTTGATCGCGTGTTTGGCGCAAACAAGCAAAAACGCGCCATTCATGCTCTTTTTGAGTCATTTTCCATTCTTGAGATGTTCAGACGTGGCCAGAGACATGGTCGACAGGATACATAAACGGCCTGCGGACAAGGACTAAGCCATTGCACGCCCCTAACAGACGAAATGCCCCCGGGCACTCTCTTCTCTCACTGGGTCCGCCATTTAACCGGCACTCAACCGATTAACGCCGGACCCGGGACGCACTCGGGTTCTTAAAAGCCCTGCTTGAGAGGCCGACGCGCAAGCGAAAAACGCTGCGGGAATCGGACTCTCAAGCAGGGCTTTAAATGGCCCTAAGCGGTCTTCCCATCCTGCCCCGCTAAAAATCCCCTGTCGGTGAGCGGTCGAGCGCTTTACCTGCCTCTGGTGTGAGAGCAGGCGCCGGTTCCGGGGCGTGTTTACGCGGGGTCAGGACGGGTGAACCACTGTCTTGAATCTTACTTACTCAGCCTTGGGCTGCGCAAGAGCATTTTCTTCCTTGATGACGGCTTTTCGAGAAAGTTTGACGCGGCCCTGGTCGTCGATGAGGAGAACCTTGACGCGGATGATGTCGCCGACCTTGACGATATCGGTGACTTTTTCCACGAACCCGTCGGCCAGTTCGGAGATGTGGCAGAGGCCGTCCTGGCCGGGGATGACTTCAACAAATGCGCCGAAATCCTTGATGGTGGAGACGCGGCCCGTGTAGACGGCGCCGACTTTAACTTCGGCGCAGAGCTTCTCGACTTCTTCGAGAGCGCGCTCGGCCTTGCCTTCGCCGACGGCGGAGATGAAGACCGTTCCATCTTCTTCGACTTCGATGGTTGCGCCGGTGGATTCCTGGATGGCGCGGATGGTTTTGCCGCCGGGCCCGATGAGCTTGCCGATCTTCTCGGGGTGGATGGTGGTGGTGAGCATCCGGGGCGCGTAACGGGAGATTTCGGCGCGGGGCTCGGGGATGCATTCTTCAATCATGTCAATGATCTGGAGGCGGTTGATCTTGGCGAGCTCGAAGGTTTTGCGGATCTGATCCATGGTGAGGCCGCGGATCTTGAGGTCGAGCTGGATGGCGGTAATGCCGTCCTTGGTGCCGCAGACTTTGAAGTCCATATCGCCGAAGTGATCTTCTTCACCTTGGATGTCGGTGAGGTAGACGTCTTTGCCGCCCTCGGTGACGAGGCCGATGGAGA
>CAZGOM010000140.1:0-14593 GCA_964527265.1 uncultured Phycisphaeraceae bacterium | reverse complement strand
CACCCCAAACCTCTCCCACCTCTCCCCCGCCAACCTCACACACAACACCTCCACCTCCCGCGGCACAACCTCATACCCCGCCCGATAGCCCACCCTCACCACACCCGCCCTTCGCACCACCCGCTCCAGCAACACCACACCCTCCTCCTCCAAAACCCGGCATCCCACCTCCCGCACGCACCCCATCAACTGCCCGCCCCATTCACCCTGCGCATCCACCACCTGCCCCGGAATCAGCATCTCCGCCCCCCACCCGCCCGCGGCAGAAGCAGACCACCCAGCCACACCCGAAATCTCCCGCGCCACATCCCGAAGCGACCGCCCCCCTCCAACCCCCGCCACCACCTCCCGCTCACCCCCCAACGCATCCACCCATCGCAGCACCACGCCCTCCGCCCCCGTCGACACAGTCGCCTCCAGCGCGGCATGCACGCGCCGCACCTCCAAGCCCCGCATCGGCCCCACATGCACCCGCGCACGCCCAACCACCGGCATATGCGCCAGCTTCAACCGCCCCTGCCCCTCTTCCACACTCAAAAACTCCGCCCGCTCCCGAACCTTAAAACTCCGCCCCGTCACCCGCTCAATCCACGCGCTCGCCTCATTGATGCAGCCAATGATTAGCCGATCATCCCCCTCCCCCTCCTTTAACCCCAGGTACGACCGCACCGCGCCGACCTCCGTCAACGCATCACCCGACAAACCAGCACCACCCACCATTTCCGCAACCATCGTTTCGCCAGTCATCGCTGTATCTCCCAGGAAAAAGCAACCAAACAACAACCACCCGCCCATTTCCGGGCGTCACGCTTTCAAGCCGGCCCAAGCCGGTACATTTCTTCCACGAACTTTTAAAAACTCAGCAGCACCATCTCTCAACCCAAAAACCACTCACTTCAAACTCCCCATCTTTCTCCTCTCCCTCCCTCTGACAGAACCCAATACCCACTACCCAGAACCCACGGCTCTTCACTCTTCGACCCTGTACTCAGGACCCTGTACCCGCGACTCCAAACACGTCCGCGTGGTTGGCATCCAAAGATTTCAGGCGAAGACCGATGCGCCAAACAAGCCCTTCGGTGATCGGACTTCCCATTCCAACAAACACCGGCCCCCGCCTGAAACCTCTGGACAACTCCTTTCCTCTCCGCTCCCTCTCCACTTATCCCTTACCCCTTTTCCCTTGTACCTTTCTCCCCTCCCCTTCCTTCATCAACCGCAGCACCGCCTGCGCATTCCCCTTCAGCGCCAGCTCATACAGCTTCGCCTTCAGCCGCACCGACCGCTCGCTCCGATACCGCCGCAGCTCCTTCATCCGCTCCTCCGTCAGCTCCCCGGCATCCACACCCAGAATGCTCACCACCTCCTCATCACTCGCTCCCAGCTTCGTCAGCTCAATCGCCCGCTCCATATCAAACGCCACCGCTTCACCACGCTTCGCACTCATCACACCACTCCTTAAAAAAAGCCCAAAACGTCGCTTCAAACACCACAAACACATTCACCGCAAGTCATCCAAATCGCAGCACAGCTAATCCACCCTCACCTCCTTCTTTGTAAATCTGTTCTTAAAATCTTGTAAATCTGTGTCAAAGACGACTTTCAAAAAGCAACCAAAAAACACATCCCTTCTTCCTCTGACCAGACCCTAGACCCCAGACCCTCGCAACCCCCCATCCGTCTCAAACGAAATCGTCACCCGCCCATGCCCCATATACGCCCTCCCCAATCGCTTCCTCATCCCATGCTGCACGCGCGCCTCGCTCGCCCCCCGCCGCGCCCGCCACTGCCGGTCTCCCTTCAAGGCACGCGCCAATCCCGGGTGCGACGTCACCAGGCTCAGCGGCCCGTCCCGCGTCTCCACATCCGCCACCGCCCCCAGCAGCGCCCGCCCCACGCCCACTCCCTGCCAGCGCGGCAATACCACCAGCCGATGCACCAGCCGCCTCCGCTTATCCTGCCCCATCGCCGCCACCGTCGCGCAAAATCCCACCGCCTCTCCCTCCACACACGCCGCATAACACCGCGACACCGGACTCAGCTCGGCATTCAAATAATGATGCTCCGCAAAGCCGCTCCACACCCTTCGGGAACACGACCGCACCTCCACGACAATCCCAGGTCGACAAAGCCGCCCCCGTGTCAGACGCCCGCTCGGCATCTCCAACACCCAATCCGCCTCCAGCCACCTAACCACATCCTCATGGCACGTCACCGCCACCATCCGCTTCGCCTTCGCCTTCCCGCTCCGCACCGCCCGCGCGCTCGCCAGCGCCACCAGCTTCGCCGTCTCCCGGTCCAGCGTCGCCGTAAATTCATCCACGCCGATGCACTCCGCTCCGCTCACCAGCCCACGCGCCAGCTCCGCCCGCGCCTGCTCCCCGCCCGACAGCACGCCGAACGGCTTAACCCAATCCCGCGTCCCGCCCAGCCCCGCCTGCGTCAGCGCACCCGTCACCTCCTCCGCCGTCAGCCCCGCCGGAAACCCATCCATCACCGACCCCTCCGCCGGCCAGCCCCCCGCCATCAACATCACCCCCTCAATCGCCCCCCCAGGCCGAATCACCCCACGCGCAAAACTCGACTTCCCAGACCCCGAAGGCCCCACAATCGCACCCACCCGCCACTCCTCCTCCTTCCGCGGCAATTCCCCCTCCACCACCCGCTTCACCACCCCGCCATGCGCAAACCCAAACATATCGCTCGCATACTGCACCCGATAGCTCTGCCCCACCCGCGTCTCCAATTCCACCCGTTCCATCCCAAACCTCCTTTGTTTTTCTTCATCCACTCTGGTTAGCCCGAAACGCCAGTGACGGTTCTTGCCTGTTTGGCGGTACCCCGCAACAAACAGGCATCCCGTTGCACTTTCAAAACACCCACAAACCCTCAAAAAAACCAACAACCAACAACACCTCACTCCCAAACTCCAAACTCTTCGACCCAGGACCCAGGACGCAAGCTCTCCTCTCCTTCCCTCTGACAGAACCCACTACCCAAAACCCACGACTCTTCACCCCTGTACCCTGTACCCGCAACCCTGTACTCCAGAGGTTTCAGGCGGAAGACCGGTGATCAAAATGAGCCATTTAAGCATTCCGCTAACTCGATTTCCTCAATTCGATCAAACACCGGCCCCCGCCTGAAACCTCTGGACAAAAACTGCGTCTCCTTCTCCGTTCAGGGTGGGCTGAATCCTTTCGGAAGCGAAGCCCACCCCGCATAAACCTTCAAAAAAACCAACACCAAACCACACCTCACTCTGAGACTCTGCAACTCCGAACTCTTCGACCCAGGACCCAGGACTCTTCACTCTTCACCCCTGTACCCTGTACTCAAAACCCTGTACCCAGGACCCAGAACCCAGGCCCCAGGACGACTCCCTCCCTCTGACAGAACCCAATACCCCAAACCCTGTACCCCTCTTCAAAGCGTCTGCACCCTCACCTTCAACCCCTCCGCCGTCAGCCGCTCATAAAGCGCCTCCTGGCTCGCGGCATCCCCGCAATTAATCACCAGCCGATACACCGTTGCAAGCTCCGGCATCCTCTCCTCCCCACCGTCCAGCCCCAGCTTGCTTACCAGCCCTGCCAGCTCCGCCCGGTCAAATCCCGTCGACCACAACTGCGCCCCCGGATCCTCCTCCACGGCATCCAGCGTCTTCGCCAATCTCTCCATATCCCACTCCGCCAATTCCGCCGTCCGGTTGTCCGCTATCGCAAACGCCGATGCCTCCACCGCCCGCAGCGACGACCTCACGCACTGGATATGCGCCCATCCCAGCTCATACGCCGCCCGCAGCGTCCCATTCCCCGCCAGCACCGTATTGTTCGCATCCACCACGATCGGCTTCTGCTGCCCAAACTTCTTAAGCGACGCCTTAATCGCATCCAGATTCCGCGACCCATGCTTCCGCGCATTCGCCGGGTCAAAAAACAACTGATCGATCGGCAAGCTGATAAGTTTCATAAAACACTCCTTCTTAAAAAAGTTCTTCTCTTGTTAGTACTACAACGCCACGACGTTTCATTTCTGTGTGCCATGCTCTCGTCTGCGTGAGCATGTCTTGTTTTTCGCCCGCTTTTGACTGGACTTAGTCATGCCTGGAATGCGACATTTCTTTTTCTAGCGTTGTATTAGCCCCAAACGCCAGTGACGGTTCCTGTCGGCTTGGCGGTACTCCGCTCAAACCGACATCCCGTTAAAGTCCACCACCACACCCACAAACCCTCCAAAAAAACCAACAACACTCACTCCGAAACTCTGAACTCCAAAACTCTTCGACCCAGGACACAGGACACAGGACTCTGGACCCAGGACTTCTTCCCCTGTACCCTGTACCCGCAACCCTGTACTCCCAAAGATTTCAGGCGGAAGACCGATGATCAAAATGAGCCTTTAAGCATTCCGCTAAATCGATTTCCTCAATTCGATCAAACATCGGCCCCCGCCTGAAACCTCTGAACAAACCACATCCCAACTCTGAACTCTTTGACTCAGGACCCGGGACCCGGGGCTCTGGACCCAGGACCCAGGACCCAGGACCCAGGACCCAGGACGCAGGACGCAAGCTCTCCTTCCCTCTGACAGAACCCAGAACCCAAGACCCAAGACCCATCCCGTTTTTTATAACCAAGTTCGATTCATGTACAAATTATAACCCATAATCCCGCCATGTCAACGCTATTTGTACTGTTTTTATACAAACAACCCGTCTTACAACAACCCCATCGAACATAATTCACTATAAATAAACCACTTACAACAACCCACTAAATCGTAAAAAATCCTAACAAAAACCTTACTAACACCCTTTCCACATTCGCCGCGCCACCGGGAGCGCTTTCGGGGGGCGTCCCGCCGGCTCCCAATCGCCTCACTCCACCGACATAAGTGAACTGTCACGCCCTCATTCTTCCTCCACGAATCTTCTCCCTCCGCCACATCCAACATCTCCCATCCCCCTTCCGCCACACCAACCACGCCCCATTCCTACTTTCCACTCACTCGCATCTACTCTCTAATCGCGTCCCCGCGATTCCCCTCCTTCCCGCTCGACCAACAAACATCACAAGCCGCCCACAATCAACACCATCCTCCCAATGCCACTGGCGTCTGCGCCAGTGTCACGTTTCGCCCCCTCCTCGGCCCGCGCCACCAACTGAAAAGTTAGCCGGAAGCGCCAGCGACGACTCCTGTCTGCTTGGCGGTCCGCCGCACAAGCAGACATCCCGTGCGACTTCCGACCACCTCAAAACCAGCACAAACACCCATGCCAATCTCCCATTCCGCACCTCTCCCCGGCCCTCGCCACCAACTGAAAAAGTTAGCCCGGCAAACGCTGCATCCGATTCCTGATCCCGGAGGGATCGCAGCCATTAGAGTACTTTTCATAAATTCTCATCGCGTCTGTTTCTGCGTGCCATGCTCTCGTCCGCGTGAGCATGTCTTTTTCTTCTGCGATGGGACACGAATTTATAAAAAATACTCTAGCCGGGGGTTGAACGTGTATTTCACGCGATACCCCCGGTAAATAGAAGAAGCAAAGGCTCTTGCACGCGCCCAAGCCCATGCCGACAAACCCGTAAAGAATCAACACACTCATTTAAATTCCCAATCCTCTTAATCATCCTCAATCCTCTTAATCCCAGTCAAAAATTCCGCTCTTCACCCAAGACCCGCCCCTTGCGCCAGCCCACCCCACCTCCGATCATCCCACCATGGCCAAACAACTCCCCTGGACGCGCGATCAACTCCTCGTCGCATTCCGCCTTTACTGCCAAACCCCGTTCGGCAAACTCCACTCCAAAAATCCCGACATCATCCAACTCAGCCACCTCATCGGCCGCACACCCAGCGCCGTCGCCATGAAAGCATGCAATTTCGCCAGCTTCGACCCCGCCCACCAATCACGCGGCATAACCGCCCTTTCCAACACCAGCAAAGCCGATCACCAACTCTGGGACGAATTCACCGCCGACAGCGAAACCATCGCCGACCAGGCCGAAACCGCCCTCGCTAACTTCATCGCCTCCGCCTCTCCCGCAAACACACAACCCACCTTCAATCCCCCAGAAGGCCCCACCGACTCCCTTCAACTCATCCGCGTCCGCCGCGTCCAAACCTTCTTCCGCCAATCCGTCCTCGCGGCATACGAAAACCGCTGCGCCATCACCGGCTCCTCCATCCCTGCCCTTCTAAACGCCTCCCACATCATCCCCTGGGCAAACGACCAACACCGCCGCGCCGACCCCCGCAACGGCCTCTGCTTAAACGTCCTCCACGACCGCGCCTTCGACCGCGGCTTAATCTCCTTCACCCCAGACTGGCGCCTCATCCTCTCCCCAGCCCTCAGCAAACTAACCTCCGACTCCCTCTATAACGCCTCCTTCCACACCTTCTCCAACAAACCCCTTCAACTCCCCACCTGCTTCCAACCTGACCCCCAAGCCATGGCCTACCACCGCGAACACCGATTTCTCAAATCCGCCTAAAACCGGCAAACAAACAAACCACCCCATACGCTCACTTTCCCATCACACCTCCAACCCACCCCCTCCCCCGGCCCACGCCACCGACTGAAAAGTTAGCGGGAAGCGCCAGCGACGACTCCTGTCTGCTTGGCGGTACTCCGCACAAGCAGACATCCCGTGCGACCTCCGACCGCCTCAAAACCAGCACAAACCCCCAAGCCCGAGATAGCAACCCGAAGAATACCCGGTAGTGCAGCAAGCCCTTAAAGCCGAGCGAAACTGCCAGTGACTCTCTCAACTCTCTCGCATCCTCGCGCCGCCCACGTCCGCCCGTAAAAATCTAACACCCCACATCTTCCCTACCTAATTATTGAGCCTTCTAGCGGTAATTAGTCTTTCTTAAAAGTATCAATTCGAAGAACATTCGGAGTATTTTTGCTCACAACTATCGTTTCCCGATTTTCGTACCATGTCTTCTTCGACTTTTCATCTGAAGATGATGAAATCTCCAATCGCACGGCCCCGGGAGCAAACTGCTTTCCAAATATTTCTTCGGGTGCCGCAATGGCGTTAGTAGTCTTAGGTCCGAGGTATACCTTTGTGAAAAACAGTTGAATAAACGACTCGTGGTTTCCCGCTGGAACTCCCGAAACCGATTTGGCCTGGCTGGTCCTAAATTCAATATTGATCCCATCCATTCCAGGTTCCAGCCCAACAATCTGGATATCACCTGCTTTAGCCTCCCGTCTTTCGGTAAACTTTTGGACATGCTTCTCGCGTACAGCGGACTCCGAAGCTTCGGATTGGTTGGGGTCACTTTGGCTGCATGCCAAAAGCGTGGAAAGTCCGAGCAACATAGACAGGTGAAGAAATCGTTGTTTCATGAGTAAAAGAATAACACATTTGCAGACTACCCTCAGCCATTTGACCACCGACTCTCTACAATTCCTCCTTCTCAGACAAACCCCTCCAACTCCCCCAACGTTTGCAACCTGACCCCAAGCCATGGCCTACCACCACGAATACCGATTCTTCAGATCTGCCTAAAACTGCAATTCTAAGCAGGCAGCACTTTCGAGGGCATTTTGGGTAAGCACTCGCACATCAACCGCTCTAGTTCGATCTATAACCACTAAAAACCCTGTAAAGAGCCAATCCAATACTTAGCCTCTTGCTCAACGTGTTCATGTGCCAAAAGCAGGAAAGCCTAGGGTAGCAAGTCCACGCGCAACCCCCTGGATCCCCATCAAAAAAAGCTTATTGACTCTAAATATCAGTTTCGTAATTGCTTATTCCAAAGTATCAAACATGGAATCAATTTCTTCGTCAGAGCAATAACCAGAATCAATAGGTGCCTGCGGAGGATAATGCAGAGGCTTATTATTTGGAATCCACCTTCTATCATCATCACCCCCAAAGGGAGGATCATTATCTTGATCAATTTCATCGGCACGCCGATTTAGAGTCTGTTCTGCACTATGAGTATCAATATCAAAGAAAGTTCCTAAATCATGAATGCGCACCGCATCCTCTCGTAAAATATCGACATCCTGTATATCATTCTGAATATACCAATCAACAAAATTTTCAAACAGTTCACCTGCATTCTTTACTTCTTCATCTGTAAATTGCTCTGAAGCAGACTTAATAAACCCAACCAAAATTTCAACATCATCCAAATCTTCAGGCTCATTAGTTGCACAATCCTTCATCGTCTGAATCAAATATTTTCCTGATTCCCGGTTTAAACATCCAGTACCCTTCAAATTCTCCATCTCATTGACGCACGAACGAAGAGAAACACCACTGCTCCCAACCCTGCCAGCCAATTCAATTAGTTTTTCATCCAACCATTTCCAATTATTATCGATATTTTCCGATCCGATTATTGCCACAAGGGACAGCCTCGAAGCCAAGTTTACCTCATGTGAAATTAGTCGGTGGGAACTATAAATGCCAATACCTGAAACTGTAATCGAGCAACTACCGGCTTCCAATAAGCGCCGAAGAGTAGATAGAATATTTTTGTCATATGTATCTCGAGAACGCTTAAGTGACACGGATTTTTCAATATATATATCAACCAACCAGTTCGCCTGCTCAAAGAACACCATTGACTCAAAAAGGCTATCGCTCACTTCTTCGCGCAACAAAAAATTCTCCATAAAATCACGTATTGAAGGATTTTCAAAGCGTATCAATACGGTTTCCTCAACAACTCTTGTCGCGATAAAAGTACCATCCAGCTCCTTAAGCGCATTCTTAAAATCCATGGACGATCGCAAAAACTTATATTTCAGATGCTGGGTGTTACAAAAACTTTTAAATGCTGACTCCATATCAGCGAGACGTACCTCCAAAGGAAGTGTAGTAAGAACCAAAAGAAGATGTTGAGCGCTATCAGATAGATGAGTTTTGGCGTGCTCCCAAATTTCAACTGGATTATCCAAATGCTGAAGAAATAAGCTCAAGTATTTATCTGGAGAAGTTTCACGCATCCAACTAAAATTTGTTAGATAGTGAATTAAACGAGGACTATAGTTTTTATGCCCGATAATTTTTATATAACCACGCGATTTCCTCAAACTCTCAATATATTCCCCCGGCATATCTGAGAAATGGAGATGATTATATAATATCTCAGCCCGCATACGTCGCGAATACTTGCTCAAATCAATAATACAAGTACGATAATTGAAGTTCTCACGCGCAATCTTTTCATAGACAATTTTAGCTTGGTTTAATATGTACTCCCGAGTAGTGAGTACAAATACCGAATCTTTTGATGTTTGAACACTTCGCATAAAATCAAGCAATTTCTGATCTTCATTTTTATTCAGTTTATCGGCTTGTGTTGTCTGCCCAAGAAAATCATCGTAATAATAGAAACGTGGCTTCCCAGAAAAACCGACAGCACGGGCCTCTGAAACATCACTTTCAATTTTTATCACCTCAAAGCCACGTCTAAGATAGTAAATCAATAACATTCTGGCTAAAGTAGTCTTCCCAATACCAGGTTGCCCAGATATAATACATACACGCTCCCTGTCCAGCACAGCCAATGCTTCATCAAAACTGGGGTTGCGCACATAAATTTTTGCGGCCTCCAGAGTCCGCTCGACCTCCTCATGTGACACTATATGTGTGGTCGCATTGATAATGGAATCAAGAACCCCAGCTGACGACACCCACAATTTTACATGCCTCCTTTCGATTTCCGAATGTTTTCCAAGAAGGCTATTAATACGTTCTCGACCATAAATATCTCCCGTTGTACTTACGTATGGATGCAATAGATTCCTCAGCTCATCAGACTGCAATGGTGTCAGGGACACTGAAGTTATTAGAATATAACGCACAGGGGATAACTTACGTATTTTTTCTAGCTCTCCTTTTTTAAGATCCGATTTTAGATTAGAAAATTTAGAATATCTCTTGCATTGTATTATAATATCTGGAGACCCATTAACCCCACATGTCCATTTATTCTTCTTCGGCGCCACATACCGAAGATCAATACCTTGATCTCGACCTTCTGGAAAAATCTCCAGTGAAATACCTAGCTCGGCCTCAAAAAGATCTTTTGAAAGCCGCTCAAAATCAAGAGACGAAAGGCATGTTGCAAAGTCATATTCCGACATTATTCTGCTCCAACTTTTCTGTACCTATGCAATTCGTGGAATACTTGATGTTACCATGTGATTGGTACTTTCCAGTATACGCAAAGAATAAACTCGACTTTTTGGCTCTCGAATGAGAAGAACCTGTACCGCTTTCTTCTGCTCCTTGCTTTGAATCAGCTTTGTACCGCCATATTTTGCCCCTCCATTTGACCATTCATGTCCATCACATTCGCCGTATCGTTCGCATTCCGAAACACCTGCTTCACGCGCGCCCAATCCCAGCACGCTTAGTCATGCGCCTCAATCAAAACAAGGAGAACGCTAGCGCATCCACAAACGGCAAAGGGAACAGGTATTTTTTCATGTAAACTCTCTAAAACAAGGTCTTTTCTCTCCTCAAATCTTTAATGCCCCTTACTTCCCACCCCTCGAAAACCCCAGGGCGGGCGGTGCCGCTGAGGGTGCCGTGTCCGCACGGCAGCGCGCTTCGCGCCTAAGCGGGGTTTCTTAACCCTGCGCAGCCCGAACACCAAGGCACCGAGGCCGCCGGGAAGCGAGCCGCCCCCAAGCGCTCGCGACCAGAGGCCGACCCCGCCCACCACATCGCGGCAAACCCGCCGAATGCACTCTTAAATTCTCACCATACCACCTCCACCCAGCGCAAAAGCATTTGGCATTACGCCCACCCGCCAATGCTGCCGCGAATCGCCTTCCCGCATGTCCATGAGAAGCACCCACGGCCTGTTTCAAGCCCCACAATCCCAGCAACCTTTCTCACAACACCAGCGCTCTCGAAGCCCCCCGGCAACCCGACCACCCGATAACCCGGGCGCACACGCTGCCAATTCCTCCAAATGCTTTCCCCCCCTCCCCGCTTGCACCCCCGCCCCTCCGCGTTACAATTTTTCACACTCACGCAAAAATGAAATCCCCGTCCAACCCCTTCTCCCAAACTCAATCTCACCCAAGAACCACCCCATGACCTACAAAATCCCCGAACAGGACATCGCCTCCTACCGCCGCGACGGCTACATCGTCTTCAAACGCATCATCCCCCCCTCACTCATCAGCGACCTCCGCGTCCAGGCCGAAAAAGCCGCGGCAATCGTCCGCGCAAAAGACCCCCAGGCTCAACGCATCCAGCCCGTCGGCAGCTATGCCGACCAGCTCGACCTCAAACCCTTCCAGGATTTCGCCCAGCTCCCCGCCATCAACGACGCACTCCAGCAAGTCACCACCCCCAAACACTACTACGGCAAGCTCGATGTCCTGGGCATCCTCCTCGAGCCCAGCAAAGACGCCTGGTGCACCAGCTGGCACCGCGACATCAGCCTTGAAAGCTCCAAACTCTCCCTCGAAGACTTCGAAGAACTCATCTACGACTGGAACACGGCTCACCAGATCAATTCCCCCCTCTATGACGACGAATGCACCTGGTACGTCCCCGGCAGCCACCTCCGCAGCTTCGACCTGCCCGGAGAAACCGCCTTGATCCAGCAGCCCAAGGAGATCGGCGTCGGCTGGCCCGGCCAAAAACAGCAAGGCGCAGACGCCATCACCCGCGAACTCTCCTGCGACAAATACACCCGCGCCATGCCCGGCGCCGTCCAGCTCCGCCTCATGGCCGGAGATTTCGCCCTCTACCGCGCTTCCGGCTGGCACACCGGCAATTACGTCCCTTACAAACGCCGCGCCACACTCCACGACGCCGTCTTCAACCCCCGCCACGAAATCTGGTGGCGCAACTGGGGCAAAGGCATCCGCACCCCCTGGCGCCAAAAACCCCCCACAACCTGAAAATCCTCCCTCTGGTTAGCCCGAAACGCCAGTGACGGTTCCTGCCGGTTTGGCGGTACGCCGCAACAAACAGGCATCCCGTCGCGCCCCCAATCAACTTCCCACCACCAAACCTCCACCCAAACCATCGACTCCCACCCTCTGGTTAGCCCGAAACGCCAGTGACGGTTCCTGTCGGTTTGGCTCTGCCTGGTGATGCCCCGCAACAAACCGACATCCCGCTACGCCCCCAAACCACTTCCCACCACCAAGCCTCCATCCAAACCATCGGCTCCCAACCTCTTAAATCCGACCAGACCCCAGCCCCCAGACCCAGAACTCCAAACTCTAAAACTCTTCGACCCAGGACCCAAGACGACTCTCCCCCTGTACCCTGTACCCGCAACCCTGTACCCAAGCTCCACGACTCCAAACTCCAAACTCTTCGACCCAGGACACAGGACGCAGGACCCAGGACGACTCTCCCCCTGTACCCTGTACCCGCAACCCTGTACCCAAGCCCCTGTACCCAACACGCGAGACAATCTGCCCACACCCCTTCCCGCTCCCAACGGGATATATTGTTACGTCGGCCCTTCATCACCCTAGAATCACCCCATGACCTCCCCCGCCCCAACCCAATCCCTCGAGCAAGACCTGGACATCCCAGCCGTCATCGCAGGCACGCGCCGCCTCACGCCCCTCGAAGCCCTCCGCCTCTTCAATGAAGCCCCACTCACCGACCTCGGCCGCTGGGCCTCCGCCGTCGCAGACCGCATCCACGGCTCATCTGCCTCCACTTCCGGCGGCGCCCCACGCACCTATGTCATCGACCGCAACATCAACTACACCAACGTCTGCTCCGCCCGCTGCACCTTCTGCGCCTTCCGCCGTGACCTGGGCGATAAAGACGCCTACACCCTCACCACCCAGCAGCTCCACCAGAAAATCCAGGAGCTCTCCGACATCGGCGGCACCCAGATCCTCCTCCAGGGCGGCATGCACCCCGAGCTCCCCATCGAGTTCTACGAAGAAATGCTCCGCGGCATCAAAGCCCGCTTCCCGCACATCCACATCCACGGCTTCTCTCCCCCGGAAGTCGTCGAATTCGTCGCCATCTTCAACCTCCCCGGCTTCCCCACCACCGCCCCAGGCGAAAGCCACACCCTCACCCCCGAAGTCTGGCAGGCAAAGCTCGATTACATCCTTAAACGCCTCCAGGCCGCCGGCCTCGACTCCCTCCCCGGCGGCGGCGGCGAAATCTTCGCCCCCCACGTGCGCCGCCGCATCGGCCTGGGCAAAGCCACCGGACAGCAATGGATCGACGTCATGTCCGCCGCCCACCGCCTCGGCATGTTCACCTCCGGCACCATGATGTTCGGACACATCGAAGGCGTCTTCGACCGCATCGACCACATGCGCCGCCTCCGCGACGCTCAGGACATCGCCATCGCCCAAAAATGGCCCGGCCGCTACCACTCCTTCATCTCCTGGCCCTTCCAGCGTGAAAACACACCCCTCGGCCGCCTCAAGGAATGGGACCCAGCCTCCTCTTCCGAAAAACCGTATCCCGGCGATGAGCTCGCCCTGGGAAAAGACGCCCCAGACGCCGGAAAAGTGCTTCGCATGTCCAGCGCCACCGACTATCTCCGCACCCAGGCAATCTCCCGCCTTTTCCTGGATAATTTCCACTCCATCGGCGCCTCCTGGGTCACCATGGGTCCCAAAATCGGTCAAATCGGACTCTTTTTCGGCGCAAACGACATGGGAAGTGTCATGATGGAGGAAAATGTCGTCTCCTCCGCCGGCACCACCTATTGCCTCAATGAACCCGTTCTCTGCCGCCTCATCCGCGACGCCGGTTTCACCCCCGCACAGCGCGATAATCACTATAAAATCCTCAAAAAACATACCTCCCCCGACTCCCCGGACCTCAAGGTGAACGACTGGTCCACCCATCGCATCAAGAAACTCCACACCGAGAAAACACCTCAATCGACGAAACCAAACGACGTCAAAATCACCATCAAAGGTGACCCCAAAACCTGAGGGCTGACCCATGCGAATCCGCGATCAGGCTTTGGTCTTAAGATGCTCAGATTGGTCTGAAACAAGCCAGCTTGTCACCCTCCTCTGCAAAGAACGCGGCGTCGTCCGCGGCCTCGCCAAAGGCTCCAAGCGCCTCAGCCCCTCCAGTACCCAGAAATTCTCCGGTGGATTCGAACTCCTTACTGGTGGCGAACTTATGGCATCCCTCAAAAGTGGCGAAGGCCTCGCCACTTTGACCGAGTGGAACCTCCAGCAAACCTACCGCCACTTCCGCACCGATTTACGCGCCCAAAAACTCGGTCTCTTCGCCGGAGAATTAACCCAGGCTCTTTTAGCCGAAAATGACCCCCACCCGGAAGTCTACGACGCCCTGAAAACCCTCTTTTTAAGCCTCAAAACCCCTCCCCCCTCCCCCGACGCCGACGAAGTCCCCACCACCGAAATCCTCCGCCAGCGCATGTGGAATCTCCTTGAATTCCAGGCTTTTTTGCTCAATCAGGCCGGCTACAGACCCGTTCTGGCCCACGACGCAATCACCGGCCAACCCATTCCCGAAACCGGCCCCATCGCCTTCGACCCCGAATCCGGCGGACTCATCCAAGGTACTGGTGCCAATGAAGTTACAGGCCTCAGCGCCCGCGGCCCATGGCGCATGCGCCGCGAAACCCTCGC
>CAZGOM010000139.1:0-14767 GCA_964527265.1 uncultured Phycisphaeraceae bacterium | reverse complement strand
GCGGATTTTGAACTCCCGCTCCCCGATCTTGCCCCCGGCCAACACACCCTAACCCTCGCTCTGTACGCGGATTACGAGACGGCCCTCCCGTTTAACGTCTGGGAAGCGTCCATCGTTGAAGAATCCGTCCGCCCGGTCGAACTCCTCGCCCATCCCGAATACATCCCGCAAAACACCTCGTTTCCAGCCCTTTTTGAGATCAACACACCTGCCGGCAGCCGCCTTCAAGTCGTCCAGATCCCGCCCAATCCAGACCCCGCAAACACCACATTCACGGCTCAAATCGAAGCAAACTCCTTCAAAATCACCCCCAAACGCGCCATCGACACGACCGGCGGCCACGACATCCTGCTTTCCGTCAGCGAACACCACATTCCCCAGACTCCTGAGGCATTCCACGCCTACCTCGGGTGGTACGTCGCCCACAACCTCGGCAATGCCATTGGTTTCCGTCCCATCTATAACTGGACCGGCACCCGCCAGACCAACCCGGAAACCTGGAAATATCTCGTTCCCATCCTCACCGCCCTCAAAATGCGGTACTTCATCATCCGCGACGGCCGCTCCCTCCCCGGTCGCGCGGCAAACCCGTCAGACAGCCTTCTGGCGAGCCCTGAGTTCTTAGGGCGGCAAACCCACGAACGAGACGGCAACTTCGTCTACGGCGCCTTTAAACGCCAATGGAACGCATTCTGGGGCGACCTCTTCCGTCGCCCCGTCCTCCCCGGCTCCGACGACAATCTCATCCTCGGCTTCAAACGCATGCTCACCCGCGAAGGCAACCGCATCCGCCTGCATGTCCCTGAAGCCGCCGACATGTGCCAAGCCGCGCTCGAGCTGGTCCAAAACCTTGCTGTCGAGCGCGAATCCGCTGCCCGCCATACAGGCCCCACCACCCTCTTTTCCTATTTCTACCAGGCCGGTTACGACTGGCTTGGTGCTGAAACCATGTACGGCCCGGAAGAACCGCTCCTCAGCGCTTTGCGCGGCGCATCCACCGCGCATGGCAAAACCGACTTCGGCGCCCACCTCGCCATGTCCTGGGCCAGCGCCCCACACGACACCCCCGGCCACGCACACCGCTATTTCCTCTCTCTGGCCACCTGCTATCTCCAGGGCGTCACCCACATCAATCTTGAAGACGGCCTGATTCGCATGGATGCTGAGTACGCTGCTCACGACCAATACTCCCAC
Organism: uncultured Phycisphaeraceae bacterium; assembly: GCA_964527265.1. Lineage (GTDB taxonomy): Bacteria > Planctomycetota > Phycisphaerae > Phycisphaerales > Phycisphaeraceae > CAZGOM01. Next base: position 13,573 of record CAZGOM010000139.1, on the reverse strand, counting down.
GCCTGCCGGATTCACCGCGAAACCCACACGAAATTCCGCCGTTTCCTCCAAACCCACCCCCGACGCGGCACACCCCGCATCCCCATCGCCGTCCTTCAGGGTCGCTACTGCGGCTGGCAATCCTTCTATCGCGAAACCGTCTTCGGAAATCAACGCCCTGACTTCAAATTCAGCCATCCGGAAGAAAGTTTCGATCTCTTAAACACCTTCTATCCCCGCTCCACCTTCGACGCCATTTACCGCCTCGACTGCCACGACGACAAGCCCGAAGGCTGGTACACCGGCACGCCGTTTGGCCCAGTCGACATCACACCTTTGGCCGCGCACGGCCCGCTCAACCAATATCAAGCCCTCGCCTTCCTCGGCTGGAACTCCTTTGAAGAGCAAGACTTCCAGCGTCTTCTGGTCTACGTTCAGCAGGGCGGCACTCTCCTGCTTTCCAAAAAACACCTCTCGACCCACACCGTCCGAAACCAGCCCGCGGCCCTTCCCCGCACCTCCCCTGCATTGGAAGCCCTCTTAGGCCCTATCCCGCTCTCTGGACCGAAAATCACCCGTCAGGTTGGCCAAGGCAAAGTCATCTACTTTCCTCAGGATGCCTACCCCAGTGAACCCTCGCTACGCGAGGCATATCAGGCCGAGCTCCAAAGCCTTGGCCAGGCGGTGGTTAAAGCCGAGTCCGCCCGCGGCTGGATTGAAGGGTCGGCCGACGTGAACTTCACTGTTTACGACCGTCCCGATGGCATCCGCGTGATTTATCTTCTCAATATTGACCATTGGACGGCCAATCTCACCGCGCCTGTGCACCTGCTTTGGGCTGGCAATCGCTATGAATTAGCCGTGCCCAAAGGCCAGATCATGGTCGTCACGCTCACTGACGACATTGCCGTCATCCCTCAGGAAGCCGACGTCGACATCATCACCATCGCCAAGCGTCGCATCACACTGCAAAGCGATGCCGGCGCACACCTTACGGTGTTCGAACGCGGCCAAGCTCCGAGAACAGTCCAAACGCTCCGCGCTGGTGTCGATGTAATCTCTCTTTAATTTCAGTTTTTCAGTTAACAATCGATCTTGATAAAAGAATTTCAATTTCCCATTGAAATCAAAATATCCTTTGCTAAATTGATGCGTAATCGGTTCCGCATTCTTATGTAATAAATCTGAAAAATACTTGGAAAGCTGAAATTTCAGTTTGCGCCCATGACATGCCTTCTGCCCGCTTTTTTTAAAGGACTTTTATGGCCCGCCACTCCCCTCGCAATGCCGCCTTCACCATTGTTGAACTCCTCGTGGTCATCGCCATCATCGGCCTTCTCGTTTCATTGGTCATGCCTTCCCTCAGCAAAGCCCGCGACCAGGCCGAGCAGATCCGCGACGTCGCAAACGTCCGCGGCGGGGCCTATCACTTTCTCACCTATTTCAACGACTTTAAGAACTACATGCCCCCCGTCGAAGGCACCACAGGCTACGGCTATGGCAACTGGTACACCCGTCTCCGTCCCTATGCCCAACTCGGAAACCCCAATGGCACCGGCGACTATAAATCCGACAAACCCTTCGCCTTCCTCTGCCAATCCAAAGTCATGGGCTCAAACACCGGCGGCTTCCCTCAATACCTTTATGCCGTTAATAATTCCCTACGCTACCGCCTTCTCCCCACCACCCCTGCCACCACCGACCGCTACGCCTCCTACCGCCTCGAAGATCTCCAGACCGTGCAAAACGTCGGCCTTCTCTGGTGCGGGGGGGCCTTTGCCGATTCCATCTACTACATGTCCATTCCCTCCTTCGGCTTAAGTACTTCTTACACCTCCGGCACCCTCGCCAGCACGGCTCAGCACAAGGGCCTGGGCAATTCAGTCGCCTTCATGGACGGCCGCGCTCAATTCGTCAGCATCGGCACCGCTCCCTTCAAGGACAACCTCACCGTTGCCGAGGCCCAGACCATCCCCCTTTCGGCTGAAATCCCCTGGGTTCACCGCAGTTTCTGGGGTAAAACCACTGCCAATGTCTGGCTCGCCACGCAGTACCGCATTAACGATTAACCATCCCATGCCCCACGCCAACAAAAAACGCCCTGAAGTCGCCGCTGTTTACTGCCCTCTCTGGCACCCCTACGACCATGCTTCCTCATGGAAAGGGGAAGGTTGGACGGAATGGGAACTCTTAAAATCCACCAAACCCCGCTACAAAGGACATTACCAGCCCATCAAGCCCACCTGGGGCTGCTTCAATGAGAGCGACCCGAAATGGGCCGCCAAGGAAATCGCCCTTGCCGCTGACCACGGCATCGATGTCTTCCTGGTCGACTGGTACTGGTATTCCGGCGTTCAACTCATGCACGAAGCCTTGGAAAAAGGCCTTTTAAAGGCCAAAAACAAAGACCGCATCAAGTTCGCCCTCATGTGGGCCAACCACAACTGGGCCGATTACTTCCCCGCCCCCTTCGGCAAGCCGTGGAATTCCTGGCTCCCCTGCCGACATACGCCCACGGATTTCTCGCGCGTGATCGATTACTGCATCGACCACTATTTCCGCCAGCCCAATCACTGGCTGGTCAATGGCGAGCTCTTTTTCAGCCTTTTTCTGCCTCATAATCTGGTCTCTGAGATCGGCGGCCCCAAGCTCTTTAAAAAACTCCTTGATTCAAATAATCGTAAACTCGCTAAAGCCGGGCTCCCCAAGCTTCATTTAAACGCCATGCTCTTCCTCCCTGACCGCGTGGAACTCTTGCAGGAAGCAGGGTTTACCAGCACTACCAGCTACAACGTCATCAGCGCTGCCGCAGGCCTGCCGGCGAATGCCTTGGGCGGCGCCACCACCAATCAGCCCATTGAGGATTACGTAGATGTTATGGGCGCGCATGTGCGCCACTGGCAGGCGATGGCTGCCACCCCCCTTCCGCATGCGCCCGTCGTCACAGTCGGCTGGGATGTCACCCCGCGCTGTCTGCCTGAGGTGCCTTGGCCGTTTGGCCCCAATCCCCTCACGGGCAATCGCGATTACCCTTACATCCACGTCATCGAAGGCAACACGCCCAGGCGCTTCCAAACCCTTTGCCAGAATGCGCTTAAGCATTGCCAATCTCACCCTGAAGCCTTCAATGCAGTCTTCATCAACGCTTGGAATGAATGGACCGAAGGGTGCTATCTCCTGCCTGAAAAGCGCTACGGGGATGGCTACCTGAAAGCGATCAAAAACGCCTTCGGCAAAGCCTGACATAAAAACACGCGGCATGGCGTTGGGGCCATGCCGCGTGTTATTTACATTCTTAACTTACAGTGCTTTCAGGCCTTGGCTACCAGGGTCTTGCCTTTGCTCTTGATCTCTTCCTGCGCCTGCGCCAGGAATGAATCAAACGAAATGGCGCCAAGATCGCCGCGTGACGCTTCGCGTGCGCGCACGCTCACGGTGCCGGCAGCTTCGTCCTTGCCACCGACGACCAGCATGTAAGGCACTTTCAGCTCCTGCGCCACCTTGATCTTGCCGTTGACGCGGTCGTTGGCAAGGTCCATGGTCACACGCAGGCCGGCCGCCTTGAGCTTCTCATAGACCGATTCCGCATACGCATTGAACTTGTCGGAAATCGGCAGCACGCGGATCTGTTCCGGGGCAATCCACAGTGGGAACGCGCCGGCGAAATGCTCGATCAGGATGCCCATGAACCGCTCCATCGAGCCAAACGGCGCACGATGGATCATCACCGGCCGGTGCGCAGTGTTGTCGGCGCCGATGTATTCCAGCTTGAAGCGCTCGGGCAGGTTGTAGTCGAGCTGCACCGTGCCAAGCTGCCACTTGCGGCCGATCACGTCGCGCACGATGAAGTCCGTTTTCGGGCCGTAGAACGCGGCTTCGCCCTGCGCTTCCGTGTAAGGCACGCCCATTTCGTTGAGCACTTCGCGCAGTTCCTTTTCCGCGTTGTCCCACAACTCCGGCGTTCCCACGTATTTATCGCTCTTGGGGTCACGTAGGGAGAGGCGGATGGCCACATCTTTGAAGCCAAAGGTGTCGAAGACGAATTGCACCAGCTTGATCGTCTGGCGGAACTCGTTTTTCACTTGGTCCTGCGTGCAGAAGATGTGGGCGTCGTCCTGCGTGAAGCCGCGCACGCGGGTGAGGCCGTTGAGCTCGCCGGATTGCTCAAAGCGGTAGACCGTGCCGAATTCCGCCAGGCGGATAGGCAGATCGCGGTAGGAATGCGGGTCGCTGGCGTAGATCTTGATGTGGTGCGGACAGTTCATGGGCTTCAGGAGGTATTCCTCGTCGTCCACGCGCCCGGCCGCCACCGTCGCGGCCTGTTCCTTCATCTTCACCGTGGGGAACTGCGCATCGGCGTAGTACGGGTAATGGCCTGACGTCTTGTACAGGTCGATCTTCCCGATGTTGGGCGTATAAACCAGGTCATAGCCCAGCTTCATCAGTTCATCCGTGAGGAACTGCTGCAGCAGGTGGCGCACCATGCCGCCGCGCGGCTTCCACAGCACCAGGCCCTGGCCTACCTGTTCGTCAATCAAAAACAGGCCCAGCTTGTGGCCGATGACGCGGTGATCGCGCTGCTTGGCTTCTTCCAGTTGCGCTAAGTACGTATCCAGGTCAGCTTTAGAGAAGAATGCCGTGCCGTAGATGCGCTGGAAGCGATCCTGCGTGATGTCGCCGTGCCAGTGGGAGGCGGCCACGCTCATGATTTTGAACGCCCCGATGATCGACGTGCTGGGGATATGCGGCCCCATGCAGAGATCTTCCCAGTGGGAGCCGATTTCGCCCGTGGCGTACCAGGAGAGCGTCGATGCGCCGCCCTTGAGCGCGCGCTCGGCGTTGTCCAGCTTGTATTTGTTGCCTTCCGCTTTGACCTTCTCTAACCCCTTATCTGGACTCAGGTCATAACGGTTGAACTTGCGATCTTCCGCGACGATCTTGGCCATCTCGGCTTCGATCTTCTCGAAATCGTCCGTGCTGATGGGCGTTTCCAGGTAGACGTCGTAGTAGAAGCCGTTGTCCAGCGGCGGTCCGTAGGCGAGTTTTACTTGCGGGTAAAGCCGCGTAATCGCTTCGGCCATGACGTGCGCCGTGGAGTGGCGCAGCAGATACATCGCGTCGGCGTTGTGCTCGCCCTTGGTCTTGCCGTCTTTATCCGCGCGCGGCCGCGTGATGATTGAAAGGTTCACATCCCCTTCGATCTTCCGGTTCAGGTCGAACAACGCATCGTTCACCTTGGCGCCGATCGCCGCTTTCGCCAAACCAGCGCCAATGCTCGCCGCCACTTCCGCGGGCGACACCGGCGACGCATACTCTTTCACACTTCCATCCGGCAGTTGAATCTTCATAAACTCAGTCCTTGTCTTTCTTTATCGTTGTATATCTTGTTTTGAATCGTTTTTGAATTGCAAATAATACCCGGAATCCCGGGGCATTCGAGTCTGAAAGACTCAGAACCCAAGACCCAGAACCCATCTTTCCGGTCTTTCAATCTTTTTTACCACGCGCAGGCGAGTCGACCGGCCTCACCAGCGCACGATAGTGCGGGTCTTGGTCTGTGCGCTTTCGACTGCCGCCAAAACCATCGCCAGCGACTTGATGTTGTCCGTGCACACCGTCTGCGGCGTCGTGCCTGTCTGGATCCCGTCGATGAAATCCTTGATCAAACCAGCATGTCCCGTGAATTCCACATGTGTGTCCGGCACGGCCAGATCAATCATTTCAGATGTAAACGCATGCTTCCCATTGGGATTGATCGCCTGCGCTTTAATGTCGTTGTTTCCGGCCCACGTCAGCGTCCCCTTCTCGCCGATCACCCGCCAGTTGCTCTCCCACGTCGTGCTCAGCCCTTCCGCCGACCACGATCCGCGATAGCAGTACACCACCGGTGAACCGGCCTTGTCGACCATTTCAAAGATCGCCACGCAGGAGGCGTCGCCCTTGTACCAGGAGTTGGATGGGTTATAGGAGTGGCAATAGACGGCCACAGGGTCCAACCCGCCGATAAATCGCGCGGCATCAAACGTGTGAATCGCCATATCTACGATCAGCGGGAAAGGCATCTCATCGCGGAAGCCGCCAAAGTGCGCCCCGATGAAAAAGTCAGAGTGGATCGTGTGCGGCCGTCCGATGGCTCCAATCCCCAGGAATTTCTGCACCCGCTGAATGTTGGCTTCGTACCGGCGGTTTTGAATCACGGCGTAAAGCTTGCCGGACGCCTTGGCCGCGGCCACCATCTTCCGTGCGTTGTCTAGCGAATCGCTCATCGGCTTTTCGCCCAGGACATGGCAGCCTTTGGAAAGCGCCTCGATCGTCACCGCCGCGTGCGCCGCAGGGATCGTTACATCAAACACCGCGTCCGGCTTGGCCTTCTCAATCGCCTCAGAGAGCGATCCATAGATGATCGAATGGGAAAGTCCGGACTTGTCAGCCAGTTTCTCCGCGTTCGCCCTGTTTAAATCCACCAGCCCCACATATTCCACGTTCGCCATTTTCACGGCAGGGCCCGTCCATGCGCCGGACATGCCGCCACAACCGACTTGGACCACGCGAACTTTGGGGGGATTGGACACAAACGCTCTCCATAGGATTTAAGCTTGAATAGTTTAGCAACCGCCCGACTTGTCCGAAACTTTCGCATTTGCCCCCCACCGGGTAATCTATCCGCTCTTATTTTCCACCCCTATCCATGAAAGTCGGCTCATGTACAAGATTGCAGTCATCGGCGGCGACGGGATCGGTCCGGAAGTCACTGACCAGGGCCTCATCGCCCTCGAAAAACTCTCCGGCAAGTTCGGCTTCCAGTTCAAGGCTGATAAAAAGCCTTACGGCGGCGCGCGCTACTTGAAAGACAAAGTCGTCATCACTGACGAGGAAGTCACCGACCTCAAGAACAACTATGACGCAATCTACCTCGGCGCCGTCGGCCGCCCCGATGTGGCCCCCGGCATCCTCGAACGCGGACTGCTCCTGCGCCTGCGCTTTGAGCTCGACCAGTACATCAACCTCCGCCCCGTGAAGCTCTACCCCGGCGTCGCCACCCCCCTGGCCGGCAAGGGCCCCAAGGAAATCGACTTCGTCGTCGTCCGCGAAAATACTGAAGACCTTTACTGCGGCGTCGGCGGCTTCCTCCGCAAGGGCACGGCTCACGAAGTGGCCACCCAGGAAATGATCGCCACCCGCTTCGGCGTCGAGCGCTGCCTGCGCTACGCCTTTGACCTTTGCCGCGCCCGCAACAAGACCAAGAAGATCACCCTGGTCGCCAAGACCAATGTCCTCACTTTCGCCCATGACCTCTGGATGCGCGCCTTCACCGAAATCGGCACCAAGGACTATCCGGACCTCACCCGCGAATACCACCACGTCGACGCCTGCTGCATGTACATGGTGGCCAAGCCGGAAATCTACGACACCATCGTCACCACCAACATGTTCGGCGACATCATCACCGACCTTGGCGCGGCCATCTGCGGCGGTATGGGTGTGGCGGCTTCGGGCAACCTGAACCCCATGGGCAAAGCCTCCACCGGCGGCCTGGGCGGCACCGGCGGCCCCAGCATGTTTGAACCCGTGCACGGCAGCGCCCCCGACATCGCAGGCCAGAAGAAAGCCAACCCTTTTGCGGCGATTCTCTCCATGTCCATGCTGCTGTCGGAAACCGGCCGCGTGCGCAAGGACGACAAGCTCATCAAGGCAGGCGAAGACCTCGAAGCCGCGGCCGTCCGCGTCTGCCCCCGCTTTGAAGGCAAGCCCATGGATCGCCTCCCCTACCCCACCGACGAAGTGGGCAAGATGATCCTGGCTGAACTGTAAATTTCGGGTTGCAGCCCATTGGCTCTAACGCCTACACCTTCTATGATGGTGTAGGCGTTTTGCTTAAGGATGAAACTATGGCTCAAATTTCCAAAGAAGATCTCAAGAAATATGCAGAGTCATTGCCCGCTGTTTATCGCGCAATCCTATTGTCGTTTCCGGCTTTAGGCAGAAAAAATGCCGGTCCAGATCAATCGCTTGCTGTTCAAACCATCGCTGAACACTTAAAAAGTAACGTCTACATTTATTCCCTGGAAAAGGCTTACGGCCTGGCTGAAGTTCTCTGGGCATGCAAGCAATTAACCGCTGAGAATCTCCTCAGTACCAACAATGATGGAATTTTTTTCATCCCTACCTCCTTGGGATGGGATCTAATCAGTGCTGTGGATGACCATCGGTTGGAAAAAACTATGCCCAAACTTCCTAAATTGCTCGTAGGATAAAATCGGGGGCTTTGTGTGGCTGATTGTTGATTCATTTCCAGAATGTCGGTGGGATATTTTTCTTTCGCATAATGCCGAGGATCGGGATTGGCTCGTCATACCATTGCAAAAACGTCTTGAGGACATTGGCCTTAAGTGTTGGCTGGATCGTCATGATTATCCATATGGGCATGCCTCAATGGATGCCCTCAAGGACGGGATCCTCCGATGCAGGTACACAATATTTTTAGTTACTGACGCGTCCCTTTCTCAGGCACGCGGTTGGACAGCAGCCGAATTGCAGATTGCCACCGTTCTTCAGCAAAACCTTCAGCATCGTGGAATGGTTCTTCAGCACGTGATCCTCCCGCTTTACTTTCTTGATCGCCGTGATGTAAGACTGCCACGAACTGTCTGGAGTTCCGTAACAGAAAGGGCAGTATTCCATCAACCAGCCGGAATTAATGCAATCGACTGGGCCTTTAAGCAGGTACGGGATTTCGTGCAGCGGGAAATCAAACTGGCGTTGGACATGCAGTTGAGATTAGAAGCGACAGATGGATTTGGCTTGGAACTCGACCACAGACCCCATTCCCATGGGTTAGTCAGCCGAATCACAACATTCCCCCAGCTTGCCAGATTGGGATGAAGAACCTTTGGTATCATCGCACGTCAAACGATATATCACTCGGACCTCCCTTCCACTCATCACAAGGCCCCCCATGACTAAGACGTGCTCCGCCCTCTTCCTGGCCCTTCTCGCCACCGCCCCCACCATCGCCTTCGCTGCCGCGCCCACCATTCCTGAGAATCCACCCGCAGTGGCCCCCTCCCCTGCCGCCAAGGCTCCCGACGCGGGCCCCGCCCTCGGCACCACCATCGTCCACACCAAGGACGGCGCGGTCATGGTCTGGGTGCCAGCGGGTTTTTTCACCATGGGCATCGATGCTCCTGAGGCGCAGAAGCTGGCCGAGTCGCTTGGCTATAAAGACGACGCTAAGACCAAGGCCTATCAGAAGATAGCCGCGGAAGAATGGTTCCCGGCCCGCCGCGTGTGGACCGAAGGATATTTCGTCGACAAGTACGAAGTTCCGATGGATCAGTGGAATAAATTCGTCAAGGAATCCAAATACGACGAAAAAGCCAAGGTCAAAGACAAGCACGGCAAGGACATGAATCGCGCGCCCAAGATCCCCGCCCCCAAGGCGGATGATACGGGCTCCATCGACGCCTACCCGGCCACCAGCGTTTATTGGGATGAAGCCCAGAAATACGCCAATTTCTTCGGCAAACAGCTCCCCAGCGAAGCCCAATGGGAAAAAGCCGCGCGTGGGACGGACGGCCGCATCTATCCCTGGGGCAATACCCCCCTCTCCACTGACCTGGGCATCTTCGTCGACCTCAAAACCGGCGCCGTCAACCGCGACTTGTACTCACCCGTCGGCAGCAAGCCCAAGGGCGCATCCCCCTGCGGCGCGATGGACATGGCCGGCAACGTCTATGAATGGACCAGCGACTGGTTTGAGCCTTACGCCAATAACCCCGAATACGAACGCCTGCTCTCCTACACCGGCCACACCAACGGCGTCCTTCGTGGCGGCTCCTTCTACCACGGCCCGCACTCCTACTCCTGCGCCAAGCGCTTCGGCTTTGAACCTGCGGAAACCTATTACCACGTCGGCTTCCGCACCGTCTGGACACCCCCTGCCGGTTACTTTGAATCCGAGCAATACAAAAAGGACCAGGAAGCCGTGAAGGCCCGTGAAGCGAAGCTGGAAGAAGCCCGTAAAAACCCAGCCAAACTGCCCGGTGGGTGGTGATGGCTCATCTCCGGGGGCACGGACCACCCCGTAGGTGGGCTGTGTCTCGCTTTCCCCCGCGTAGTCTCCCCTTCGCTAACATCAATACAAAAGGCCTCCGCACATCGGAGGCCTTTTGCTTTCATCTCCTTATCATCCATTCAGCGCTATCGAAGCTTAAAATCCACCACCCCATACTCCCGCTCAAACTCCGCTTTCATCCTCTCCCCTGGCGCCTTTGAACTGTGCCAACTGAACCCCGGCACCCAACTTTCGTGCGACTCAAGGTCATACAAAATGTAGATTAACTTCGGCTGGCTCTTATCAACTACCGCCACCATGCGGCCCCCTTCGGCATGCAATGCAATTAGCGGGGGTAATTCTTCCAATCCAATCGTTAATCCAATCAATGGCTCAAAATGCATCTCGCGTGCTTGCTTGTCCACCACCCGATATTCATACACCGCTGTTATTTCTTGAAGTCCGGATTCCGGCCGGACCTCAAAATAAACACGGTCATCCAAAAGGATTTTCGTAGGGCGATCAAGGATAAACACGCCGCTTATGCACACGCTCACCAGCAATGCCAGTCCTATACCCCACTTTACGGCTTTTGATTTCATGGTTCCCCCGATTGCGCAGCCATTTACCTCTGCAACGCCCCGATGATCTCATTAATCGACTTGCACCCGTTCTTCACCAAGTACGCTTCGACACCCTGAATCACCTTAACCGGCGTCGCAGGGTCCACAAACAGCGCCGTGCCGACCGCCAGGCCGGTCGCGCCAGCCAGCAGGAATTCCACTGCGTCCTGCCAGTATTGAATCCCGCCCATTCCAATGATCGGAATGCCCGCGGGCTTGGCCACCTTCGTATACACCTGGCTCACCAGGAATACCGCCAGAGGCCGCACGGCCGGGCCGGAAAGGCCGCCTGTGCCATTGGCCAGGCGCGGCTTTTTCTTGTTGATGTCCACCACCATCGCGGTGTAGGTGTTGATCATGCTCAGCGCGTCAGCGCCCCCTTCCACCGCGGCTTCCGCCGTCTTGGTGATGTCACCCACATTGGGGGAGAGTTTCACGATTAGCTTCACCCGCGGGTCCAGCGCCTGCTTCACTTCCTTGATCAAGGGCCGCAGCATTTCCGGCGAGGTGCCGAACGTCAGGCCATCCTTCACATTCGGGCAAGAGACATTGAGCTCAATTGCGTCCACATCCGCATCACGGGAAATCGCCGCAGAGGTGGAAACGTAGTCTTCCGTGCTGTAACCAGCCACGTTCACGATCACGCGCGGGCCAGCCGCCCGCAGCTTGCGCAGCGGCGGCATCTTGTCCTTCAAAAACGCTTCCAGCCCCACATTCGCCAAACCGATGGCGTTGAGCATGCCCGCCCTTGTTTCCACGATGCGGTAGGCCTCGTTCCCCTTGCGGGCCTGCGCGGTGACGCTTTTGGTGACAAACGCGCCCAGGCGGTCCATGGGGAGAAAATCGCCGTATTCATAGCCGTATCCGCAGGTGCCAGAGGCGGTCATCATCGGGTTTTTGAGTTTCAGGCCGGCGATGTTCACCGATAAATCAGGCGCGGTGACGGAGGCTTGGGCGGGGCTTGTGGGGGCGCTGGCGGTGGTCATCGGGGGCTCTCGCTTAGGTAGGCCATTATTCTACACCGACGCGGGCGGCGCGGCCCGGCTAAAATACAAGGCTTATGGCCCCACTGCCCTACTTTTTCGACCAGGACCCCGACTCCCTCAAAGCCCTCTTTGAATCCTGGGCCATGCCCGGCTATCGCGCCAAACAATTGATCGAATGGGTCTATCAGAAGCAGATCATCGACCCGGCCCAAATGACCAATTTTTCCGCCAAAGACCGCGATTTTCTAGCGAAAAACATCCAATTCAGCAAGGCCCGCATCGTCGCCCACCAGGTGGCCACCGACGGCACGCAGAAACTGCTGGTCGATTGGGAATCCAGCCAATCCGCCGCCATCGCCACCGGTCCCGCACCTGAGGTGCTGGCCAGCCTCAGCATCCGCCAACCCGAGGCAAGCTCAAAGTCTGAAACCGAATGCGTGATGATTCCCGCCGAAAATTCCGTCTCCGGCAAGGAACGTAAAACCGCCTGCATTTCTTCCCAGGTCGGCTGCCCGGTCGGCTGCAAATTCTGCGCCTCGGGCATCGGTGGCCTGGACGGCAACCTTTCGCACGGTCAAATTGTCGAGCAGGTCTGGCTCCTCTCCACCCTTCCCGAAGTCGGTCGCATCACCAACGTCGTCTTCATGGGCATGGGCGAACCGCTGGCGAACTTTGAAAACGTCACCCGCGCCATCAAGCATTTGAACGCCGAGTGGGCCATGGGCATTTCCGCGCGCAAGATCACCGTCAGCACGGTGGGCGTGCCTGCGCAGATTCGCCGCCTGGCGGACCTGGAACTCCCCGTCACCCTCGCGCTTTCGCTTCACGCGCCCAATGATGAAGTGCGCAAAACCCTCATACCCTGGGCCAATTACGTCACCATCCAGGGGTTGTTTGAGGCGCTGGATTATTACTTTGAAAAGACGCGGCGTGAGATCACGCTTGAATACATTCTGCTGAGGGATGTAAACGATCAAGCCGTGCATGCGCAGGAACTGGCGCTCATCGCTAAGCGGCTGCGGGCGAATGTGAACCTCATTCGCTACAACGAGGTCAAGGGTATGCCCTTTGGCCGCCCCAGTTCGGATGACGTTCATAACTTCCAGGCGATCCTGAAAAACGCGGGCATCAACACCCACATCCGCGCCAGCCGCGGGCGCGATATTGCCGCGGCTTGCGGGCAGCTTCGCCACGAAAAATCGCAAGCGGTCTAACTGATATTCACAATCCATTTCGCCTGGATTTGGCCCCATTCGGGCTCAATCTGTTATAACATTACGCCATACCACCCCCTTGGAATAAATCCATGCCCGTCAACCGTAAGCAATTCAAAACCGCAGACAAAAAATTCTTCACCCAGCTCGATTCCTTCGAACTCCCATCACCTGAAAACCTCCCGGACGCCGTGTTCGGCTTCCTGAAGCCCGGCGAACTTGAATTCAAAGCGGAAAAATACAAGGACATCATTGCCGGCGTCCGCCCGGGCCTCGCCGAACCGTTGGACCTTAAGGAAGACTGGGACAAGCTCGTCTTCACCACCATGGGCAAAATGGGCGGCGCTTCCTATTACTACCTGCTCACCAAAGATGAGGAGGCCCTCGGCTGGGCCCTTGGCGCCCTCAAATCCTTTGAGCAATGCAAACGCCCCCACTTCACCTACTCCACCTGCATGGGCGTCATGGATCTCGACCTCCGCTCTGCCGAAGTGGTCTACACCCTGGCCGTCATGAAATCCGCCTTCAAAGGCAAGCTGGATAAGAAGACCCTGCAAAGCATCGATCACATCATGATCGACCGTCTTCTGACCCCCGGCCTCCACGCCATGCGCACCAAGCAATACCCCTGGATGCTTTCCACCGCCAACTGGCGCGTCATTCTCTGCGGCATGTTCGCCGTCGGCGCCATGACCATCCCCCACAAACTCAAAGACT
>CAZGOM010000138.1:0-14833 GCA_964527265.1 uncultured Phycisphaeraceae bacterium | reverse complement strand
TCACGGCGGCGCGGCTGATGGGGGCGGAGTGCATCATCAGCGGCATCAGGCCGCAAATTGCGCAGACGATTGTGCATCTGGGGGTGGACCTGTCGAACATCATCACCAAGGCATCGCTGGCTGATGCATTTGCGATTGCACTGGAACGAAGCCATTTGCGGGTGACGGCGTTTGAGCCTGGGAAGAACTAATCAAAACGTGGTTTGGGCCAAGACAAACCACTCTCAGCGGATGGAAGAACATGGATCGCATACCGATACTTCAGATGGGCCGGCTGCTTCTTGTGACCATTCAGGTGGACATGCACGACAACCTTGCGATGACTCTGCAGGAGGACCTGACAAGCAAGATTGTTTCAACGCGTGCGCGCGGGGTGTTGATCGATATTTCCTCCCTTGAGATCGTGGATTCGTTCATCGGGCGGATGCTGGGGAACATCGCATCGATGTCCAGCGTTCTGGATGCGCACACGGTGGTGGTTGGAATGAGGCCGGCGGTGGCGATCACCCTGGTGGAATTGGGGATGTCGCTGCCGGGGGTCAAGATGGCCCTGAATGTGGAAAAAGGGATGGCATTGCTGCAAGAGCTTGTGAATGACGGACAAAAAGGATCAGAGCGTGCCCGTCGTAAAACATGAGACATTGCAAAATAAGACCCAAAACGACATCGTCACAGTGCGGCAAGTGGTTCGTGCCTGGGCGATCGAGCGTGGCTTTAGCCTGATTGACCAGACGAAGATCATCACTGCGGCGAGTGAATTGGCCCGTAATGGGCTTGAGCATGGCAAAGGGGGCACCGTGACGATTGAAGCGCTGGAAGAAAGCGGGCGAAAAGGCCTGCGTCTCACGTTTGAAGATCAAGGGCCGGGTATCGCAGACATCTCACGTGCAATGACGGATGGATACACCAGCGGCGGTGGTATGGGGTTGGGGCTGGGTGGGGCCAAGCGATTGAGCAATGAGTTTCACATAGAGTCGAGTGTTGGAAAGGGAACCCGTGTTGTCATCGCCCGATGGAAATGAGCCTTATCTGGGCCAAGCGGTCAAGCTGACGATCAACGACCCAAGCGGTGTCAGCGAAGCACGGCGGGCGGGGACGCTCATTGCGCGGGCGCACGGATTGAATGAAGAGCTGGCAGGGCGGGTGGCGCTGGTGATCACCGAAGCCGCCAACAATATCGCGAGGCACGCCAAAAGCGGGATGATGGTGGTCAGACGCCTAAGCCATACCCTGGGAAAGGGAATCGAGATTCTGGCGCTGGACAAAGGCCCCGGGATGTCGAATATCCCCAAGTGCATCGAAGACGGATTTTCCACGGCTGGCACGCAGGGAATCGGGCTGGGAGCGATTAAGCGCATGTCCGGGGTGTTTGACATCCACTCGACACCGGGGGTGGGAACCGCGGTGCTGGCGCAGGTGTGGGACAAAGCGCCGGTTGGGGGCGGGATCGTGTGCGCGGGGGTTTCATTGCCGGTGGGGACTGAAACGCTCTGCGGAGATACATGGGCGGTCCGCAAAGATTCGGATTTGCTTACGGTGATGGTGGCCGATGGATTGGGACATGGAGCGATGGCCCACGAAGCGGCGATGGAGGCGGTGCGGGTGTTTGGCGCGCAGGCGCCTGGGGATCTTCCTTCATTGATGCAGATGATGCACAATGCGCTCAAGAAAACCCGGGGGGCCGCAGTGGCGATTGCAATGCTGGATGCGGGGCGCAAGGAAGTACGTTATGTCGGGGTGGGGAATATTGCGGGGACAGTGATTCATGAGGGCAAGGCGCGATCAATGGTTTCGTCTAACGGCACAGTGGGACATCAAATCCATCGGGTACAGGAATTTGTGTATCCCTGGACGCCCGAGGGACTGATGGTGATGAACTCCGATGGGCTGGCAACCCAGTGGTCATTGACACCCTATGGGCCGCTGGCGCTACGCCACCCAGCGCTGGTGGCGGGAGTTCTATTGCGGGATTTTTCACGCGGGCGTGACGATGCGACGGTCCTGGCCGTAGGCAAAAACTAATTTCGGAGTCTGGCATGAATGCGGTCCTCAATACCATCTCGCTCACACAGGAATATGACCTTGTGCTTGCGCGTCAGCGGACGCTTCAGATAGGGGCGGTATTGGGAATCGGGCATCAGGATCTAACACGACTGGCGACGGCGGTGTCGGAACTTGCGCGCAACGCCCTGACTTACGCGCGCGGGGGCAAGATCGAGTTTTGCGTGGATATGCAGGGGGAGCAGCTGCTGGTGAAGGTGACGGATACGGGGCCTGGGATCCCACATCTTCAGAAAGTGCTGGATGGGGCTTATGTTTCCAAAACAGGGCTGGGCCTGGGGATCATCGGCAGCAAAAAGCTTGTGGAGCGATTTGAGATCCAGACCTCTGAAGCTGGAACAACAGTGACGCTGGGCAAAGCTTTCGTGCGTGGTGCGCTGGCTGGGCAGAACATACCGGCCCTGGTGAGCACAAAACTGACCCAGACCCCAGTGACAGGGCCGCTGCAGGCGTTTCATCAGCAGAACCAGGATCTTTTGCATGCGCTGGCGGAATTGCAAGCGAGGCAGGACGACATCGAACGTTTGAACCGTGAACTGGCAGAGACCAATCGGGGCGTGGTGGCGCTGTATGGCGAATTAGAGGAAAAAGCGGCGGCCCTGGGGCGGGTGTCGGATTTGAAGAGCCGTTTTCTTTCCAACATAAGCCATGAACTGCGGACGCCGCTAAGCTCAATCCGAAGCCTGTCGCGGCTGCTGCTGGACCGGGCGGACGGGGAACTGACGCCTGAACAGCACAAGCAGGTGACCTACATCCGCACCACCGCGGAGGGGCTGACGGAAATGGTGAACGACCTGCTGGATCTGGCGAAGATCGAGGCCGGGAAGGTGGAGGTCAGGGCACGGGTGTTTGATGTCGGTGAAATGTTCGGGGCGTTACGCGGAATGTTCCGTCCGATGATGGATTCCAAATCGGTGGTGCTGAATTTTGATATTACCGGGACACTCCCCAAAGCCAATAATGACGACGTGAAGATTTCCCAAGTGATGAGGAACCTGATTTCAAACGCCATTAAGTTCACACCCGAGGGGGAGATACGGGTGAGTGTGGCGATGGAGGGGACTGATTTGTTGTTCAAGGTGAAGGATTCGGGAATCGGCATCGGGCCTGAACACCACGAACGCATTTTTCAGGAATATACGCAGGTGGATTCGCCTGCACAGCGGTTGGTGAAAGGGACAGGGCTAGGGCTTCCGCTTTCGCGAAAATTAGCGGTATTGCTGGGGGGAGGGTTGACAGTTGCGAGTTCGCCAGGCGAGGGGTCTGAGTTCACGTTCAGGGTTCCCCTTATTTACCCAAGTGAGGATCTGAACGATGCTCAGGACATCAAGCGGGCCTTAAACCGCGTGGAGGCCCCCAATGTCTGAAGAAGAAGCCAAATCAAAGCCGAGAATCCTGGTGGTGGACGACACCGAGGCGAACCGATACGCAGTGTCGCGGATATTGTCTAAAGCGGGATATGAGGTGGTGGAGAGCAGCAGCGGAACCGAAGCGCTGCGGCTGGCGCGGGAAAAGCCAGACCTGATCGTGCTGGATATTCATTTGCCGGACATGCTGGGATTTGAGGTGTGCAAGCGGATTAAGGCGGATCCAGAGACCCAATCGATCCCGGTTCTTCATTTGTCGGCCAGTTACATCCAGACTGACGACAAGGTGCATGGGTTGGAATCCGGGGCAGATGGTTACCTGTTTCAACCGGTGGAGCCGATGGAGCTTCTGGCGACGATCCGGGCGCTGCTTCGGATCAAGAAAGCCGAGCGGGATCTGTGGCGGACGGAACAGGAACTCAAGCAGTTGAACACGGCGCTGGAGAACCGGGTGCGTGAACGGACGACGGTGGCGGAGAACAAGACAGAGCAACTGCGGCTGATGTCAGCGGCATTGAGCCGCGTGGAACAGCAGGAGAGGAAAAAGATCGCGACGGAGCTTCATGATCATCTGGCGCAATTGCTGGTGGTGTGCAAGATGCGTTTATCGATGATTCATGGCGCCAGCCCGACCGACAAAGAGCACATCGAAAAGCTCAATGAGTTTCTGCTTCAGGCTTTGGGATACAGCCGGAACTTCATTTCCGAATTGAGCCCGATGGGTTTGCAGGAAGCGGGGCTTGTGGCGGGGCTGAATCTGCTGGTGTCGAAGATGGCCAAAAACGGTTTGACCGTGACGGTAGAGGCGCAGGACATGATTTTGCCGCTGGGGGAAGAGCTGCTGACGACCGTGTTTCAGGCGACGCGGGAGTTGTTGTTCAACGTGCTGAAGCACAGCGGTGTGAGCAATGCGAAAGTGTTGATCAGTGGGGACGTGGCGAATGCCTACATCGCAGTGACGGACGAAGGGCGCGGATTTGACACGGGAGTGGTGGAAGCGCATCCAAGGTCGGACGGAGGGTTCGGGTTGTTCAACATCCGGGAGCGTCTTGCATTTCTGGGAGCGAGTCTGACGATCGATTCGACACCGGGAAAGGGAACGTCGGCGCTGATTACTGTGCCTCTGGCAACTCAGGAGCAGGCGGAGGAGAACTCCGCAACGCATGGCATGGAAGGGCTTGCGGTGGCACCGGCGGGAAGCCGTATTCGGGTGATGATCGTGGATGACCATGAGATCATGCGGGATGGTTTGCGAAGGATTTTAAACGAGTGCCCGGATATCCAGGTGGTGGCGGAGGCGGTGGATGGGCGCGACGCGGTGGAGAAGGCGCGGCTGTATGCGCCGCAAGTGGTGATGATGGATATCAGCATGCCGCGGATGAACGGTGTGGATGCGACGCGGCAGATCACCGGAGAGAACGCGGCCATCAGGGTGATTGGGCTGTCGATGCATACAGACGACGCAATGGGTGATTCGTTGCGTCGGGCAGGCGCGGACGCTTATTTAAGCAAAGACGCGCCTTGCGATTTGTTGTGCGGGTTGATTCGAAAACTGGGGTCGACGGGGAACAAGGCAACGGCGTGAGAAACCAAAACGGCGCAGTTGCTTCGTGCTACGACGCTGCAAAGAGAAGCCCTGCATTCCGGACATTACTAAGCCCAGTCAAACGCGGACGAAAAACAAGACATGCTCACGCAGACGAGAGCATGGCACGCAGAAATGAATCGTCGTAGCGTTGTGGTGTTAGCCGCGCCGGGGTGGAAAAATGCTGTGATTTTCGCCTCAGGCTTTGCGCAAGGGAACGCTGCTTCCCATGCGTGCGTTTGGGGGCGCTGGGCGGCTGTCGAAATCGATGATGGCGGAGAGGCGTGGGTTGGGGCTGAGGTTGGGGTCTGAGGCGTGGAGGGTAAGGACGGAGAAGAAGAGGGCGTCACCGGGGTTCATCTCGGCGACGACGACGTTTTCGTTGGGTATGCCGTCTTCCTTGATCTGGAAGTCTTCAAGGTGGTGGTGGTCGATCAAGCCGCGCAGGTGTGAGCCGGGGATGACCTGCATACAGCCGTTTTCGCGCGTGGCTTTGTCGATGGCGATCCAGACGGTGACCTGGCGCGGGTCCATGGAGGCCCAGTAGGCGAAATCCTGGTGCCAGGGTTTGCGACGCCCGCCATTGCCGGGCTTGCACATGAGCTTGCTGGAGTGGTAGTAGATGTCGGGACCGATGATGTCCTGGACGATGTCGAGGACCTTGGGCTGGGAGAGCATGTCCTTGAAGACGGGCTCGACCTGGTAGACCTCCTGGATTTTGCGCAGGCCGAGGGCCTTGCCGGTGGGATCTGCCTTCAAGGGTTCGACATCGTAATGGGCGGGGCCGTCGTGGAAGGAGCCGCCCTGGGCGACGGCGCGCTGGACAGAGCGATCACGAAGATCTTTGAGGGCCTGGACTTCAGGGGCGTTCAAGAGGCCGGGGATGATGATGTAGCCGTTGTCGTTGAAGAACTGGAGTTGGTCGGGGGTGAGGCGCTTGCCTTGGAGAGGGATGGGGGTGAAAGCGGCGGTGGTGGTGGGCATGGAGGAAACCTTTTGATAGTTGGAATGTTTATGAGGGTAGTGGTTATTTCGATGTTCATCTACTGTGATAATGGGATGAAGTGGTATGATTTTCGACACTGGAGCATGGGAGACAAAGATGGTGCAGACATCGAGCGGATTGCCGGAGTATCTGACGGAGGCGCAGCGGCAGAGGCTGGACTGGGTGTATCGGAAGCTGCGCGTGGAGGTGGTGTCGGTGATGTGGTGGCATGTGCAGGCGGATTGGGTGATGCTGCCGCGGAAAGTGGCGGATACGTTTTTCTTTGTGCCTCTGTCGGAGCGGCTGGAAGCACGGGTGGGGGAGCAGAGAGGGACGGTGCTGCCGGGGCAGTGCCTGTTTGCGTGCGAGGGTGAGGAACATGAATCACGCATGCCGTCGGGGGCGCGGGAGATGCGGGTGGTGTCGGTGCATGCGCATGTGCACCCGGAGTGGGGTGGGTCGATGCGGGAACTGGTGTCAGGCGCGTTCAAGGGGTTTGCCGATTCAGGGGCGGCGGAGGCGCGGATGGCGCGGGCGGCGCATTTGCTGGGAACGGAGCCGGGATTAGGGCGGATGATGGCGGAGGGAATGGTGCGGGATTGGCTGGCATTCTGGGCACTGGAGGAAGCGGCAGGCGGTTTGGGACGGGTGGGGGATGTGCGGGTGGAGCAGGCGCTGACGACGATTCATACGAAGTATGACAGGCCGCTGACGGTGGGGGACCTGGCGCGGGAGGTGAGGCTGGGGGAAGTGCAGTTCCGCAAGTTGTTCAAGGCGGTGCAGGGCGAGAGCCCCAAGGCGTACCTGGCGGGGTACCGGCTGTCGCAGGCGGCGCGGCAACTGAGACTGGGGACAGGGAGCGTGAAGGAAGTGGCGCATGCGGCGGGGTTTGCCGATGAGCACTATTTTCATATGGCGTTCAAGAGGCGGTTTGGGTGTACGCCGATGGCGTACCGGGGGAGCGGGGCGGGGACGGTTTGAAGGGAAGGGTGATGGGGGAGGAGGGGAAGATGGAAGGGCTGGCCTGCATTTTTTGCAGGGTGGGTGAGGTGTGTGGGCGCGGGCAAGACACGGCACGCCTTCGGAGCGTACCGTGCACCCGGTTAAGCAGACATGTCAGCGGCGGTCGAAGATCTGGTTGGTGAGGGCGGTGCGGTGCATGTTGGCGGCGTGGCCATCGGGGAAGAGGATGTTGTTGCCGCCGTTGTGGTAGTTGGGGAACCTGGCGAGGGTGGCGAGGCTGGCGGCCTCGTATTCGTAGGAGCCATTTCCAGGAATGCCGTCGGCGATGACGGCGACACTGGTGGTGCGCTTGATGTCGTGGTCGCGGATGCGGCCCCATTTTTCACGGTAGGTGGCGTTGGTGCTGACGGTGTAGGCGTCGGTGTTGCCCATGGCGTAGCCGAGGGAATTGCCGGAGTTATAGCGGTAGGAGGTGGCGTTTTCGGCCCCCCAGTAGTTGGTGAAGTTTTCGGTGGGGCATTTCATGAGAAGGTTTTTGCGGTTGACGGCGTCTTTGTTGTAGGTGTAGAGGGGGGCGCCGTAGCCCTGGTCGCTGCCGTCGTTCCAGGTCTGCTTGTCGATGTTAACCTTGTATTCGCCGATGTAGCGAAGGCCGAGGTTCTTGGTGACGATGCGGGACCAGAGGATATTGTCCTGGTAGCCGTGGACGGTCCAGTAGCCGCGCTGGTCGAGGACGTAGGTTTGGAAGCCGGGATAGAGCTGGCGGAGATTGGACATGCATTTAAGGGACTGAGCGGCTTCCCGGGCAGTTGAAAGAGCGGGGATCATGAGTGAAATCATGACCGCGACGATGGAGATGACAACCAGAAGTTCGACGAGGGAGAAGGCGCTGGGGCGGCGGGATGGGTGAGGCATGGTGAGGTTCCAGATAAGTGGTGAAGGGCGGCCTCTCGCGGCCGGTCCGGCATATGGGGCGCTCAGCGCAGCGTATGCCGGACCGGCGCGGGGCCGGTGGACTGGCGGACGACGAGGTCGGTGGCCAGGTGTGAATGACGCGGCTTGGCGTCGGGGTTGGAGATAAGCCCGGTGAGCATGGAGACGGCTTCGTGGCCGACTTCAATGCCCGGGATGCGGACGGAGGTGAGGGTGGGGTTGGAGTAGGCGGAGCCTGGTGTGTCGTTGAAGCCGGCGACGCTGATATCCCTGGGAATGCTGAGGCCGAACTGGCGGCAGGCGGCCATGATGCCCATGGCCATGTCGTCGTTGCGGCAGACGAGGGCAGTGGCTTTGCCTCCCTGCTTGAGATAGGCGAGGGTGTTTTCATAGCCAGCGGCTTCGGAGGTGCTGTCAGACAGGCCGATTTGAGCGACGACGGGGACGGGGTCGAGAAGGAGGTTGTGTTTTTCGAAGGCGGCGTGATAGCCCATGGAGCGGTTGTATTCGTCATTGGCGGAGCCGCCGCCGATGACGAGGCCGACACGTTTATGGCCGAGAGATGCGAGGTGCTGGGAGAGTTGATTGATGCCGCGGGCGCGGTCGATGGTGATGCGTGCGGGCCAGTTGGCAGGCGCCCAGTCGAGGAAGACGACTGGGGAGGAGTAGTTTTTGAAGAACTCGAGGGTGGGTGGGGAGAGATGGTGTCCCTGGTAGATGATGAGGCCGTCGACGCAACGGCCGGTGAGGTCGCGTGCGGAGGCGATGATTTCGTCTTCGATGTTTTCGGGGCTGCGGAGGGTGACGACATAGAGGAGGTATCCGGCCTGGCGGGCGGCGTCGACGGTGGATTCGAGGCGGGGGAGGTTGTGACGGCCGCCAAAGCCGCGGGTGAGGAGGGCGAGTGTTTTGGATTTGCCTGAGAGGAGGACTTTGCCCATGAGGTTGGGCTGGTAGTTGAGTTCTTTGGCGATGCGCAGGACGCGGTCACGTGTTTGTGGGTTGTGGTTATCCTGACCGCGCAGGACGCGGCTGACGGTTTGAGCGGAGACGCCGCTGAGGGCTGCGATTTTGCGGAGTGTGGTCATTAGGTGATCCGGGTGTTACGCGTAACGTATGGTATTGAAGGGGTGCATGTCAATGTTTTTATCAGGTTAGGAGCGGTTTTTTCCACAGTGTGAAATGTGCGGGGGTTGTTTTGTTTGCTTTATTTCTGAAAATACAGAAATTAAAGTCTGGTTGGTTGATGAAAAGTTGGTTCAATGGGAAAGGACGTGCGGCGTGATTGCTGGGCTGATACGACTGGTGACGGGTGTGCGGGCCCGATGGATCGGATGCGAGCCAGTGGAGCGGCAGCGGGTTTACTTTGCGAACCATGCGAGCAATCTGGATGGACCGACGATCTGGGCGGCGCTGCCTGGGAACCTGAGGGCTAAGACGCGGCCGGTGGCGGCGGAGGATTACTGGACGGCGGGGCCGATCCGGCGGTATTTATCGAGCAAGGTGTTTCGGGTGGTGTATATCAGCCGATCGAAGATCACTAAGAGCAACAATCCGCTGGTGCGGATGAGCGAGGCCCTGGATGGTGGTGATTCGCTGATTATTTTTCCTGAGGGGACGCGGACGACGGATGCGGAGGGTGGGATGGGCGTGTTTAAGCCTGGGTTGCACCACCTGGCGGAGCGGTATCCGGAGGTGGAGTTTGTGCCTGTGTATCTGGAGAATTTGAACCGGATTCTGCCCAAGGGGGAGTATTTGATTGTGCCGGTGTTGGCGGCGGTGAGTTTTGGCGAGCCGATCAAGGTGGTGGAGGGGGAGGGAAAGCAGGATTATTTGAAGCGTGCGCATGATGCGGTGGAGCAGTTGGCGATCGCTGAAGATGGCGATAGGGCAGGGGAGCGGGAAAACAGGGGAGAAAAGAAGTGAAGACATTGATTAATCCTCAAGCAGATTTATTGGGGTTGCTGGTGCTGGGCCTTCTGGTTGCCGCGTCGGCGGTGACGTGGGTGATGTATTTGACGGTGAAGGGCGAGGGGGGGCGCAAGACGGTTGAGAATCTGGTGGCGCGGGTGAAGGCGTGGTGGGTGATGTGCGTGCTGGTGTTTGCAGCGGTGCTGCTGGGCACGAATGGACTGATTGTGTTTTTCGGGGTGGTGTCTTTCCTGGCGATGCGTGAGTTTGTGACGCTGACCAACACGCGCAAGAGCGACCATCGGAGCTTGTTTTATGCGTTTTTCCTGATCACGCCGATTCAGTATGTGCTGGTGTATTGCGGGTGGTACGGATTGTTTGCGATCTTCATTCCGGTGTTTGGGGGATTGGCGGTGGCGCTGCTGGGGACGCTTAAGGGGGACAGCGTGAACTACCTGGCGCGGACGGCCAAGATCCACTGGGGCCTGTTGATCTGCGTATATGCGATCAGCCATATCCCGGCGCTGCTGGAACTGAAAGTGACAGGGATGGATGGGAAGACGGTGAACCTGCTGCTGTTTTTGATCGTGGTGGTTGAGTGCAGCGATGTGTTTCAGTATGTGTGGGGGAAACTGCTTGGGAAGGCGAAGGTTGCGCCTAACATCAGCCCGAGTAAGACATGGGTGGGTCTGGTGGGAGGGTCGCTGACGGCGACGGGGATCGGCGCGGGGTTGTGGTGGCTGACGCCCTTTACGGTTTTGCAGGCGGGGGTGGTGTCGCTGGTGATTGTGCTGGTGGGGTTTGCGGGGGGAATCATCATGTCAGCGGTGAAACGGGATGCGGGGATCAAGGATTTTGGACATTTGATCCAGGGACATGGGGGCGTGCTGGACCGGATGGATTCGCTGGCGTTTGCGGCGCCGGTGTTTTTCCATGTGGTGCGGTTCTGGTTTTGTGAGAACCCAGGGGTTGCTGCCGGGTTTTAGTCAGGGAGAAGAGATGTCATCGTCAGTGCCGATTTTGTTGTCGGGGCCGCCGGAGACGATGAAATAGGGTTTTCCTTTGCGACCGGGGATGGTGTAGAGGAATGGATGGCCCCATTCATCTGTTTCGATGGCTTGGCCGTAGGGGCCTTTCCAGCGGTCGGAGGAGGGGTCCGGGTTTTCAATGAGGGCGTGAATGCCTTCGACGTTAGTGGGGTATTGTCCGACGTCTTTTTTGTAGGCTTCGAGTGCTTTTTCGAGAGCTTTGATGGAATGCTGGGTTTTTTCGACGTAGTTCTGCGAGAGGTCGACAGTGGGCATGAGGAAATAAAAAAGGCCTCCCAGAAGGAAGAACGATCCGACGGTAAGAGCCCAGGTGGGCGGAGGCCATTTTCGCATTGGGGAAGTTCCAGAGGAGTTGGAAAGCAAGAGAGTGTAGCGCAGTGGGGCGGGTGGAGGGGTTAGGCAGGGTTTTATTGGAGTGCGGGAAATACGACCCGGTGTGGAGGGCGGCGCTGCGAGGCGTTTTTTTGCGGCGACGGCGCGCGCAGTGAATAGAAAAGCGGCCCGATTTTGAGGTAGGGCTTTGTTGGGAGGGGTTGGATCAGATGGGCCAGGGGGGGCTGTGGTGGGCTGTGCGAACTCGGCGCCACTCTAATTCAGAGGGGATCAAATCAGTAGGGGTTGACCGAGGATTGTGGGGTGAAGACGATGGGGGTTTCAAAGGCGTTTGCGCCCCATCTGTGTTTGCGGAACTGGGCGTGTCCGTCGATGAAGGCGACGTTGAGTCCTTCGGAGCGGTGGCGGGCGGTGTAGGTGTCGGTGGAGGTGGATTCGCCGAGCATGGTTCGGCGCATGACTGAGCCGAACCCGTTGGATCCTGTGTGGGTGGCGGCGCCCTGATAGGAGGATTCCATCATGAGCATCATGGCGGCGGGGCTGGTGATCAGATGGCTGTTGAGGCGGTACCAACTGTCGGTCTCGGCGGTGACGACGCGGCCTAAGAGCCAATTGTTGGCGAAGAACGTATAGCGGTTGACGCCATTGGAAGCGATGGAGCGGGTGTAGTCGGGGCAGCCTTTGTATTGGTAGTAAATCGTGGAGAGGGCGGAGGTTGCGCTGGTGTAGCCGAAGTAGGAGCGGAGGCCTTGGAAGATGCCGTGGAATTTTCGATCTGCGGCGGGCATGGTCGACCAGTTGTCTTTATCGCCATTGACCTTGTCATATGAGCCGGTGAGCCAATGCGGGCCGTTGCCATCGATGCTGCGGTAGCTGTGGGGTGCGCCCGCAAGGTTGTTATCGATGGAATAATTGAGCATCGCGTTATTGCATGTGCGGAGGTTTGTGAGACAGACAAGCTGGCGAGCTTGTGAACGGGCGGCGCTGAGGGAGGGGAGCAGCACAGCGACGAGAACACTGATGACGGCGATGACCACCATGAGTTCAACAAGGGTAAAGCCATGAGGCTTTTGATGTGAAGCGGCGGGCATGGGGTAATCCTGTCAGAGAGGAGTAGAAAACCGATTAACCTAGGTTGTTAACTTTAATCGGTTTAGTTGAAAGCCGCAATCGTTTGGAGCGATTGTTCGGCGTTTTTATGGAATAAGGCGTGGGGTGGAGGGGGGAAAGAGGTGGAATTTTTACAGCGAAGTCTCGAAGGCACAAAGGACAGAGAAGGGGGTGGGATAGAAGTTAAAAGAACTTGAAGAATCCCTTTTGGATTTTGTGAGCTCTATGGTTTTGATGGCGAGGTGAAGATTCATCGTGGTCTGAACGAGAGTTGTGTCTGATCAGAATCGGGCACGCGGCACGTTTCGGTGTGTTTGCATTGAAACCTAAAAAATGTCTTGCGTTTGGATTCTGGGCGGGTATCTTATGCGCCTTCAATATTCCGAAAGGGGAATTTTTATGCCGTATGTGATGGTTGATGTGGAAGCGGATGGACCGATTCCGGGTGACTATTCGATGATTAGCCTTGGAGCGGTGCTGGTGACTCCTGCGCTGGACAAGACGTTTTATGCGGAGATGAAGCCGATCTCAGAGAAGTTCAAGCCGGACGCGCTGGCGGTGTGCGGGGCGACGCGGGAAGAGACGCTGGCGTTTCGCGATCCGAAAGCGGAAATGCAGGCGTTTGCCGAGTGGCTGCAGAAGATTTGTAAGGGCGAAAGGCCGATCTTCGTGGCGGATAACAATGGGTTTGATTGGCAGTTTGTAAACTGGTATTTCCACCATTTCTTGGGGAATAATCCGTTTGGATTCAGCTCGATGAACCTGGGGTCGCTGTACAAGGGGATGATGAAGGATACGTTTGTGAACTTCAAGCATTTAAGGAAGACGCGGCATACGCACCATCCAGTGGATGATGCGAAGGGGAATGCGGAGGCGTTTTTGAAGATGAAAGAGATGGGGTTGAAGGTGGGTTTGTAGGGAAGCTGGTTGGTTTACCTGATTGAACTCCGAAGTGAAAATGCATCTTGATAGACCTCGCTACTTAAAGCGCGAAGGTGATCAATCCAGTCAACTACTTGGCCGTCATCAAGCGGCAGGTAGTCGTTGAAACTGCCCATACCCCCGTAAATAGACCTAATGCTGGCGGAAAGGGCATTTAGGTCTTGTTGTGTAAAGCCTTCTTTCTGTAGCAAGGTTGCCTCCGTCAGAAAGTTTTGAATCTCATTTCGCCATGGATCTTGCGGATCTTTTTGAAGCAAATCAGATAGGCGTTTAAGGCTTTCGATAAGGGCTGCAAGTTGGGCTGAGCGATTTTGCATAAGCAAATCCCATGATTCACGATTGCGGATGATAGTGGCATTTTATGTGTTGGGCGTTCGATGCAGCCGTCTGGCCAAAGGAATAGGGCTCAAGGAATCCCCTCTGGATTCCCTGAGCCCTGTGGTTTTTGGTCCTGCCCTGACTTGTCCTTGGCCGTGGCACCCAGATGGGGTCAGGCGGTTTTCTTGGACTTGGTGGACTTGCTGCTGAGGACCTTGCCCTTGGTCATGCCGGACTTGTCAGAGTCGGTGACGGCGGCTTTCTGGGCTTCGCTGAGCTTGCGCATCTCGGCGACGGTGCGGGTCTTGAGGCGGGCGGCGCCGCGTGACTTGCTGGTGCCGAGGGGTTTTTGGCTGGCGAGGTTCTTTTTGGCCTGTTCGATGGCGCCGGTGGCCTGATACTGGGGGAGCCACTGGGCTTGCGCGACGAGCATTTCATCGGTCATCTGCCACACTTCGTCGGGGTTGCAGACAGCGCCGACGAGGGGGTCGTGGAGCATGGCCTGCTTCAAGAGCTTCACGTCGCCATGGACGGCGGCTTCGACGGCCATGCGCTGGACGGAGATGGAGACGTTGCAGGTGGCGGCGCAGGCGAGGGGGAGGTCGCCGACTTTGGGCATGCGGATGCCGAGCTTATCGACGAAGCCGGGGGCTTCGATAATGGCATCATCCGGGAGGTTTGTGATGGTGCCGTTGTTTGGGAGGTTGAAGTGGGACTTGAAGATCTTGCCGGTTTCGATGGATTCGATGATGTAGCCACCGCGTTCCCAGCCGCGCGATTCGTAGGTGATCGGCTTATCTTCAGCGGCGAGCCAGCGGGGGAAGTCGGACTGGAACCAGTTGCGGCCTTCGGTGGAGACGCGGAGGTAGCCGCCAGTTTCGCCCAGGATCCAGGAGGAGAGGTCGATCCAGCGCTTGATCTGCTTGGGGTCTTTGCGGTACCAGGGGAGATATTCGGAGAGATGGCCGTTGGACTCGGTGGAGTAGTAGCCAAAGCGCTTCAAGACGTCAATGCGGCATTTTTCAGTTTTGGCGTAGTGAGCGTTGTTCTGGAAGGCTTCGAGCAACTCCTGGGAGCCGATTTCGCGGCCCTGATAGAGGATCTTGATGTACCAGGTCTGGTGGTTGATGCCGGCGCAGATGATTTCGACTTCGGATTTGTCTTTTGCGCCCAGGACCTTGGCGATCTGGTTGTGGCCGCCTTCGACGCCGTGGCAGAGGCCGACGGTGTTGACCTTGCCGTACTTGATGGCGGCCCAGGTGTTCATGGCCATGGG
>CAZGOM010000137.1:0-14957 GCA_964527265.1 uncultured Phycisphaeraceae bacterium | reverse complement strand
CATCCAAAGCCACAACCGCACGCTCAACCGACACTTGAGTCTGCTTCTTCATGGAATCACTCAATCTCTCACCTGGAGTCCTCAAATCGCCGCGGCCACACGCCATCAGCACGTGATTTCAAGGAATGTAATAACTCCAACCAAAATACCAAATCCCCATTTGGTTGCCCGAGTCATCAATCTAAAAAAAACGCCGCGTCAAAAAACACCCAGCCCCCAACGGCCTCCCCTCCACTCTGTCCTATCCGCATCTCCCCGGTTCTTTCTTACCCGAAACCCGTAACCCCACACCCGGAACCCGAAAAGGCCGCAAGGCCTCCTCATCTTCCTCTGACAATACCCAATACCCAGAACCCAATACCCACTCTTCACCCCTTCAGATCCCGCACCGCATCCCCCGCCGCATCCGCCAGCATCGTGATATCGCTGCTGTACACCGCCATCCGCACCCCCTTGGCAATCCACGGCTTAAGCTGCAGCACATCAAACGACAAGATCCCGCTCACCTTCTTATGCTTCTTGCAAGCCTCCAGCATCTGGGTCATCGCCATCGTCTCACGCGGATGATCCACCTGCCCCGCGATCCCCATATTCACCGACAAATCCAGCGGCGAGGCAAACACGCAATCCACCCCCGCCACGCCTGCGATCGCATCCGCATTCTGGATTGATTCCGGCGTCTCCGCCTGCACCGCCACAAACACATCGTCATTCGCCTTCGCCATGTATTCCACCGCGTTCACCCGCGCATACTGGCTGTGCGCCCGCCGCAGCGCCACCCCGCGCTTGCCCAGCGGCGGATACTTCGCATATTCCACCACTTCCTTCGCCTGTTCCACCGTGTTCACGTTCGGCACAAGAATCCCCGCCGCGCCTGAGTCCAACGGCTTCATAATCGCCTCACGCCGGATCTCCGGCACGCGCACAATCACCGGGATCCCCGCACCACGCGCACCCGCGATGATGTCCGACACCGTCTCCCAGTTGTACGCCCCATGCTCCGTGTCGATCACAAAAAATTCAAAACCCGCCTGCGCCAGCAGGTTCCCGATGTTCGGGTTGCGCACTTCCGAAATAATCGTCCCCAGAACCAGCTTCCCGCCCTTGATCTTCTCTTTCAACGACTGCATCACATACCTCGTTAATTCGCGTCTTGCGCGAAATGGGGATCATTCAAATCATCACAAAACACCATGAACTGCCAATAGCTTACTAAAACTCAATTCTTCTCTGACTAGTGGTCTTTCGAATGTCAATTGACGGATCGACTTTTCTGTGTGCCATGCTCTCGTCCGCGTGAGCATGTCTTTTCTGCTTCTTCCATCCATCATTTTTCACTTGAAAGACCACTAAACCCCAGACCCTGGACCCCAGGCCTTTCTTCCTTATCCGACCTTCACCGGATCAATTTCACCCTCGATCACCACCCGCCCCTCCGCGTTCACCACACACACCGGGATCTTCCCCGCCTTCCAGTCCGCCAGTGCAAACAGCGGCCAACGCTGCGGATAATGCCGATCCGGGTTCACCTTGATCAAAGGCCCGTTCTTCGCCAGCCGGTCAATGGTCAGCCTCGGGTACGCATTCAAAAGCCCGATCCCATCGATCATCCGCGGCGAAAACACATGGCAGTTTGAAAAATATGTGTCGCTCGCCCCAAGGGACTGCACACCCGTGTTCGCCATCACCTGCAACTCCCAGTAATTCGGCGTCCACGGCAAGGCCACCGTATCGAAATACCGCGCCGTGATATCCCGCCACAGGTTCTGCGACACCCACACCTTGTCCGCCTGTTCCGACGTGTGCGAACAACCATACGGCCCAAGCGTCTCCCGCACCGCGCTCAACATATCCGCCTTCAGCCGATCCGGATTGATCAACGTCGACTGCCCCGTCATCACCGGCAGCAGGCACCCATTGGACGTATAGATCGAATAAGCATCGCACCCCGGCAGCCGTTCGCTGGTGTACACCTCACCCGTCCGCGGGTGGGAAAGCGCGCTGTCCGTCGGGTCCGCGCAAACCACAAAATGGTCACCCAGCCACCCGTCTCCCTCGATCCGCGCCGCAGCAAACAGTGCTTCTTTGCGGAACTTCACCGCCGGGTCCTTCTTCACCGCCTGGTCCATCAGGTCCGCGCACGCCTGCAGGCCCATCGCCCGTTTCACCGCCAGGTAGGTCCCCTTGCGTGCATAGTGCAGTTCCGGGCCCGCATCGGTGATCGCGTTCACCACCCCCTCGGTGGCGAAGCCGCACCGCTCACGGTCCGCCCACAAGAGGAAATTCCCCAGCTTCTCGATCTGCTTCACCCACCGGTGCGCCAGGGTCGAGTCCCCCGTCCACCGCGTATGCGCCTGCAGCATCAGGGCGAAGTTCGCCGCGTCCTCCACAGGCATGTCGTGCGACAGCGCGCGGCCCGTCAGCCGCAGCCCCTCACCCAGGTCATGCCGCGGATACGCCCCCTGCGATGGCGCATGTTCCGTGAAGTTCTTGATCCACTGCCCCATCTGCTGCTCTAGCAATTGCGGCCAGAACGTCATGTACCAAAGCGAATTGTTGTATTCCGCGTTCACCGGGCTGTGGATCAGCCGGTTCCCGTCCCACACGCTGAACCAGTCCGGCGACGCCATCGGGTCCGTCGCGTCCGAAAGCGCGCACCAGAACGTGTTGGACAAAAAATTCTGGAAGCTCATGTGCATCAAATGCCGCTCGGCATTCCGCAGCGGCGCCTGCTCCGACAGCTTCTCCAACCGCCGCGACGACGCCAGATACTGGTCCCGCATCTTGATCGCATGCGTCACCACTTCATCCAGCCCGCTCCAACGCGTCGTGTATTTCAGCTTCCCCGTCCGCTGTTCCTTGTCTTCCGTCACCGCCAGCATGGCGGAGTCCGTATACGCCGCCCACACCAGCCGCCACTTCACTCCCAGCCCCACACCCGTCACCGGCAAATCGATCACCAGCCCATGCCCGCTCTTCTCCACCTGCGCCTCTGGGTTCAAGCTCACGATCCGCTCAAACACCTCCGCTGTCTTCTCGATCGGCTTGGCCGCCGTCACCCCCTCCGGCATCCCCATTCCGTCGCGCCCCGGCTTGAGCGTGTTCTGGTAATACATCTCCAGCCCAGGCCCGTGCGACCCGTCCGCCGCCCCCTCCTTGGCGTAAATCTCCGTCTCCGGACGCTTGATCCTCAAAAACAGCTTCACATTCTCCGGCGTCGGCCCCTTGGCCGGATACCACTGCACCCGATCCACCGGATGCACCCGCATCTCCACGTAAAACGACGGCATCGTGCAAAGCGCCTCGTCCTGCGGATAAAAAACATTATGGATATTCAGTTCAAAACGCAGTCGATAGTGTTCGCTGTACCCTTTGAACGTGATCGAATTCAACCGTTCAAACTGCTCCGTATAAGTCAGCAGCTTCCCCTCCTGGCAAAACGGCAGCACACGCTCCGTCCCATCAGGCTCGATCAGCCCAACGGACAAGTCCAGCGGCTCATCCAAAAACCGCCCCAGCGCCGAGTGCATCACACGCCGTTTGTTGGGCTCAAAAAACAATGAGAACCGGCTGCCCAACCGGGACACCATCCAACTCATCATCTGCATGGGCCAACCTCAGTTATATTCCGGGAGGCCTATAATGCCCGATAGATCCCCAACCGTAAAGTGCCAAGGTCCAAACACCGGGGGTGCCACACTGTAGACGTCTGCGGCTACGGTGTGTCTTGCCCGCGCCAACGATGGCTTCAATCTTCCACCTACCTCCATTCTTGGCCTTCAACCCTGTACTCTGTACCCCAAACTCTGTACCTCTTCTCCGACCAGACCCCAGACCCTGAACCCCAGACCCCTCTTCCATGCCCGACAAGCCCAAAAAACCCAACGACCGCCGCGACTTCTTCCGCAAGCTCATGCTCGGCGCTCTCGATAAAGCCGAAGCCTCCACCAAGCAGGTCGGCTCCACCATCGCCGACGCACTCCGCGCCGCTCAGACCGCCACCGAAAAAAAACGCCTCGAAGATGAAGCAAGAAAATTAGAAGAAGCCCGTAAACGCGACGCCGCCAACCACCCACAATCCACCACCCCACCTCAAAACGACACCCCCATTATCCGCCGACCCGACAACCGCATCTCCCGCGGCTCACTCAACCTCGACCCTCTCCCCTCCTCCGACACACCCTCCGACCCACCCCCGGAGCCTCCCGGCGCTGCAACCGACGCCGCCAAAGACGCCATAACGGGTGCCACGGCTTGGGCCGAACCCAAGCCGTGTCCCGATGGACCATCGACATCTCTCCCCCCCGCCCCTCGCAGCACCCGCATACTCCGCCCCCCCGGCGCGCTCCCCGAAGAAGCCTTCCAATCCACCTGCTCCCGCTGCGGCCAGTGCGTCAGTGTCTGCCCCGCAAGCTGCATCATGCTCGACGTCGAAGCCCCAAACGCTTCCGACAGCCTCCCCCACATCATCGCCCGTGAGTCCGCCTGCACCGCCTGCGCTTCGATCGCCTGCACCAACGCATGCCCCACCGGCGCACTCACCCCCCTCCACCACATCTCCCAGATCTCCCTGGGCCTGGCCATCGTCAACCACGACACCTGCCTCCGCACCGCCACCGCCACCTCCCCCGCCAAAGACTGCCGCCAGTGCATCACCCCCTGCCCCATCGGTGAAACCGCCATCGGCATCGACCAACTCGGCCAAATCCAGATCCGCCCCGGCTGCATCGGCTGCGGACTCTGCGAACAATCCTGCCCCACAGACCCCACCTCCATCTACGTCGACCCCAGCCTCGCCCCAGAACGCCCCGCCCCCTCCGCCTGAAAATAATCTCGTCCCCACCAATTTTGCTCTATCCCCAACCGCAAACAATACATAAACTGAATATGTAATAACATTTCACGTTTCCTCAATTTGCCTCTCTCTCTCTTACATCCAACACTCAACCACGCCAAGGTCACCGCGCATGACACGACAAAACGCCTCCATCCACGCTTTTACACTCGTCGAACTGCTCGTCGTCATCGCCATCGTCGCGATCCTCCTATCCATCCTCCTCCCCAGCCTCAAAAACGCTCGCGATGTCGCCAAACGCACCGTCTGCGCAAGCAACATGAAGCAACACGGCATGATGCTCGGCATGTACGCCGCCGACACCAAGGACTGGATCCCCCAACCCGGCGCCAGACACATCTGGATACAAGGCGGCGGACGCTCCCTTGGCGGCTGGTCCTTCGTCCACCTCCGCTGTCCCGGCGGCTCGGGCACCTCCTGCCCCGATGGCATCCAAGGCGGCTGGAACCGCGTCACACCCACTGGCTTCGGCTGGTTCTTCTGGATGGGCTACGCCTCACCCTTCGCAAGCCGCTCCATCAACCGCGGCATATGGGAATGCCCCGACCTCGGCCCGGGATTCAGCGCCAGCGAACTCAGCCTCTCCGAATCCGCCTGGCGCGACCGACAGTACAACAACAACCACCTCTACACCACACAACTCTCAAAACGCGACATGTTCCCCTCCACCACCATCAACCCCGAAGGCGCAGGATGGGACTGCGTCGCCAACGGCGGCGGAAATTACTTCCACCGCGGCTGGTACGGCGGTAACCGCATCTCCAAAATCAAGCCCAACACCACCGTCGCCGTCGACGGCGAACGTCAACTCTCCAACCGATACTCCGACCCACACTCCGATGGCATCAACCTCCTCTTCAACCACGGCGGCGCCAAGTTCGCTGCAAAAGACCTCTCCGGTCGCAAGCCCCACGTCTACTTTTCCATGGTCTCCGAAGGCCGCTCCCTCACCGACGCCCTCACCGCAAACGGCCCCTCCTCCGGCTGGGCCTACGCCGGTAATAACGCTCTTGCAAACCTCTGGGCCTACTACGACAACCAATAATCCCCCGCGCCGCAAACCCCTGTTTCTAATCTCCAACGCCCAAGCTAACCCACCTCTCCGCTCCCGCTCTGCATTTCCACTCTCCACCCTCTGAGTTTTCTCGCGTCCCCGCGCTCCCACCGCGCTGTAAAATCCACCCATGCCCCCTCCCCCGCCTCCTCCCCAAAACCCCACACGCCTCACCCCAGCCGCCACCGACGGCCCATGGGCAGACCAACTCCTCTCCGCCATCGTCCACTCCTCACTCTACAAATGCGCGCCTGACTGGGTCATCACTCCATTCACCGTCCCGTACCACGGCATACTCCTGGTCCTCCAAGGACACGGCTGGACCCAAATCAACGACAACCGCTACCCCCTCACACCCAACACTTTCACCTTCCTCCGCGCCGGCGACACCCTCAGCGCCGGCCACGACCCTCAAACACCCGTCTCCTGCTACTCCACAGGCTTCCTCCTCAAAACACAGGCAGGCGATGACCTCATCACCCGCCGCAACTGGCCCGACAGCTACCTCGCCCCGCCCGCCCAGGCCCAGGAATGGGCAGCCCTCATGGCCGAACTCACCAACGACATTAAATCCCGCCAAACCGCCCGCCAAACCCTCGCGCACGCCCGCCTCCTCCTCGCCCTTGATCGCATGGATTCCTTCCTCGCCTCCGCCGACCCTTCCCGGATCACCCCCCGCCCAGGTCCCAAGCCCCCCTCCGACCCCCGCGTCGCCCAACTCACCGCTTACGTCGACGCCAACCTCCACACCCCACTCACCTCCGCCGCCCTCGCCAAGCGCGCCCACGTCTCCCCCACCCACCTGGCCCACCTCTTTCACCAGCACGCCCTCCCCACCCCCATGGACTACGTCCGCCAGCGCCGCATCGCCCTCGCCTGCACCCTCCTGGCCACCACCAGCGACAAAATCGCCACCATTGCTGCCGCCACCGGTTATTCAGACCCTTTCCACTTCAGCCGCGTCTTCAAAAAAATCCAGGGCCTCTCCCCGGAAGCCTACCGCGCATCTTGCAAACATCCATTTGGTTCCTGATTCCATCCATTTCACCCAGCATTATCCCACACTATTCTTTCTTGCGTTCATCCATCACACCCAAGGAACACCCCCATGAAGGTCACGCAGGAACACCTCCACCAGTACGAAGATCAAGGCTATACCCTTATCAAAGGCCTCATCCCCAAGGAGACCGTCGCCAAAGTACGCACGCTCCTCACTCAAGTCATCGCCGGCAACCACGACTGGAAGCCAGGACATTTCCAGCTCATCAACCCCGCCCTCCACAAATACCCCAACGGCAAACCCATCCCCGGCGGCGTCCAGCGCCCTGCCAATGGCGACCCCACCTTCAAATTGATGTCCGAACATCAAAACCTCAAAGACGCCATGGCCGCACTCCTCGGCGGCGACGTCCAGCTCTTCACCGAGCAAGCCCTCTGCAAGCACGGCTTCCTCAACAACGAACAAGGTGGCCGCACCTACTACCATCAGGACTCTTACTACTGGAAAATCAATCCCTCCCTCGGCTGCAACTGCTGGATCCCCTTTGACAACGTCGGCAAAGACGCCATCGCCCTCGCCGTCATGCCCGGCTCACAAAAAGGCTGGACCCTAAGCCCTCACGACCACTACTACGACGACCCCGCCTTCACCGATTCACAGGGCAAACCCTTCGAACGCTGGCGCATTCCCCTCAACACCATCGACTACACCAACGAAGTCCTCGTCTCCATGGAACCCGGCGACGGCCTCTTCTTCACTAACTACACCTGGCACCGCTCCGAGCCCAACCGCACCGGCAAAGACCTCATGGCCTACGCCATCGCCTACCAGCTCACCCCCGCGGCAGCCGAGAAAAAACTCGCCGCAGCCGCCAAATAACCCAAGTCCAGGGCCTTCCCTCCCCGACCCCGGCAGGGGTCGCATAACTTAGCCCGGGGTTGAGCACGTATTCGTGCGACACCCCGGGAACCAAACATACGAGAAAACTCTTGTTTTTCCGCGCCCTCGATGGGCGCGGAAAAACAAGAGTTTTCTCAGTATTTCCATCCATTTCCCTCCAAAGCAAATGTGGAAAACTCTCCCCTGAAATAAAATAAATCAAAACAAACGTACATTTTTATTGACGTACGTCTAAAACGACTTATCATCTCCTGGCGTCTGGCGAAATTAATTTAGAAAGGCCCACGCCATGAAGCCCAAAAACGATGACGACCTCCCCAATCACGAATCCCATTCACGCTTCCCCCAAAACATCACATTGGGCCTTGCCGCCTTACTCGTCTTGGGCGCCCTACTCTTCACTGCTCAGCAAAAACTGGGCCAATCACCCATCGAATACTTCAAGCGTTTGCTTCAAACCCAATTAGTCACACCCAACGCTCTCCTGTCGACCCGCCTCCGGGGCATTTGGCTTTTAGAACAGACCGCCCCGGCAAACGACTACGCCCTCTCCACCAACGAACCTTCCTCAACTCTCCCAAAAAACAACATTACACTCAGCGTAATAGCCCTACTGGCCTTAGGCGCACTAATCGCTGCCGCTAAGCAGGAACTCGCCAAATCCGCCATCGAAGGCTTCAAAAGCCTCTTCCAAACCCAACCTCCAAAGCCAAGCGCCCTCCTGCCGATTCGGCTGGAGGGCGCTTGGCTTTCAGTGCAAGCTGGGCAAGCAAACCTCACCCTCGACTGCCCCCACAACAAAGGATGGCTCACTTTTAACGACGAAGCTTTTGAACTCGTCTTCCGTAGCCCATCAGGCGACAACTTCAACATCGACATCACGTCCGCCGCCACAGGCGCTTCCATTTCCGAAGAAGGCGCGCAACTCCGCCGCCTCCCCAATAACCGCCTCGCCATTGTCGCAACACGCAAAGACAAAAACAGCACACCGATCAATCTGGAATTCCTCCGTCCCCGCTAAACCCTGATCCCCTTTTTGCCCAAAATTAAAATGACACAAGCCAATCCCAATCTCCTCGCCCACTTCAAGCACAACACCAACCTCTATACGCTTGATCAATTGGAGTCCCTCGTCGTCCAGCGCGAACCCCTCGCGCAATCCCTTCTCGCCAACATCGTCTCCTCAATCAATTCTTCCGAAAGACACCACAACCTCATCCTCGGACCCCGCGGCTCAGGCAAAACATTCCTCGTCTCCCTCGTCGCCCAACGCCTCGCCGCCCGCGAAGACCTTAAAAATACCCTCCTCATCGCCCGCATCCCCGAAGACGCCTGGAACGTCACCTCTTATTCCTATCTCCTCGGTGCAATCCTCCAGGCACTCGCTGCCACTCCCTCCGCCTCTTTACTCCAAGAATCCATCAAGGCCCTCGATAAAATCAAAACCGCCGAGGAATTCGAAACCGCCGCCCAAAACCTCCTCGCCCAAACCATCGCCGATAAGGCCTTGCTGCTCATAATTGAAAACCTCGACTCCGTCTTCAAAAACTTCAACCTCGAAGACCAAACCAAGCTCCATACCCTTCTTACCGCCCCAGGTGCGCCACGCATCATCACTCTCGCCGCATCGCAATCCCTCCTCGAAGAGGAAGCCGATAACAACAACACTTTTAAAGACTTCTTCCACCCCATCCACCTCTCTCCCTTCACTTTCCACGATGCCGTCCAACTCCTCACCAAGCTCGCCCTCAAAGCCGACAACAAACCCCTTGCCGACCTCCTCCAGACCCCCCTCGGCAAAGCCCGCATCCGAGCCCTCCATCTCCTTGCCGCCGGCAACCCCCGCGTCTACGTCACCTTCTCCCAATTTCTCACCTTCGACAACCTCATCTCCCTTATTCAGCCTCTCCTCCAAACCCTTGACGATCTCACGCCTTATTACCAAGCACGCATGATGTTCCTCTCTCCCCAACAGCGCAACATCATCAACCATCTAATCGACATCCGCGGCGCAGCTTCCGTCAAGGAAATCGCCGAATCCCTCCGCATCTCGCAGCAAACCACGTCCGGCCAGCTCCGCAAACTCGACCTCATGGGCTACGTCCACACCCAACCAGCCGGCATGACCTCCCTCCCCGCCCCCAATGAGCGCCGCGAAACGTGGTACGAACTCCGCGAACCACTCCTCCGCCTCTGTCTCGAAGCCAAAAAAAACCACGCTCAACCCCTCAGGCTCCTTATCGATCTTCTCCGCCTCTGGTTTGCCCCCAGCGAATTGGAATCTTACGCCCACACCCTTCCCCCTGACGCCACCGATACCCGAGAGCTCATCCAGCAAACTCTAATTGCCGCCCGTTCAAACACCAAAGGCAATTTTCTCGCCTCAATCGAGTCCGGCATCCTAGAAAGCCGCCTCAACTTTGATTATAAATCAGCCATCGAAGCCGCAGAAGCACTTGTTGCGCTTGACTGCACCGCTGAATCACTTGCTGAGCTTGCAGACGCCTATTTTTGGGCCAAAGATTATGGGAAGGCCGATCAGATCATCCAAGAAGCTCTGCAACTGAATGCAAATTCTGCTCATGCATTAGTAATTGAAATCCATAAACTTCTCCGTGAAAAATCATTTACAGCTGTAATTAACCAAAGCACTGCCCTTTGCAATCGAAACGATCTGCAATCAAAACACAAGGCACGCGCACTATTTTTGCGTGCCTTCGCAAGAGACGAGACAAAAGATTTTCTTGGCGCAGCAGATGATCTTGCTCAAGTTATCGCCATGCCCGATGCTCCGAATCACATCCTCCTCTGGGCTATTATTAATATCGGAGTAGTATTTGGCACGCTCGGGCGACATCAAGATGAAATCAAAGCATACGACTCACTCATCTCACACTTTTCACATCATTCTCACCTCGCAACACTCGAACAAATTGCAATAGCCATGACAAACAAAGGCATCGCTCTTGGTCGACACGAACAATACCTAGATGCAATCAAGACACTCGATGCAGTCATTGAGCACTTCTCACAACACAGCCACCCCGCAATACTCGAAAAAGTGGCAATAAGCATGATATCTAAAGGCATTACATTTGGCCAATCGAAGCATTATCAAGAAGAAATTAAAATGTACGACATAGCGATTGAGCGATTCTTACGATACACCGAACCCAGAATACTCGAACAGATCGCAACGGCTATGGTTAATAAAGGCTGTGCACTCGGTCAACT
The DNA here is from genome assembly GCA_964527265.1 of uncultured Phycisphaeraceae bacterium. Lineage (GTDB taxonomy): Bacteria > Planctomycetota > Phycisphaerae > Phycisphaerales > Phycisphaeraceae > CAZGOM01. Next base: position 3,914 of record CAZGOM010000137.1, on the reverse strand, counting down.
CGAACGCTATCAAGAAGAAATAGAAGCATATGACGCGGTCATCGCACACTTCCGACAAAACACCAACCCTGCAATACTCGAAAAAGTAGCAGTGGCCATGGTCAACAAAGGAGTCACACTTGGTCAACTTGATCGCCATCAGGAAGAAATTAAAACATACGACGCGACCATAGAGCGCTTTGCAGAATATACCCACCCCGAAATAATTAAGCAAGTCGCGATGGCCATGCTCAATAAGGGTATCACACTCGTTCAACTTAATCGCCATCAAGAAGGAATTAAAACATATGACACTGTCATAGAACACTTCTCTCACCACACACAATCCGAAATACTTGAGCAAGTTGTAGCGGCCATAATCAACAAGGGAGCCATACTTGGGCAACTTAATCGTCATCAAGAGGAAATTAAAACGTACGACACAGTCATAGATCGCTTCACACAATCCTCTCATCCTGAAATACTTACATACGTCGCAATGACCATGTTCAACAAAAGCAAGGCACTACGCAAAACCGGACACTCTCAATCAGCAATTCTTGCATGTGACATTCTAATCAACCGCCTCTCTCAATCATCAAATAAAGACGAGAAGAATTGGCATTCGTACGCCAAAACATACCGCGCCTCCATTCTCCCAATCTGGGACTCTCTCCACGCCGCTATTTCCGCACTCCTCACTCCAGCAATCCAATCCACTGCCATCCCTCATATCAACGAAGCCCTCGCTACCCTCCCGTCAAAAATCAACAACGACGACCTCAGCGATTATGCCGCCGACTTCTCTCCTCTTCTCAATAACCTCCTCACTCACTCTCATAATAACCCCGCCCAACGGCGCGCAGCAATCAGCACCATCGTCACCACCTTTTCTGCTGCTAACCAACTCCCACTCTTAGGCGCCACGCTTCTCCGTACCATCCAAACTCTGCGCGACCCGAGCTTTCTGGGCCTTGCCCCTGACCTCACCCGCAAGGCATGGCTCACCGCCTGGCAAGAGTGCGCCCAAGATCAACCCCAACTCTCCCTCTCCGTCCGTCTCCTCCAAGCCGCCATCGGCGTCCTCGTCGAACGTGATACCAAACCCATGCTTAAACTCGCCGCGGAAGAACGCTCCCTCATCGAACCTCTCCTCCTTGGCTATCTCGAAACTCCACTTCTCTCCAAGAACGAAAAAAAGTAATGAGCGCAGCACTGCTGCTTTCCTTCTCTATAACTTCGTGCTTTCGTGGCTTCGTGGTAAAAATCCGCTCTCTACCCTCCCAAACCCATCCCCACCACTCAAACCCGACTCATGCGCCTTCCCAAAACCAACTCGCATGCTCCATCGTGTAAATCCTGTCAAAAATTCTGCCCCTGAAAACCTGCCAAACCCATCTCCCAAGCACGCTCTTTTAAAATCCTTCTTCACTCTCCCCCGCCCCCCACCCGCAGAAAAACCGTATTCCCCTCCCACGTGCAGCTTTATCTCCCCATCTTCCCCTTGTTCTTCATGCTCCCCTCATCTCCTTCTCTATCGCGGTAACCTCGCAATCCCCCAAGTTGACAAAATCTAAATCTTTTCTACGATGGTTGGTCTCCATTCGAGGCCTCAAAGCCCCGGACGGGGGTGTAGCTCAATTGGTTAGAGCATCGGACTGTCGATCCGAAGGTTACGGGTTCGAGCCCCGCCACCCTCGCTTACGCGAAACAACCTGTCGCAGCACAAAACCCTTGGTCAACACCAAGGGTTTTTGCGTTTCACTGGGAGCGCCGGCGTCCCGCCGGCTCCCAATCGCCCTCCTATCCCGACATAAGTGCAACCGCAAGTCGTCTCCCTCGTATTGCCAATGCCACTCTCATAAAAAAAGGCCTTTCTCCCTCCCCACCGTCGTACTAAAATAAAACTCATGGCAACTTCCGACGCCTCAATCCCTGAAGAAGAGTTCCAGGCCGAGGGACAACTCGAATCCCAATCCCCCACCGATTCAGACATCCCCCTCTGCCCCCACTGCCTCAAAGCCATCGCACCCCTCGACCACTTCTGCCCTCACTGCTCCGCCCCCATCTCCAGCATTGCCGCCATCGATCCCCTCGGTCAGGCTCTCAGCACCGGCTACATGTGCGGCCAACTCACCAGCGGCTCAAGCACCGCCTCCTTCGCCCTCGCCCTCGTCATCCTCGTCCCCAGCGTCCTCTTCACCGCCGCTCTCACCTTCCTCGGCGCACTCGCCTTCATCAACCGCCAAACCGAATCACAACTCTCCAGCACCACTCCCGAACTCCTCTTCCGCTTCCTCGGCAATCTCGCCTTCTTCCTCATCACCTCCGCCATCCTCTGGAAAGTCATCCAACACCACTTCAAAAAATCCCCCACCTCACCAGACCCCTCCTCCCTCTGACAGAACCCAGAACCCAAGACCCAGAACCCTTCCTCACTCAGCATTCAGCACCGCCGCCAGCCTCACCCCCGCCCGCACCAACCGCTCCTTCACCGCCTTCTCCCCTCTCTCCATATAAGCCTTGTCCAGCGTCACCACGCTCCCATTACTCGGCACACCCGGATAAACCGCCTCCACCGCCACCTTGTGCGTCTCCAGCACCCACCCCACCACCACCTCTTTCTTCAACTCCCCCTCCACTCCCGCACTCCACGCCTTCGCCTCCTCTTCCGTCACGCCCTTCCCTAATCCCTCCGCAAACGCCTTCACATCCTGCCCCGCCATCGCCCCTTTCACCACGTCCACATCCCACGCGATATGCAGCCGCACAGGCTCCGCCCCTTCCGCCACTCGCACCTGCACCAGGTTCCCCCCCTTGTCCGGCTTCCCGTCGTCATTCTTCCGCTCCGCCGTGTGCAGCGGCTGATGCATGTCCCCCACAAAGTGAATCAAATACTTCAGCGCCCGCTGCCTCTCCTCAATCGGCTTGCTCTTATCCTTCACCAGCGCGGCCATCTCCACCGTCTTATCAATCACATTGTTCCCCTCATGCCCGTCCCACTCCGCCACATAGGCCGCTTCCCCCAGCGGGATATCCACATAATGCCAAGGCTTGGTCGATTTGGGCGCCAATAAATCCGCCCACACCACCACCGATAAATCCGACACCGCCTTCCCCTCCAAAAGCTCACCCACCCGCGCCTTCGCCTCCGGCGTCAGCCGCGCTTCCGCGATCATCCCCACCGTCTGATGACCCTCCGGCCCCCACGCAAAAACATTTGAAACACCTAGGATGACGAAACCAAACGCAACCAAAAATGACTTAATCCGCATATCACCCTCATTTATTTATTGATCGGTTGATTTTACCCGCCCCGTCATGCGAAAATGCCCCACCCACCTCCCAAGGCACCCCATTGGCCCAAACACTCAAAGAAATCCGAAACCTCCTCAACATCCACGGCCTGTTCCCTAAACACCGCTACGGCCAGAACTTCCTGCATGACGCCAACGCCATGTCCAAAATCATGGACGCGGCTAAACCCGGCCAGCATGGCATCATCCTCGAAGTCGGCCCAGGCACCGGCGCACTCACCGAACGCCTCCTCGAAGCCGGTGGACGCGTCCTCGCCGTCGAAATCGACCGCGAAATGTACCCCATCCTGCATCACCGCCTCGATTTAGGCCTCGGTGACGTCGTCCGCGACGACTCCGAACCTGACCAATTCCTAAAAAATCGCTCCAACTCCCGTGCCACACTCTACTTAGGCGATGCCCTCGCCGGCAAGCACGAGATCGCCCCCGGGGTCGTCCAACTCCTCGCCGGCATGGGTGGCGCACCCTCCGCCATCCCAGACAAAGCCTCTCTTCCCCCCTTCAGCCTCATAGCAAACCTTCCCTATCACATCGCATCACCCCTTCTGGCCAACCTCGCCACTGACTTCCCCACCATGCAGCGCGCCGTCGTCATGGTCCAGAAAGAAGTCGCCGACC
>CAZGOM010000136.1:0-15008 GCA_964527265.1 uncultured Phycisphaeraceae bacterium | reverse complement strand
GCCACGGCCTGGCCTTCAGCGACGGCACAGACCAGCACGCCACCTCCATCATCCCACTCATGTTTGAGCACTTCATCCCAGATGGCGAAATCCATGAGGTCCGGGCGGATCTGCGCCTGTGTCCCAAGAGGAAAAACACCACTCCCGGCACCCTGATGGGCAATCTCACCTTCGCCCTCAAAGCCGAGCCCGAACAAACCCTCATCTTCGATCTCTACGACATCCGTTTCGAAGCCGACCCCGATAAGCCAAACCCGCCCATCAAGCTTGATCTTCAGGGCACCGTCGCAGTGACCGACCCTGCTGGCCAGCCCGTCGTCGGGGCTATGGTCCGCCCCGCTGGCGAATGGGCCAATCTCGCCCCCGAAGTCCGCACCGATTCCAAAGGTCAGGCCCAGTTGCGCTGGGGCACTGGCGAGTCCTTCGGCCTTTACACCTATGAAGGGTACAAGCCCCGTCTTATGGTGGTCGCAACCAAGCCCGGTTACTACACCGGAGTCGCCCGCCACTCCCTCCCCCTTGAATTCGGCTCCCCTGTCTCCATGACCACCGCCCAGCGCATCTCCGGCATCCTCACCGATACCGATGGCAGCCCCATCGCCGGCGCCGGCGTCTATGTCGGCGTCTCTGAAAGGCGCCCTGAGGGTGCGCGCGGCATCTATGCCTCGCAACACATGGTCACCAACGCACAAGGCAAATGGGAAACCGATCCCTTCCCCGCACTCCGCGAAAACATCGCCATTTCCACCATCAAGCTCGCCGATAGGCGATACATCTCGCAATCCTACTACCTGGCATCAGATTCCGCCCGCACCATCGCTCCCGAAATTCAGCTCGCCGGGCAAACCGGCAATAAGTTCATCCTTCAAAAAGGCGTCACCGTCACCGGCCGTACCCTTGATAAGAGCAACAACCCCATTCCAGGCGTCCGCATCGGCATTGAACAAGGCGAGTACACCCACGGCACTCCCCGCCTTAACCTACCCGAAACCCGCTCCGACAAAATGGGTCACTTCACCATGGGCCCGCTCCCCCCTGCCACCTACACCTTAAGCGTCCTCCCCCCCCGCAACGCCCCACAATGGCCCACCCTCAAAATCACCAACACCACCGATCCTGTCACGCTCGATATCAACCTTGAATCCGCCATGCCCATCAAGGTCCTCATCGTCGACCAGGCCGGCAAGCCCCTCCCCCTCGCCACCCTCAACTGCTACCGCTTCAAGGGCCGCGAGGTCAATTTCACCGCCAAGTCAAACGCCCAGGGCAAAATCACCTGGCTCGCCCCACCGCAGGATTTTCTGGATTTCCAGCTCGCCGCCACCACCGCCGATGACGCCCCCGTCCATGCAGTCACCCTCTATCCCTCCGATCAGGAATACACCATCCAGCTCACCGCCGATGGGAAATGCCTCGTCACCCCTGAGTCCATCGGCCCGTCCCTCAAGCCCATCCCCGCTCCTGAAAAACTCAGCAGCCCCACACCCGGCCAATCCTTCGACATCAACCTCAAAGGCCAGCACCTTCCCCGCTGGAGCGGCTCTGAACCAGGCCTCGGCGGCCTCTTCCCCCACCCCGATGGCATCACCCTCCTCTGGCACAACGGCAGCTTCACCGCCCAGGGGGCATATATTGAACCCACCCTGGACTCCAGCGGCTCAATCCGCCTGCCCGTCAAGAAAATCGTCATCCAATACCGCGCCGTCACCCAACCCGCCTGGCAGCCCGACATCCCCCTGAATCGCAACCGCGACCGCATCGCCTTTTGCCTTCAGGCCAACTACTCCCGCAGTCAATACGATTTCACCGCACCCGACTTCGTCCCCGATGGCAAGCTCCGCGAAATGACCATTACCCTCCCCGACCGTCTCGATGCAAACTCCAAGCAGCAGTTCATCAGCGGCTTCATCTTCCGCATGGTTCCCGTATCTGAATCCCGCATCCCCTATTCCGGAAAACTCCAATCCCTCCGTATCGATCTCTCCCGCATATGGATTGAAACCGACCTCTCAGATACCACCGTCAAACCTTTCAAGCAGGTCGTCCGCGTTCTTGACGCAAAAGGCGCTCCTGCAGCCGGCTGCAAAGTCGCCCTCCAACGCGACAACAACACCCTCTTTCCCAGAATCACCGACGCTTCCGGGACCGCTTGCTTCACCGGCCTCACCAGCGGATCCCAACCCACGCACGCCATCATTCAAACCCCATCGCAAACACGCCACACCGTCCCGCTCAAGCCCGACATCACCACCTTCGCGCTTCCACTTCCCGACGACTCCGCCAATCCCGAAACCTTCAAGCCCGACACCTCAACCATCACCGGTGTCGTCACTTCACCCGCGGGCCCCGCCTCGGGCGCCATCGTCTGGGTCAGCCGCGAGGCCTGCCAATGGCAAACCGATTCCTACACCCTCACCAATGAGAAAGGTGAATTTACCCTTCCCACCAGCCACCTCGCCGGCGAAAACTTCTCTGCCGCCTCCACCGGCCCCAAACAGCCCCCCTTCAAAATCTACGCCCGCCTCCACGGCATGGCCATCGCCCAACCCCTCACCTCGCGTACTGGCCATTTCCAACTGAATCTCCTCCCCATCGTCCGGCCTCAAATCGTCATCAAGGACGTTAAAACCACCGGAAACGGCCCCCGCTCCGCCAGCATTGAAGTCGTCGGGTACACCTTTGTACAGATAGACGATCAGCGGCTTCTTAAATTCGCCCCGCCTTCTCTCATCGCCGGCGACACCGTTGACATAGACGCCCAGATTTCCGGCTTCCAGCCCTTAACCGTGCCCAACATCAAGGTCACCTCCGACATGCCCCCCATCATCCTTCAGTTTCAACCCGGCTACAAAGCTCTGGTCACCTTTGTTGATGACCAGGACTCTCCCGTATCCGGAGTCAGAGCCAATGCTGGGCCCAATGCCAATGGCGCTCCCACCGACGCCAAAGGGCAGAGTCAATTCACCGACCTGGTGACCAACGAAAACACCGGCAATATCACCCGTTACTATGATCGTTTCGCCACCTACCTGGGAGAAGGTCCGTTCAAATTCAATATCAAGCCCGGCGATCCCGCCATCGTTCAAAACATCCGACTCTCCTTGTTTTGGTCCTGCAACCTCAAAGTCATTGATCAAGCCACCGGAAAGCCGCTTCCCCTTGCCTATGCCGGCATAGACAGTTTTTCTAATCTACCCCCTCGCCTCCGTGAGACCATAGGCCAGGACTATATAGACAAAAGCAAATTCCGATGGTGCAAAGTCAACCCACAGGAACCCGACCCTATCCGCCTCATCCCCGCCCAGATCACCCTGACCGTCTGGGCTCCCGGCTACGAGCCCGCCACCATAGCCGTCAGCAAAGCCGACCCCGCGCCGCGCAATTATGAAGTCAAGCTGGCCAAACCATCTGCCCCTCCGGCCACCGACCCGGTCGCACCCAAACCATGACAAATGCACCCGCCACACCTTTTCCGGCAGCCCTTCTTCTCAAGTGGGCTCAGAAATAGTTGCCTGGGCCAAAATCTGCCACATGCATCCGACTTGAAAAACACCCTCCAACGCAGGTCTCGGCCCCTAAAAAACCTGAGATCATTTTTTCCCATCCCCATACAGCGCGTCACACCGCTTTTTCATCTCCGCATGCGACACCTCTTCCACGTGGGTCGCAACCATCCACATGTGCCCAAACGGATCCACGAATTTCCCCACCCGGTCCCCATAAAACTCATTGGCGATCGGCCGCACCACTTTCGCCCCCGCGGCCACGGCCTTCGCTGTGAAAGCGTCCACATCCTCCACATACATATGCATCGTCACCCCTGTCCCGCCATAGGATTCCGGGCTCTTGATCCCATACTCGGGAAACTCATCCGCCAGCATGAAGCGCGACTTGCCGATGTGAAACTCCGCATGCCCCAGCCTCCCGTCGGGCATATCCAGCCGGAAAAACACCGTCGCCCCAAACGCCTTCTGGTAAAACGCCAGCGCCGCCGCCCCGTCTTTGACAATCAGGCTCGGCGAAACCGACTCATAACCCGCTGGAATCGGACTGATCTTGCCTGCCATAGCGCGCTCCTCTGATAGATTGGTGTTTCCGGGAGTTTAACATCCCGCTCTAGTCCCCTCTTCCTCAGGAAGAGGGTTCGGGTGAGGGTGTCTTATCAACGCCATATTCGGACCCCACGCCATGTCCACCTCCACCGAGCCCACCATCACCTGCCCAAAATGCCACAGCGCCATCAAACTCACCGACTCCCTCGCCGCTCCGCTTGTGGAGTCCGCCAGGCGCGAGTTTGAGCAGAAGCTCACGCAGCAGAACGCGCAGATCCTCGCCCGCGAAAAAGCCATCGCCGACCGCCAGGCCCAGCTTGATCTCGAAAGGCAATCCGTCGATCAATCCGTCGCCGCCAAGCTCAAGGATGAACGCGCCCGCATCGCCGCCGAAGAATCCAAAAAAGCCCGTCAGGCCCTAAACGACGACATCGCCAAAAAAGACGGTGAGTTGAGCGAACTCAAAACCCTCTTCACCCAGCGCGGCGAAAAACTCCAGGAAGCCCAGAAAGCCCAGGCCCAGCTCATCGAAGCCCAGCGCAAGCTCGAAGAAGAAAAACGCGAGATGGATCTCACCATCCAAAAACGCATCCAGGAATCCAAAGACGCCATCCGCACCCAGGCCACCAAAGAAGCTCAGGACCAGGCCAGCCTCAAAATCTTCGAAAAAAATCAGGAACTCCAGCAAGCCCAGCAAAAACTCACCCAGGCCGCCCACCGCGAGCAGACCCTCGCTCAGCAGTTCCAGGCTCAGCTCAAGGACGAACGCGAAAAAATCGCCTCCGAGGAGTCCCGCAAAGCCAGGCTCGCACTCGACACCGACATCAAACAAAAAGACGAACAACTCGCCGAGTTGAACAGCACGCTCAAGCTCCGCAACGAAAAGCTCGCCGAGGCCCAGAAAGCCCAGGCTGATCTCCTCCGCCAGCAGCGCGACCTGGAAGACAAAGCCCGTGAAATGGAACTCACCATCCAGACCCGCATCAATCAGGAACTGGGCAAAACCAAGGACGAAGCCCGCCGCGAAGCCGAGGAAAAGCTCAACATCCGCCTCACCGAAAAAGAAACCCTCATCGACTCTCTGAGCAAAAAAATCGAAGAACTCAGCCGCAAGGCAGAGCAAGGCTCACAGCAGCTTCAGGGCGAAGCGCTGGAACTCCAGCTCGAATCACTCCTCGCCTCCCGCTTCCCCTTGGACAAACTCGAACCCGTCCCCAAAGGCGAGCACGGCGGCGACCTCCTCCACCGCATCACCCACACCACCGGTTCCCTCTGCGGCACCATCCTCTGGGAAACCAAGCGCACCAAAACCTGGTCCAATCTCTGGCTCACCAAGCTCCGCGACGACCAGCGCGCCGCCAAAGCCGATATCGCCATCATCGTCTCCACCGCCCTCCCCGAATCCATCACCTCCTTTGATCTCATTGACGGTGTCTGGGTCACCAGCCCCAAGATGCTTCTCCCCGTCGCCCTCTGCCTTCGCCAGTCGCTCATTGATATCGCAGGCGTCCGCACCGCTTCCGAAGGCCAGCAGACCAAGATGGAAATGGTCTACCAATACCTCACCGGCCCGCATTTCAAACGCCGCGTCGAAGCGATTGCCGAAGCCTTCACCACCATGAAGGAAGACCTCGACAAGGAGCGCAAGGTCATCACCAAGCAATGGGCCAAGCGTGACGAACAGCTCACCCGCGTCCTCATCGCCACCTCCGGCATGTACGGCGAACTCCAGGCCATCGCCGGTAAAAAACTCCAGGAAGTCGAAGGCCTTGATCTCAAAGCCCTCGAATCCGACACCCCTGAAACCTGAGCCTCAATTTTAGGTGGCACATTGCAGGCGTCCGCGCCTGCAATGTGTCTTGCGCGCATCCCCATCGGTCCCCTCATCTCCACTCTTCACTTATCCCTTACCTTTCCACCAATCACTTTCTGTCCAGCCCACATGAATCCGCCCAAAATTCCTCCCACCAGCATCCCCCAATACCCCGACCACCCGCCCAGCAAAAACAACTTCAACCCCAGCACCTGCAGAAACACCGCCCCCACCAGCATGCAAAACCACCCTGGCAGCCGGTAGCAATAACACTGCGCCATCATGACCAACGCCCATGTCATATGCCCTGACACGTCCACAGATTTTGTAATCAGCCTCAAATACAACACCACCAATCCCGCACACCAGACTGCCATCACGGGCGCATGCTCACGCACATAACGCCTCACCCCCAGTTCCCTGCACATCCACATCTCATGTGCGCACAATCCGATAAACGCCACCGAAATCGGCATATTGTAGAAAATCGAAAACCCTGTCCCCTGATGCTTTCTCATTGCCAGCCACACCAGCATCCCCGCCCATGCGATCAACGCCGCAACCACCCCCGCAACGAGCCCCTCCGAGCCCGGTCCCCCTTCCCGCTGTCCCCACGATATCACCACCCGTGGCTCCCTTTTCACCGCCCCAGCCTCAGCACCCGTTCCAAAAATGCCCGCACCGGCCCCGCCGTCTGCGCATTGTCCCAACCATGCGTCTCACCTGGAATCACCTCCAGCGTCACATCCACCCCCGCGCTATAGAGCTTGGCATAAAACTCCTCGCTCTCGATCACCGGCACAACCCTGTCTCCCTTGATGTGTTGAATCAGCGTCGGCGGGCACTTCCCGCTCACATGTGTCAGCGGGCTCATCAGCCGCCCAAGCTCCCCGCGCTCATGCACCGGTCCCCCCAGATAACTCTCCGTCACTTCATACAGTCTGGCGTATTGATGGCGGTATTCCGGCCGCGCCATGCGCGTCAAATCGCTGGGCCCGCAAAAATCGCAAAGCGCCTGCACCTGGCTTGAAACCCCGGCATTACCCCCATCTCCCTCCAGCTCCGCCACTCCCGAAGATGTCCCCAAAAGCGCCGCCAGATGCCCACCGGCAGAGCTTCCCATGAACGCAAACCGCTCCGCATCCAGGCCATACAAATCCGCGTTGGCGCGCAAAAACCGCACCGCCGCCTTGCAGTCATGTTGACTGGCCGGCGCGCTGATCTCATGCCTTCCCCGATAATCAATCACCGCCACCGCCGCCGTCGGCATCACCAGCCACGCTGGCGCAGGCGTCCTCACCACTTCCCGCCATCCCCCGCCATGCGCCCAGATTAAAAGCGGCACGCGCCCGCGCAGCCCCTCCGGCACATACAGGTTCAGCCGCATCTCCCGCCCCGATGGATACCGCGCATACACCACATCCAAATGGTCTCTGGTCGGCGTCGCCATCGCTGCTTATTCTCCGCCAACCAGCTGATAAAAACCCTTGCCTGCAGGCTTCAGCCGACCACGTTTGACCAATTCCTCCCACACCACCGCCGGATAGTCCCGCGGCGGTTCGATTGCGAAAATCCCCGACCCCTTTCCCGTTGAAAGCGGGTTGCGCCCCAGCTTCGATTCCTCATCCAGCTTCGTCAGTTTCAACCGCTTCTTGAAGGCGTGCATCGCCATCTTCAGGTCCTGTTCGGTAAAGCTTGTGCCCGGAATCGCAATCGGCGACGCAGCATGTTCCGCGCTCTCCGTCGGTGCCACAGGCGCTGCCGCCGCAGGCTTCGCCGCAACAGGTCCCGCACCCACCGCGGTTTTCACCGCCGACGCAGCCGAAGCCCCCGGCTTGGTCCCCGTCAGCGCACTCACAAGCTGCGCCAGCATCTTCACATCCTGCGCATCCATCACACGCTCAAGCTGCGGCGCAGGCACCTTCAGCTTCTTCAAATGGGCCTCCACGCTCCGCCACAGCTTCTCTTTCTTGGGCCCCGGCTCCACCAGGTAAATCTCGCCCACCAGCTCCTGCACCCTCTGCAATGCAATGGTGTCGATGTTGTCGTAATACCGGTTGACGATCTTCTGCTGCGCGCTGTTTAACGGGTCACCCTTGGCCATGCTGCCTCCTGATGTGGTTGAAGCCCTAGTTTACATCCCACTGCGCTCCGCGCATCCGCTCTTCAAAATCAGGGCTGCTCAATCAGCTTGTCCACCCCCGCCCGATAGAGTCCTCCATTGCTCAGGTAATACAAGCTCCGCCCCGCAATCCACGCCCCGCTCACGTCAAACCCTTGTTTCTGCAGGCTAAGACGCTTCTCCACCTTCCACTCGCCCGATCGTCTCACCAGCCGCAGCGCCGATTGCTGCGTAAACAGCCACACCGCATCCTTGGACTCCGGTGCAAGCCGTCCCACATTAAATCCGCAGGTGTCCAGTTCTATGATCTGCTTCTTTCCCTCCCGCGGCACGATCTCCGCTTCCCTGTTGCGGATCAGCCACGTGTCGCCCGCCAAGTCCTCCTCCACCCGGGCGCCATACACATTGGCCCCCAGCTTCCGCCAGCCCTTCTTTTGGGCATCCCAAGTTTGAAAATCCCCAAAATCCCCGCTCTCGTATTCCACCTCGAAACGATACACATTCTCGCTCTCCCGCTGCGCCTTCAACGCGGCAAACTTCTGCTCTTCCATCTGCTCACGCCTCTTGATTGATTCCGGCGTCATCAGCCATCGCCGCCCCACCCGCGGGCCACCCGTCTTTGTACTCCACACCCACAGCTGTCCCAAGCCCCGGTACTCCTCCACCCTCTCCCGGCTCTGCGCCTCCTTCGCTATCGGCACCCAATCCAGCCCCTTACACTCATCCACCACTCCCAATAGGCACCCCGTCTCCACATCAGGGATCAATGGCCAGTTCATCAAATTCTGGTACTTGTCATCCCGGTCTCCGTTGTTCGCCTTCTGGGTCCATTCAACCCAATCCCCCTCTCGAAAAATCCCCGATTCCTGCATGAGCCCGCTTCCGCCCGAAAAGACCCTATACACCCTGTCAGACATATAAAACCCATCCCCGATACGCGCCAGGTACACCTCCTGCTCCTCGCAGGCATAGGCCGTCCCCGAAGGTATGCTCTTTGTCAGCGACTCATGCTCCTGCCCCACCAGGTCTTTGAGCGTTTCGTGCCATCGCACCTCTATTCCATCGAAATACATGGCATTCTGCTGCTTTTCCATCGGGATGTGATTCACCACCATCACCGCCCCGTCCTCAAGCGGCCACACGTTCCAGCTGATGTCCTTGCTCACCCACATGCAAACCGATTCGGGTTCTCTCCTCTCCGATCCGGGATTTATGCGTAGGAGCCGCATCGTGAATTTCCGCTGCCAATCCGCCTTCTTCTCACGGTTGATATCGGCAATCGCACCCCCGCTCCCGTCCTCGTACCGGATTGCCCACAATGTCCCATCCCGCGCCATCGCCACCGGATAGTCGTTTAGACCGTCCCGCCCGGGTCGCATGCCTCCCGCCACCAGTTCCCCGTCCAGCGCAGGTCCTGTATTCTTCGCGTCAAGGTCCACCCAGAAATACACCGGCTCAGACCAGAACCTGCTTTCAAATCTCCTCCCCAGACAAAGTCTCTTTCCCTCCACGGCCGCCACGAAAATCTCCTGGCCTTCGGCCTTCCCCAGGGACAGGCAAAGCTCCGTCTTCCCGGACTTCACATCCAGCCGATATATCCCTTTTACGTCGTGGAAATACACTTCGCCGTCCGGACCCTGCAGATCCATCCCGATCTCCACTGGCGCCACCGGCACTCGCAAAACGTCTGCCCCTCTGAGCACAAGCAGCGTCCCCGCCGGTTTCCCAAACTCCCATCCTTGCAGGATCTGGGTTCCATCACGCGTGACAAACAAAAGCCGCGCCTGCGCCAAACCGCCGATCCTGTCCGTCTCGCTCCGTATTCCCTCGCCCGCATCCCTCACCCGCCACAGCCGCGTCGGCGCAAGCTCCCTGCCGGAAGACGATGCTGGTTTCTAAATCAGTGCATACATCCCCTCCGGATGCCGCACCAACCCCGTGACATACTCCCCTATCGTCCTGAACACCACCTCTGACTTGCCCCCCTCCACCCGCACCACCGCTGATCCCGGCTCCGGCGCATTGCTCATAACATTGCGCACCACCCAATGCGCACCTCCATCCCGATAAATCTGTGACGAGTAGTAGCTGTGCCGTCCGTTGTCGAGACCCTTCCCCGCACTGTACATTTGTCCCTCTGGCCAATAAATCCGTGTTGAAATCCAGTTCCTCTCCTGCTGCTCCCGCAAATACGTCAATCCCGCCAACGTCACCCGATTGTCTTGTTCGATAAGCACTCCACTTCCGTACCACCCCGCCTGCGGCTTGCACGTCTCCCCAAATCTCTGCGGCGTGAATTCTTCCCCGGGAAAGGTAATCTCCCCACCACTTCGTTACGGCTCGCGTAAAGCGCCAGCGTCTTACCCCCCGCATTGGTCAAATACCACGCCGTCCCGTCCGGGGCAATGCCGTTCAGCGTCCCATTCCCCGTCCAGCCCTGCGCCCGCTCCACTGCCGGCCGCAGCGCCGGGAAATCAAACTCCGCTCTCCCCTTCCCCGTGCCGTCTTCCTTCCTCCCTCCCTTGGCCACCTTATCCAGGTACACTTTTCCCTCCGGCCCCTGCACCACGCTCGTCCCCGCGTCATACACCCACAGCACGCGCGCGCTGTCCAGGCTCGCCAGCCCTTCTTTCTCCATATCTTTCAACCCGCCCGATGCCTTTTGCTCCGGTTGTGTTTGCGCATCCCGTGCCGGTTGCGTTTGCGCATCCTGCTCCGGTTGCGTTTGCGCCCCTTGGCCCGGCGGCATCGGCACCCGTTTGCCCGCCTTCTCCTTGCTTATGCATCCCCCCATACACAGGATCACCCCACACGCCGCCATTGCTATCAAGTGCCTCACCCGGAACCTCCTTTTGGCTGGCATTGCTCTTCCGAAATCAGCCCTGCTTCTCTTTTTCCTCAATCGCCTTTTGAATCTTACTCTTTCCCTCCGGGCTCATCTCCCCTTCCCCCGCCTCCATCTGGCTCCCTCTAAGCATCTTTTCCAGCACCTGCATCTGCTTCCAATTCCTTCGGCATGGCGGGCAAATCACAAGATGCGCCTCAAAACTCGCCCGCTCATACCCCGAAAGCTTCCGGTCCAGCGACGCCGAAGCCGTCTTTGATACTTTTTTACAAGAAAGAAGCAGCATCAGCGCCCCTCCTCTTTCTGTCCCTTGCCCGGCATGCCATCGCCATCCAGAAACCAGTTCTCTTCCAGGCACTGCCGCAGGCGCAGCCGCGCACGATGCAAAAGCACCCACAAATTACTCGGCGTCACCTCCAGAACCTTGCACACCTCACCCGTCTCACTCTCATCCAGCACTTTCATTGAAAACGCCTGCGCCACCCGCTCCGGCAAATGCCGGAAACACTGCCCAAACACCACCCGAAACTCCTCCCGCTCCATCTGCGATCCAAAAGCCTCGCTTTTTTTCCCAGGCCACTGCCCCGGTTCTTTCTTCCAATGCAAAAGCCCGTCAAACATCCCCTCCGTCACCGGGTCCGACTCCAGCGCATCCGTATACCCCCGGTCACGCGCACGTTTTCTCACATGATCGATGATCTTGTATTTCAATATCGACACCAGCCAAGTCCGCTCCGAACACCGCCCATCAAACCGCTCCCGCGACTCCAGCCCCGCCACCATCGCCTCCTGCACCAATTCCTCCGCCACCTCCCGGTCCCGCACCCTCAGCATCGCAAAACGAAACATCCCATCCGCATGCAAACCCACCCACTCGCACGCCTCGCTGAGATGATGTTCCTTGCCCGTGGCTTCTTCCTTCATGCTCTCAACCATTGCCCGTCACTCCGTCCAAAAAAACGATGACGCAGCCCCCGGCCAGCAACCCCCAAACAGTAGCACCCGTTGTCAACAAAAACAAAAAACTCCGGTATCCTCATTTCATCTTTCAAAAGGGATCGTTCCATGGACAAGATCAAGCTCGCCGTCGTCGGCGCCGGTGCATTCGCACGCAGCTTCATCCCGCTCTTCCAAGCTCATCCCCTCGTCGCCGAGCTGACCCTCTGCGACTTAAACCCCGACAAACTCAAAGATGCCTCCCAGCGCTTTGGAGTCCCCAAAACCGCCCCCAGCCTCGACCACCTCCTCACCACCGACATCGACGCCGTCGCCCTCATCACCCAGCACTGGCTCCATGCCCCCCAGGCCATTCAGGCCTTAAAAGCCGGCAAACACGTCTACTCCGCCGTCCCCACCGGCATCTCCCTCGACGAAATCACCCAACTCGTCCGCACCGTCGAACACACCGGCAAAATCTACATGATCGGCGAAACCAGCTACTACTACCCCAGCCCCATCTACTGCCGCAAACGCCACGCCAATGGCGATTTCGGCCACATCGTCTACTCCGAAGCCGAGTATTACCACGACTGGTCGCACGGGCTGGAAGACGTCTACAAATGGCGCGCCGCCGGACTCACCGACGACTGGCGCAAGCTCGCCGGCGATCCCCCCATGTACTACCCCACACACTCCACCAGCATGGTCATCTCCACCACCAATGCCCGCATGACCCACGTCTCCTGCATGGGCTACATCGATCAGGAACCTGACACCGTCTGGAACCCCGCCCACAACAAATGGCAAAACGCCATGAGCAATCAGACCGCCCTCTTCCGCATGTCCGACGGCTCCTCCTCCCGCATCAATGAATTCCGCCGCATCGGACACCCCGGCACCGTCCGCATGAACATGTTCGGCACAAAAGCCTGCTTCGAAGACAACTCCCACGGCCCCGCCTGGGTCACCGCAAACCACAAACTCCCCACCGAAAAACTCGACCACCTACTCTCCTGCGCCGGCGTCAGTGCCGCTGACGTCGCCAAGGCCACCGCAGGCGGCGGCATGGAAAAAATCACCAGCAGCGACGGCACCCATCTCCACGCCGCCCCCATCCATGATCTCGCACGCCTCCCCAAGGAATTCATCGGCCTCCCCAACGGCCACTCCGGCTCCCACCAGTTCCTCGTCGACGATTTCGTCAAAGCCTGCGCCACCCAGAAACTCCCCCCCAACAACGTCTGGCAAGCCGCCCGCTACGCCATCCCCGGCATCATCGCCCACGAATCGGCCAAACAAAACGGCCAGCTCCTCGAAGTTCCCGACCTCGGCAACCCCGCCCCTCACTGGAAAAACCTTTGATAATCAAAACCGCTTCCGGGTTCCGGCCCTTCTTCGACTCGGGACTCAGGACCTGGGACCCGTGACTCCGCGCGGCAGCGCGGCTCATCCTCGCATCAACCGATCCACATTGTGGCTGTTCACCGGCGAAATCACACCCCGGTCTGTGATAATCCCCGTGATCAATTCCGCTGGCGTTACATCAAACGCCGGGTTGTACACCAGCGCTCCTTCCGGCGCAGTCCGCCTTCCAAACCCATGCGTAATCTCTTCCGAAGCGCGCTGCTCAATCGGGATCTCCGACCCGTCTTTGATCGATAAATCAAACGTCGATGCCGGCGCGGCTACATAAAACGGAATCCCATGGTGCTTCGCCAGCACCGCCACTGAATACGTCCCCACCTTATTGGCCGTATCCCCATTGTGGGCGATCCGGTCCGCCCCCACGATCACCATGCCCACTTTCCCCTCGCGCATCACCAGCCCGGCCATGTTGTCGGCAATGATGCGCACATCCACGCCCGCGCGAAACAGTTCAAACGCAGTCAGCCGCGCACCCTGCAAAAGAGGTCGCGTCTCATCCGCAAACACTTTGATCGCCACACCCTCGTTGTGCGCCAGGTAGATCGGCGCCGTCGCCGTCCCCATGCCGCCTGTCGCCAGTGCGCCCGCGTTGCAGTGCGTCAGCACGCCGAACCGCTCGGTTGATCCCTCTGCCAGCTTCTTTAAGATCGCCAGGCCGTATTCCCCGATCTTCTCGCACATCGCCCGGTCTTCTTCGTGGATCTTCCTGGCCTCGTTAAGCAGCGTCTCCGGGTCCGCGGGCCGCACGCCGCGCATCCGCCCCAGCGCCCAAAATAGGTTCACCGCCGTCGGTCGGCTTGTCGCCAGGTATTCCGCCGCAAAATCCAGCGCCGCTTCCCCGCCCCCCGCCTGCGCGCTCAGCACGCACGCATAAGCCGCAGTAATCCCGATCGCCGGTGCACCCCGCACGCTCAGCCGTTTGATCGCATGCCACACCATCTCCACGTCCCGGCAGTCCAGATAGACTTCTTCTTCCGGCAGACGCGTCTGATCCAGCAGTTTAAGGTGCCCGCTTTGGGCATCGCCCGACCACACGATGGGGTTGAAACTTTCCATGGGCGAATTTTAGCAGATTGCCACCCATCAGTTCTGCAATCCCCATGCGGCCAAACCGCACAACCTCTTTCTTTAATCTCCGTTAGCTCATCCCCCCTTAACCCGCCCAACCTAACTTCAATAACGCCATGGGCGGCAAGGCAACCATGAAAAAAGAGTACCGCGCCATCTTCATCAGCGACATCCACCTGGGCAGCAACGGCTGCAGGGCCGACATCCTCGCCCCACTCCTAAAACATCTGCGCTGCGAAAAACTCTACCTCGTCGGCGATATCATCGACATGTGGCGACTCAAACAGCGCTGGTACTGGCCCACCGAGCACAACACCGTCGTGCGCCGCATCCTTAAAATGACCCGCAACGGCACCCACGCCATCTTCATCCCCGGTAATCACGACGATGCCGCGCGGCAATTCAAGGGCCTGGATTTTGGCCAGATAAACGTCCAGCTCGAAACCATCCACCACACCCTCGACGGCCGCAAACTCCTTGTCACCCACGGCGACCAGTTCGATCTTGTCGTCACCAACGCCCGTCTCACCTCCATGGCTGGCTCCATGGCCTATGACTGGCTCGTCGTCGCAAATTCCTTTGTTAACAGGCTCCGCGCCTTCGTCGGTCTCCCTTTTTGGTCGTTTTCAGGCTACATCAAGCTCAAGGTCAAATCCGCCTGCACCTTCATCGCCAATTTTGAATCCGCGCTTCTGGACGAAGCCCGCGCCAAAGGCTGCCAGGGCGTCATCGCCGGCCACATTC
>CAZGOM010000135.1:0-15162 GCA_964527265.1 uncultured Phycisphaeraceae bacterium | reverse complement strand
TTGGGTCTTGGGTCTTGGGTCTTGGGTCTTGGGTCTTGGGTCTTGGGTCTTGGGGCAAGTGGGGGCGGGATTGTTTGACGGGGTCTACGGATAAGACATTGTCATAGGGGGAGGGTGTGCGAACTGGGAGTGGGCGTTGCGGGATGTTTTTTTGGCGTGAGGAGGGGTGGATTTTGAAGTGGTGATGTGAGTGGTGCGGGGCGGTTTTTCGTGGGCATTTTTTGGTTGGGACTTTTTCTGAAGGGAAGGAGGTGAAGGGATGCGGGGTGCTGGTTGTGCCCTGGGTGTGAAGCGAGATGTTTGAGGTGTGGTGTTTTTTGTGTTTGGGTGATTTTTTAGAAGTTAATGAAGAAGGATGGAGTTTTATGGGCAATGGGGAATTCTGGAAGAAGCCGATTGTGCCGGGGATGGTTCCAGCGTGGAAGCCGGTGAATGGGGAAGAGAAGCCGGAGGTTGGTTCTGGCGTGAGAGCGGCCGGCGCGAGTGAAGCGATTAGGCCGCGGGTGAACGCGCTGGGTGTGAAGCTGGATGAGAATGGGAAGGTGGATTTGAACGGTGAGGTGAGCTCTGAGAAGGCCCAAGCCGATGCGTTTAAGGATTACATGGGTCATGTGTCGGGCATGATTCAGAAGGGAGCGGCGGCGAAGAAGGCGGGAGGGGTGCGGAGGAATTATGTGAGTCTGGAAGAGGATGTGAAGACGAATGCTGACTCTGATAGCAATGCCGCGCGAGCACGGGCGATGAATCTGTATGCGGATCGGCTGCCAGGTATTCCCATGCAGCCGAATGGACGAAAGGGGTATTCCGGCTTACTGAATGTTGAGCCGCCTCCGAACACGAAGATTCCGACTTCAGAGGAAATGCGGACTTTGGCGGAGAGGAGCTACGGGGCTCAAAAAACAATTGAGAAGCCAGATCTCATGAAACCAATTCCCAAGGGTTTCAGTGCCGAAGAGATAAAGAATCGACTCGGAAAGATCGATCAGACCGCGTGGGGGACATTCGGTGGGCATGTGTTCAATCTGATCAATGATGAAAGAGAGACCAACCCCTGGAAAGTGAAGGAATATCAAGACGATGTCATGCGGAGACGCAAAGATCTGGAGTCAAAGATTAATGCGAACGGCATTTCCAAGAAACTTGAGGATGTGGAGCAGTATAAAGCCCTGCTTGACGACATGATTCAGAATCGTATGGGGTTGAAGGATCCGGAAATCAATGCTTTCTATAAGGACCTTGATGTTTTCAAAAAGAAACAAGCTATTCCTGACAATCCCTTTTCCCCCAATCGTAAACCCCTGACTGAGGATCTGATTAGCGTGAGTCAACTCAATTTTGATTCGGCGCCAGAAAAAATTGACGATGCCCGAACGAAGCTTACGACGTGGTTGAAGCGCCTTGAGGCCAAGAACTGGCAGAACAGCATCGCTGATACACCTGAGGAAGTTGAAAAGACGAAAGCTGAGATCAAGGCTGCATTGGACAAGGTGCCGCTCAAGGAATGGGAACGTGTCAGCAAGGTTGTTGAGGACGCTATGAAGGACAGTCGGTATCCCCAAAGTGATATTGAGAGACATACCTTCATCAATCGACAGTTGCAAGATCACAACTTGCCGGAGCGCGAAGATAATAGTTTGACAAATGCGGGAATCAAGGGTGTGATGCGAGGGATCCACGCCGTGGAAGATCCACTTTTCAAACTGCTACTAACGGCCCATGGTATGCAAGCCGCGGGTGCTGAGAAAATTGTCGATTGGGTTGCACAGGCGCAAAAAGAGATGAACGGCGGGCAGCCATCGAATTTTATGGATGCCTTGAAAAAACTAATTCAGGAACAAAGGAAGCAAATAGGTTCGCTTGCAGATGCTTCGGCTGATGAGGGCCAGGAGAATGCCAACCTGTATGAGGCTTCGAGAAATGCCAGAAAGACTATTGCTGAGGGTGGCCTGCTTTATCCCGAGTGGTACTTGGAAAATGGAATGGAGGAAGCGACAAAGCAGTTCTTGAATTTCGGCATCAATCGCGTGGGTGGAAAAGGCGTCTCCACCGTTCTTGAGAGAATTGCGTCATATGAAAACAGTCGGGAAAAACATCTCGCAGAATTAATGAAGGACCCCAGTATTCCCAAACTGGAGGACAAGAAGGCTGCAGCGACTCAAGCGGCGATTCTAGACGTTATTAAGGACGAAGTTGTGAAGAAGGCGATGAAACCAGTGGGTGACGCGGTTTCAAAGCAGACGGACAAGCTGTTTAAATCGCCGACTGTATCGCACGATGGCTCCGCGCCGGCCCAAGACAAGATTTGGAGGAAAATGGTCAAGGCAGGTGATGATCCAATTTCGAACTCTAATCCGCAATTGGAACAAGCGGGCAAGGTGCTTAACGAGTTTGGGGTGAAGCCTGTTATTGAAGGCGTTAAAGGTCCCATCTCAGGAGCCGTGCAAGAAGAAATCGACTCTTTGATTAAGCGTCTTTACGGGAGCACCCAGAATTCCAATGCTGACGGCACCACGTGGACAGATCGTCGGCTTGAAGAATTGAAAAAAGCACTTTGGAAAGGAGCAGGTAAAGCGGGCAAAGGCAAACTGCCGAAACTCGACGACCTCGGGAAGGATCCGAATGACGCTGCAGATCGACAACCCGGCAAGGAATCGGAGAAGAAATCCAAAGGTTCGCAGACCGGTTTTGCAGTTCCAAAGGGTTTATACCGTGATAATAATGGCAACCTACGGCATGCCAATGGCAGGATGTATCTTGATGATGATTTCGAGTCTGCGATAGCGTGAGGTGAGTGATTCGGATTGTAGTGGCAGAGCAATCCTGTTTATTGCACCCTGCAACCCTTTTGGGGTTGCAGGGTGCTTATAGTCAAGATCAGAAAGTCAAAAACAGAGACAGCGTGGTTCCAGGTTTTCATTTGGCAGAATCATTCCGCAGGCTTAATTGAGTCGAAGGATTGAGTGGGGTCCGTATTCGCGGCTTCATATTTCTCGCGGAGCTTGGTTAAGATCATTCGAGCATACTGTAATTCCACATCGTTTTCATTTCTTTTGAGTAGGTTTGTCATTCCTGCCTTTTGGCTGGCAATGGCTAGGCGCAGGAGTGTAACTTGGTCCTGGCCTTTCTCGTATGAGAGGTACAAGAGAGAGTCGGCGAGGCTCAGATGCAACGATTGCCACGAAGCGGAATTAACAGCGCGAGTGTAAAAAGACAGTGCTTTTTCCAGAGATGCGATGGATTGATGCAAGTTCTGAATGTACTGGGGAATTGTGTCATCAGGAAGACTGTGGCGGTACAGTTTGCCGAGTAAGGCGTGAGTACTGGCACATGCTTCCGGCAACTGTCCATCAGGTATGGTTGATAATATCTCCTGGCAAATGGCTCTCGCTTGTGCAATGGCATTTGTGTTTCCCTTTGCACTCATTTCAGAACTGGCAAGGGGCATGGATGAAAGCGTTTGAGCGAGCTTAAGCTGAGCATAAGCCCAATATTCCTGAAGATCTTTTCTTTGGATGTATGCGTCTCGCGCGCGTTCATATGCGGTGACTGCGCGGCGAAGGTTTTCAAGCTGTTGGGTATCATTATCGGCGGGCATCAAACGCCAGTTCTCTCCAAGTAGCTCGAGAATAATTCCCCATTTTTTCACCTCTTTAACTTTATCCATGGCGCTAAGAGCGGACATGAAAGCATCGTCAACATTCATGCAAGCGCATTTAATGGCCTTGGTGTCGGGTTTGACGGCCTTTTGTTCTTGGTCCCTTTTCTTGCTCCAAGCCACCCCTCTTTGAATCTGTAACTCGCGCCATGCAGCGGAGTATTTGTCTTTGTCCATGGCAATGACGCTCAGTGCCTTATCGGCTGCGGCAATTGCTTTATCCAGTTGCTGCGAGATTGTTGAGACATCACTATCCACACTCATCCAGGCTATGACGATCCCGCGTTGCGCGAGGATCCAATTTTCCAGATCAGACTCAGGGGTGAGTACAGTCAAAGCGGCTTCATATGCGGCGATGGATTTGGTGGAACGAAGGTTTTCATCGCTATCGAGATGGGTCATCCACGCATGCCCCAAGCGCATTTGTGCTTTCGCCCAAGCTTGTGGCTGTGATTTTGGATCCAAGGCAGCGGCATCGTCTATGATTTTTTGCAGGAGGGCGGCGCGCTCCGCAACATCTTTCGCGGATGCTTCTGTTTTCTTTTTGTCTGGCTCTTGCCGAGGCGAGGTTTGGGCGAAGAGAGAGCCGTTTTCTGAAGCGGGGATGGATGAGAGGAGGAGTAGGAGAACGGTTGCGAGAGAGTGTTTGAACATAAGTGTGTCCCGGAGTATTAGGAGGTGGTGTTGGTGGAGCGGTTATTGAGCTGGTTTGATGGAGTCGAAAGGGACTTGCTGATCAAACCCGGCTGATTCATAGGCTTTCCTGTGTTCATCCAGATACTTGGTGTTCGGCTTGATGTCAGGTGAAGGTGACTTGAAGACTGACAGGGCTGCCTTGTCGCTGGCGATCGCGCTGCGGAGCAAGGCGGCCCTGTCCTGATCGGGGTAGGTAGCCATCTGTGCAAAGGCGGAGGCTTGAGAGATATGTAACGCCGCCCAATTATCCGGATGGGTTTTTCGGTTGATGACGCCGAGGCCGAATTTACAGACGCTGACTTGTTTCTGCAGATACGTGAATTTTTCCTGGGGTGAAGCTGCGGGCATCTCTTCCCAGACTGCGGCGTAAGAACTGAAACTGTCTCCCCAGATGCTCCAGTCTGTGATTTTGCCTGAAGAGGCTTTTAAAGCGGAGTCATAGCACATGGCCGCGATCATCAGGTTCTTTTTGCGTTCGGGCCCATCGGGAGGCTGCATCCATTGCCAATCGGCGGCAATAGAAAGTTGAATATCGACCCATTGGGATAAATCAGTGTCTTTGGACAGGTAATTCTGCGCGGCGGACAAATACGCAATGCTTCGGGTCTGATCTTGGATGCTTTTTTCAGGACCGGATTTGAAGCCGTGGATGCGAATGAATGAGAGGAGACGTAATACTTCAGAGCAGCGGGCATTGTTTCCATTTTCAGCGAACCTGATGAAGGCGGCTTCGAAAGCAGCGATTGCTTTGAGCTGATTTTGACGTGTTTGGGTGTCATTTTCGCCAGGGATGGATTGCCACACATTGCCGATGGCGATTTGCGCATAGCCCCAATTCTCCGAGTCGTTTTCGCGTGTGGCGACTGCGAGTGCTTTTTCCGCGGCGGCGATGGCGCTTTTTTTGTTTTCTATTCGCTGGGGTTCATCGTCGTAAGGGAGATAGGACAAACTTCCAGCGAGGCCCAACTGGGCCTGGGTCCATTGCCTGGGGTTGGCTTGGGGAGTGAATACGGTTAATGCGTTGTTGAATGCTCCAACGGCCTTGACTGCATTTTCTGTCCAGTCGCCTTCATTGTTTCCGGCCCAGCAGGCACCTATTTTTAACTGGAGCTCGGCCCATGTTTTAGGGTTGGATTCTTTGCTCAGGGATTTGAGCTCTTGCTCAAGGTGTTGGATTTGAGCTTTGGGTGTTTGTGATTGGGTGCTCTGTGGGGCAGAAGCTGCGGGAGGCTGGGGCGCCTGAGCGATGAGAATGGTAGGGAGGAGGAGAAGACCGATGGCGAGAGTGTGTTTGAGCATGAGTGTGTCCCGGAGTTTATTGGTTGAGACATGATGGCAGAAATGGAGGATGCATCAAGGGGTGGAAGTGGGAAAATGAAAGGGGCTCCCGCCCAAGAAAGACTGAATGTAGATACGCGTGAGCATTGGTTTGAGTGTTCATGAATCGAAGATTGATGGTTCAGGTTTAAGTTTGGATTGCGCAGAGGCAGGCTCCCCGAAAGTGGTGTGAGATCACTTTCGGGGAGTCACTGCGCGGGTGGAATATCATTGAAAGGGATTTGTTTGTCGAGCCCGGCGGCTTCATAGATTTTTTTATGTTTTTTCGTCAGGTCGGCGATTTTGGGAAACATTTCAGGGTTGTTTTGGGCTGCCATGGTGATGATGGCAGCTTTTCCGTAAGCGATGGCGCGTTTGAGCAGGGAGTTGGTGTCTTGTCCGGGTAGATCCATCAGGGCATCCAAGTCGAATGCAAGAAGATAATGAAGCACAGCTCGATGGTGCGGTCTGGAATCTTCAGGGAAAGCGGAGAGAGCGGATTCAAGGAGCGATATTTCTGCCTGGAGACTGAGGATTTTTTCATTCGTTGTTTGCGCGGGTATTTTGAGACGGAGACGTGTAATGCGCATGATTGCATCAAAATGCAATTTGGGGTGATCGCCTTTGGGATCGGCGTCAATAACCTTTTGGTAAGCGGCGGCGGCGACAAGGAGATTCTTACGGGTTTGGATGTCGTTGTTGGCAGGCATCAATTGCCAGCAGTCACCCGAAAGGATCTGGTAGGAGGCACGCTGGTCAAAAGGTGTGTTGTTTGGAAGAATGGAAAGGGCAACTGACCAAGCCAGAATCGCGTTTTTGAGGTTTTCAGTTCGTTGTGCGTCATTATTGTAAGGGATGAGCATCCATGTCTGGGCAATGTCGGCCATGATGGAGGCACGTTGGTCGAGGCTGTCTGGAGAAGTGATTGCAGTGAAGGTAGCCTCTTGGGCTGCGATAGATTGTAAAAGGCATTCCCTGGCTTGTTGAGGGTTGAGCTTAGCGGAGGATGTCCATAGCAGGCCGAGTTTTTCGTAGGTTTCACGCCAGTCGTTGGGGTCCTGGTCGCGGGTGATAACGGTCAAAAGGCGTTCGGAGGTCTGGATGGCATTTTTGTTGTTGAGAATTTCTTGTGCGTTGTCAGTGGGCTTGACGGCCATCAGACTGGAAACGAGGCATATGTGGGTCTGGACCCATAACTGGCGGTCGCTTTGCGGCGTCAATACGGAGAGTGCGTTTTGGCATGCCGCGATGGATTTGAGCAGATCGCCCTGGCGGTTGTCTGTGGGAAAGTAGGTAAGCCAGTCACCGAGTTGGGCTTGCAGAGAGGCCCATTTTTGAGGGTCGGCTTCTTTGGTGACGGATTTGAGTTGGTTTTCCAAACGGGCAACTTCTGCGGCGGCACGCTTGGTTTTGTTTTCAGCCAGCGGCGCAGGGTGAGCAGGAGAGGAAAGTGGTTGAGTTGACTGGGCGAAGAGAGTCGTGGGGAGGAGAAGGAGAGCGATGACGAGGGTGTGTTTGAGCATAAGTGTGTCCCGGAATATTAGGAGGTGGTGTTGGTAGAGCGGTTATTGGGCTGGTTTGATGGAGTCGAAGGATTGAGTGGGGTCCGTGTTGGCGGCTTCGTACTCCTTTCGGAGTCTGGCGAGGTTCATATTGGCTTGTTGCAATAACCGGTCATTTGGAGCCCGTTTAAGTTCGTAAGGCATGCCTGCTTTGTGGCTGGCGATGGCTCGCCGCAGAAGTGCGACTTTGTCCTGGCCTTTCTGCAATGAGAGGGCTAAGAGTGAGTCGGCGAGGCTTAGTTGAAGCGACTGCCACGACGAGGGAGCCTTGGTATGGGTATAAAACGACAAAGCCTTCTCAAGGGATGCGATGGATTGGTGAAGGTTCTCAACATATTGGGCATGTGTGTCACCGGGAATGTATGCGTGGAGTTTGCCCAGCAAGGCATGAATGCGGAAGTACTCATTGGGGAGCTCTCCTTGGGGTATGGCCGCCAACACTTCCTGACAGATGGCCTTCGCGCGAGAGACGGCATTGGCTTTTCCCTCTGCTTTCATTTCAGGGCTGTCATCCGGCATGTATGCAAGCGTTGAAGCGATTTTAAATTGGGCATCGATCCATTTTTCAAACAGATGTTTCTGGGGAGCGAATGTGTCACGTGCGGCTTCAAACGCGGTGATGGCGCGACGGATATTTTTAAGCCGCTCCGTGTCGTTATCGGCAGGCATGGATAGCCAATTGTCTCCAATTGCGATCTGAATGTCTCCCCATTTCAGAGCGTCTTGAACTTTGTCCATGACGCTCAGAGCCGAGGTAAAAGCATCATCGACATTCATACAAGCCCATTTAATGACCTTGGTGTCGGGTTTGGAGGTTTTTTGCTCGTGGACACTTTTCTGACTCCAAGCCACGGCTCTTTGAATTTGGAATTCGCGCCATACCTTTGGGGATTTGTTTTTGTCCAAGACAGCCAACGCTTTGTCGACTGCCGCGATTGCTTTGTCCAACTGCTGCAAGATTGTTGGGACGTCGCCGTGCATCCATGTCCAGCTACTGATAATGGTCCGTTGAGCGAGGTTCCAGTTTTCCAGATCAGACTCAGGGGTGAGTACAGTCAAAGCGGCTTCATATGCGGCGATGGATTTGGTGGAACGAAGGTTTTCATCGCTATCGAGATGGGTCATCCACGCATGCCCCAAGCGCATTTGTGCTTTCGCCCAAGCTTGTGGCTGTGATTTTGGATCCAAGGCAGCGGCATCGTCTATGATTTTTTGCAGGAGGGCGGCGCGCTCCGCAACATCTTTCGCGGATGCTTCTGTTTTCTTTTTGTCTGGCTCTTGCCGAGGCGAGGTTTGGGCGAAGAGAGAGCCGTTTTCTGAAGCGGGGATGGATGAGAGGAGGAGAAGGAGGACGGTTGCGAGAGGGTGTTTGAACATAAGTGTGTCCCGGAGTTTGTTGATCGGGACATGATGGCAGAAATGGCGGATGGATCAAGAGGTGAGGGTGGGAATTGAGGGGATGGGATTTTTGATTTTGGGGAATGGTTGGGATGGGAGAATAGAGGAGGATTGGAAAGGAGATTACGAAGGAAAAGGGATAGGGAATTTTGTCAGCGGTGTCAGTTTGGATGTTTGGCGTGGCAGTGCACTTATGTCCGGGCAGTTGGGCGATTGGGAGCCGGCGGGACGAATCGCGTGAACGCGATTAGAAAGTAGAAGGTAGTGAGTAGAAAATAGAGAGGCGTAGGAATTGAGGGCGTGGCAGTGCACTTATGTCGGGGCAGTTGGGCGATTGGGAGCCGGTGGGACGCCGGCGCTCCCGGTGCAGATGTCATGCTTGTGTGTGTGGGGAAGTGAGGTTTCCACTTGCAGAGGTGCAGGGGATGTGTATAAATAGTAGGTGAGGACTCTTATACATGCCGCGTTGGGTGTTGATCGGTTGGTGTCAGTGCTTTCGGGGGATGTCAAAAGAGAAGCGCGGCGTGAAGTTCCTGTTCCAAGCAAGGCCAGTGTGTGGATGCTCTTTGTGGGGCGTCATGAATGGGCTTGCGCGGCTGGACCGAGTATCAGAAGTTCCTTGAGCACGCCTTCCCAGTTCCGAAAGTCGTCGGTGGGAAATCCTTTACAGGTGTTGTCTCTTTGCCGCGCGGGCGGTGAAAGCTGAAATTGCGCTTTGAGAGCCTCTTGATGGGGTTGTCTTATGCGCCAAGGTGAAACGAAAATGCAAGTTAAAACCGGTATTCTCGAGCGTTTCAAGACGGATGGGCGTTTGAGGACGATGGAAAAGACGCTGATGTGCCTGCCGACGGACCCGGTGGTGCCGGGGCGGCTGATCGACCAGTATCAATTGAGGCCGGGCGTGACGATTGAGGTGGAGCTGGCGGCGGTGAATCCGAACCTGCGGACACAGCAGAACAATTTTCAACAGCAGCAGCAGAGCAAGAAGAACCGGAGCCCTGCGTTCATGATTGCGCCGAATGCGCCGCGCGTGCTGAATATTTTGAAGGTGGACGGGATGCCGCCGCAGGATATTTCCAAGCGGAGGCGGTATGAGGATCTGACAACGATTGATCCGCAGCCGCGGATGACGCTGGAATATCCGGGGTGCCCACCGGCATGCCGATTGATCGACTTGTTCTGCCCGATTGGGTATGGACAGCGCGCGATGATCGTGTCGCCGCCGAAAGCGGGGAAGACGACGCTGCTGAAGGATATTTCGATGGGGATTGCGCATAACCATCCGAATGTGAAGGTGATTGCGCTGCTGATCGACGAGCGGCCGGAAGAAGTGACGGACTTTAGAAGGACTGTGCCGAGCGAAGTGCTGGCGAGCTCCAACGATCACACGCCGGAACGGCACTGCGCGCTGGCGATCATGGCGATTGAGCGTGCGAAGCGGCTGACGGAGGCTGGGCAGGATGTGGTGGTGCTGCTGGACTCGCTGACGCGCGTAGGCCGCGCGTTCAACACGGCGCCGGGAATGGCGAACACGGGGCGAACGCTGACGGGCGGGTTGGATGCGGGTGCGCTGTCGATCCCCAAGCAGTTGTTCGGCGCGGCGCGGAAGTTTGAAGAGGGTGGATCACTGACGATCATCGCTTCGGCGCTGGTGGATACGGGATCGCGCGGGGACCAGGTGATTTTTGAGGAGTTCAAGGGTACGGGGAACATGGAGTTGATTCTGGACAGGAAGATTGCCGAGCGGAGATTGTTCCCGGCGATCAACCTGGCGGAGTCGGGGACGCGCAAGGAGCATCTGCTTTTGACGAAGCAGGAGTTTGAGACGATGTCGGCGCTGCGGAGGCGGTTATTGAGCATGCCGCCGCCGGTGCAGATTGAGCAGTTGCTTAAGGCGCTGGACCGGTTTAAGACGAATGCGGATCTGGCGGGAGCGCCGAATTCGCCGGCGAATGCTTGAGGATGGGTTCTGGGTCTTGGGTCTTGGGTTCTGGGAAGAAGAGGTGGAGTTTTATCGCGAGGGTAAGGCGAGAACGTGGGATTGGGGTTGATCGTTTACCACCAAGACACTAAGGTCAGATAAGGTGCGGAGAAGAGCGGATTTTTTGATTTTTTAGGTGCGGGGGGGGTGTTTTTAGCTTGGGAATTCTGTGTGTCGGGTGGGTTGAGATTGGTGGTTGGGAACTCATTGGGCTTTGCGGGGGTCGATAGAGTTGTGGATGGTGATGTTGCGTGGCTTTGTGGTTTTATTTGATGGAGAGATGTGATGGGAACTTTGAAGAAGGTTGGCGTGGTTGGAGTGGGGGCGGCGGTTGTTTTGGGGGCTTGGGTGGGGTGGAGCCTGGGAGGTGTGTGGGGTGAGCGGGAGGCGATGGCGGCCAAGGAGAAGGTGGAGAGGACGCCGGAGGAAGAGCGGCTATGGAAGGATCGGGGGTATACGGGGATTTATATTCGAGAGTATCAGAAGGCGCCGGACCGGACGTGGATGTTTCCGGTGCAGATCGCGGCGATGATCCGGCATACGCCGGATGTGCTGAAGTTCTGTGATGGGGTGGATGCACGATGGATGGACAAGCGGCCGGCGGTGCCGGATGGGTATAATCCGATCTGGAGGCTGGTGGATGAGGCGCGGCAGGTGCGCGCGCATGTGCAGGCGTATGAGCGGATGAAAGGAGAGATCGCCAAGCAACTGCCGGAGAAGCTGGCGGCGGCGATCGCCAAGGCGGATGCGGACACGGAGAAGGGGGCGCAAAGCGGACTGACGGCGGACTTTGACAATGGCCGAAAGAGCCTGGGGAAGGCGGAAGATATTTATGTGCTGGCGCAAGCCGTGTATGGGGCGGAGGATGCGGCGCTGAAGCAGGCGACGGCGGATGTGAAGGCGCTGGAGGCGCGGGTGGGGGAACGGCAGAAGGTGTATTGGGAGAAATCCAAAGAGAAGATGAAGCGGCCGCAGGAGTGGTACACGGCATCGGATGCAGAGAAGCTGCGGTCTGCCGTGCTGGAGGCGTGGAAGGCGAAGTATCCGGAGAATAAAGGGGTGACAGTGATTCTGGCGAGCAAGGCGAACACGCGGGTGACGGTGCCATCGTTTAATGAGGAAGAGAAGACGCTGGATTTGAAGGATATCTCGCTGTTGCCGGTGCGGGTGGTGGTGGAGGGTGAGCCGGGGTGGGAGTGGATTTATTCGGCGATGGCGGTGAAGACGGGGCCGACGGTGTCGCCGGTGATATCGGCGGATGTGTCGATGAAGGAGGCGCTGACGAGCCCGAGGGATTTGGGGAAGAGGTGAGGGGGGAGTCCTGCGTTGGAGGATTGGGGTTTTTCGTTTACCACCAAGACACTAAGACACTAAGGTCTGAGAAGGGTCTGCAATGTGCTTTTGAATGGTTTGTGAGAAAGATTTTTGAGTGGATATTTAAGAGTGATCATAAAAAGCGAGTGGAGCAGATGGAGATATTCTCATGAGACTAATCATTGTGAGTTGGAAGCAAGGATTGAAAAAGGTTTCTTTGTGCCTTTTATTGAGAACCAAGTGCGTCATGGGTTTGAAAAAAGCCAAAGACACTGTCGATAGCATCCTTGAAGGAAATCAAGTTCAAGTAGCTGAGATGGCTGACGACAAGATTTACATTTTGAAAAGTGAAATTGAGGAGCTTGGGGCTATTTGCAGGATTGACTAAAGCGGTAGTGGATGTTGCGTGGTGTTGGGAAGGTGGACGAGCGTGCAAGACGCATCGCAGGCGCGGACGTCTGCGATGTGCCACCCGGCCCTTGGCTTACGGCTCCCGGAGCGGTGGTTAAAATGTGGGGTCATGATTCATCCGATATTGGTTTCGACTGCGTGGTTTGAGGGTGGCGCATCTGTGGAGCGGTTGCGTTTTCGTGGGGTGGCGGGGGTGCATGCGCGGCTTAAGGGGGTGGAGGTGGGGGAGCTTGAGCGGGTGCGGGAAATGGCGCGGGGGATGGGGTTGCCGCTGGTGGCGGTGGAGGTGACGGGGGATGTGAATGCGGTGGGGAAGAGCATTGAGGATGTGAAGCGGTTTGCGGGGATGCTGGGGGGGATGAATGTGATGGGAGAGGTGAGTCTGGGGAGCGGCGGGACGTATGACGTGGCGAGCGCGCCGCGCGCGGATACGCGGGCGGGGGAGGTGCTGCGGGGTGTGGTGGGAGCGTTTGGCGAGGCGGGGGTGCCGGTGAGCCTACGGCATCGGGCGGGGCTGTGGATGGCGCGGATACAGGACAGCGTGCGTGTGTTGATGCGGGTGAATCGGGCGGAGTATGGGGTGGTGCTGAGCATGCCGGACTGGCTGGAGGGGGATGGGGCGGGGCTGAGTGATCGGTTGAATCTGGCTTTGCCGCGGCTGACGAATCTGGTGATTGATGGGCGGGGTGCGGAGGGTGACTATCCGGGAGCGCGGGAGGTGCTCAATACGCTGGCGGGGATGGGTTATGTGGGCCCGGTGACGGTTGTGCCTCGTGGGGAAGAAGGTGGGGCGGAGGCTCTGGCGGCGGTGGTGAAGGGGTTGGGGTGAGGGGGAAGGCGGATGTAAGAGCTTTGGTTGAGGTGCGGCGGGGGGGTGGAGTTTTTGGAGATTCTGCGGCGGGTTGGAAAATCAACACCAACTACCTGGTATAGAAGGCGGCCTCAGTTATCTGAGGCAGATGGGTTTTCGGCTGAAGGGAGTGCGCTTATTCGGGGGAGTGGGCGATTGGGAGCCGGCGAGACGCCCCCCCCGAAAGCGCTCTCAGTGGAGAAATGAACAGGCCCGTGCTTGCGCACGGGCCTGTGGTTTTGGGTCAGACATTATGGGCTAATAGATGATTAGCCTTTGAGTGCCGACTGGGCTGCTGCCAGGCGGGCGATGGGGACGCGGAAGGGGGAGCAGGAGACGTAGTTAAGGCCGGCTTTGTGGAAGAAGCCGATGGAGGCGGGGTCGCCGCCGTGCTCTCCGCAAACGCCGATCTTGAGGGTTGGGTTGGTGGAGCGGCCCTTGTTGACGCCGATTTCGACGAGCTGGCCGACGCCGGTCTGGTCGATGGAGGCGAAGGGGTTGGACTTGAGGATCTCGAGCGTCTCGTATTGCTTCAAGAAGCTGCCCGAGTCGTCGCGGCTCATGCCCAGGCCGGTCTGGGTGAGGTCGTTGGTGCCGAAGGAGAAGAACTGCGCGGTTTGAGCGATTTCGTCCGCGGTGAGTGCACCGCGGGGGATTTCGATCATGGTGCCGACGGTGTACTTGATCTTCTGGCCGGTGGCCTTCTGGACGGCGGCAGCGGCTGCGTGAATGATTTCGACCTGCAGGTCGAGTTCCTTCTTGAAGCCGACGAGGGGAACCATGACTTCGGGGGCGACTTTGACGCCTTCCTTCTGGACGACGGCGGCGGCCTGGAAGATGGCAGTGGCCTGCATCTCGGTGATTTCGGGGTAGCCGATGCCGAGGCGGCAGCCACGGAAGCCGAGCATGGGGTTGAATTCATGCAGGTCGTGGACGCGCTTGATGATGGTCTCCACGGGGACATTGATCTTCTTGGAGAGATCAAGCTGCTGCTCCTTGGAGTGAGGCAGGAATTCGTGGAGCGGCGGGTCCAGGAGGCGGATGCAGGCGGGGCGGCCTTCGAGGGCGCGGTAGATGCCTTCGAAGTCGCTCTGCTGGTAAGGCAGGAGCTTCTTCAAGGCAGCGCGGCGTGCGTCTTCGGAGGTGGCGAGGATCATTTCACGCATGGCGTCGATACGGTCGCCTTCGAAGAACATGTGTTCAGTGCGGCAGAGGCCGATGCCGTCCGCGCCGAAGGCGATGGCGTTCTTGACCTGTTCGGGGGTGTCCGCGTTGGTGCGGATGCCGAGCTTGCGGTACTTGTCGGAGAGCTTCATGACGAAGTCGTAGTACTGGAAGGTCTTGCTGTCGGAGGGCTTCATCGTCTTGGCGATGAGGACCTGCTTGAGCTCGGAGTCAGCGGCGGTGATTGCGCCGGCGAAGACTTCGCCGGTGGAGCCGTTGATGGAGATGGCTTCGCCTTCCTTGATGGTCACACCCTTGCAGGTGAGTTCCAGCTTGGTGTAGTCGATGTGGACGTCGCCAGCGCCGGCGACGCAGACTTTGCCCATCTGGCGGGCGACGAGTGCTGCGTGGCTGGAGACGCCGCCACGGGCGGTGAGGATGCCGTCGGCAGCGATCATGCCGCGAAGGTCTTCGGGGCTGGTTTCGATGCGGCAGAGGACGACGGACTGGCCTTTGGCGGCGAGTTCTTCGGCCTTGGCGGCGGTGAAGACGACAGCGCCGGAGGCAGCGCCGGGGCCGGCGGGGAGGCCGACGGCCAGGAGGCGGCCAGCGGAGCGGGCGGCTTCATAGTCCTTCTTATCGAAGATGGGCTGGAGAAGCTGGTTGATGGCTTCGGGGTCCGCGGACTTGATTGCGTGCTCGGGGGACATGAGTTTTTCTTTCACCATGTCGTGAGCGATCTTGAAGTAGGCCTGCGCAGTGCGCTTGCCGTTGCGGGTCTGAAGCATGTAGAGCTTCTTCTTCTCGATGGTGA
>CAZGOM010000134.1:0-15213 GCA_964527265.1 uncultured Phycisphaeraceae bacterium | reverse complement strand
CGCCGATGTTTTCACCCACGTCGATGTCGGCGATGTCGATGGAGACGATTTCAAAGGCGGTCTGGGCGTCGAGGCCTTTGTGGAGGACGGTTTTGGAGATTTTGTCGGGGTTTTCGAGGACGGATTTGTGGGTGGCGGATGAGCCGATGGTGGTGACGATGCCTTCGCCGACGCGGGCGATGATGGTCTCCTCGGTGGCGCCGCCGATGAGGCGGGCGATGTTGGTGCGGACGGTGATGCGGGCTTTGACTTTGAGCTGGATGCCGTCCTGGGCGACGGCGTCGATGGAGTCGCGACCGCGGCGTGGATCCGGGCAGTCGATGACCTTGGGGTTCACGGAGGTGTGAACGGCGTCGACGATGTCGCGGCCGGCGAGGTCGATGGCGCAGGCGGTGTTGAAGGGGAGCTTGATGCCGGCTTTTTCAGCGGCGATGAGGGCGTTGACGACGCTGGGGACGCGGCCGCCGGCGAGATAGTGGGTTTCGAGATCCGCGGTGGAGAGGTTCAAGCCGGACTTGATGGCGCGGATGCGAGAGAGGACGACGACCTCGGGGCGGACGCTGCGCAGGCGCATGCCGATGATTTCGAGGAGGCCGACGTGAGCGCCGGAGAGGAGGGCCTGGATATAGAGCGAGACATAGCTAAAGAAGACAAAGAGGAAGATGATGACGACGATGACGACGATGAAAAGGACGATGGCGAGGATGTAATTGACTGGATTGGCGCCGGCGGGGCCGGATTGGAGGAGCGTGGGGAGCAGGGTGTGAAGCATTTGGAGAACCTCCGAAAGCGGGGTTGGAGTGTAAGTGTGCTTAAGAAGCACAGCGTAACGTAACCGGGATGAAAGGATTGGTCTAGGGCGGCGAGATTCGGGGGCGAGAATTGCGGTTTTGGGAATTCAAAAAAGAGGGGATTGGGTGGAGCATCGAGCGGTGAGGGTCAATCGTTTACCACTATGACACTAAGACCCTAAGGTCGGAGAAAGAAGAAGGATCGGAAAATGGAGATGGCCTTGGGGCTATGAAGTAAGTGGTTTTAAGGGGAATTGCCTGGTGAGCAGTTCACTTATGTCGGTGGAGTAGGTTGATGGGGAGCAGGTGGGACGCCCCTCGAAAGCGCTCCGGGTGGAGGTGATGCTGGCGGAAAAAGCGAGGGATGGGGATGGGCTTTATAATTGGGGCTTAAACAGGGAGCTTTTGCTTATGCGCGCGATTATGACTGGTCAGATTGGGATGGAGAAGAAGAGCTACCTGAACCGCGTGGCGAAGGTTGCGGGGGAGAAGGGGGACAAGTTTGAGGTTTATCACGTTGGCGATCAGATGTACCGGGAGGCGCGGGATGTGAAGCCGGGGCGGATCCTGGATTTGCCGCTGTCCCGCCTGACGGCGCTGAGGCGCGCAGTGTTCAAGGATGTGATCAACGATTCGGCGGGGAAAGACAATATCGTGGTGAACACGCATGCCACATTCCGCTGGCGACATGGGCTTTTCAGCGCGTTTGATTTTGATCAACTGCTGCACCTGGACCCGCAGATGCTGATCTGCCTGGTGGACAATATCGAGATGGTTCATCATCGGCTGCACCGGGAACATACGTCGGACGCGACGCTGAAAGACCTGATGGTGTGGCGTGAAGAAGAGATCATGGCGACGGAACTGATGGCGCAGGCGCTGATGGTGCCCAACCGGTTTTATGTGGTGTCGCGGGGACGGCATCAGGACACCGCGGAGACGTGCTATCGGCTCATCTGCAAGCCGCACATGAAGAAGGTTTATCCTTCGTTTCCGATGAGCCATGTGGTGGATATGCCGGACGTGCTGGCGGAGATCGACCAGTTCCGGGCGGTGCTGGCGAAGCATTTCATCACGTTTGATCCGGGTGATGTGGATGAGAAGCTGCTGCTGGATTCGGCGATCCTGGCGGCGCGGGAAGGGCGTGATTTTGTGGAGGTGAAGCCGGGGTCTTTTTCGGGCGGGCAAGAGATGGTGCGCGTGCCGGTGCGGCAGATTCTGGATATCGCAGGGGATATCGACGGGCAGATCTACATGCGGGATTTTCGGTTGATTGATCAATCGGACATGATCGTGTCGCTGGTGCCGGAATTGCCGGGCGGTGTGCCGGGATTGTCATCGGGCGTGGAGCGGGAACTGCAGCACGCGTTTGAGCATTCAAAAGAGGTGTATGTGGTTTGGAAGCCCAAGAAGAACCCGAGCCCGTTCATCACGGAGACATGCACGAAATGGTTCCGGTCGGTGAATGAGGCGCTGGAGTATTTTGAGAGCAAGGGGATGTTTCAGAACGATTCGTTGTTTTGAGAGGGAGATTGGGGGGGGGTGGGGTTCATCGTTTACCACTAAGGCACGAAGACACTAAGGTCAGAAAAGTGGGAAGAAGAGCGGAGTTTAAGGGCTGAACCAAGCGTTTTCTAGTGAAACGGTTTGGACGCGGATTTACAAGATTTTAAAAGCAGATTTACAAAGAGGTGGATGAGGTTAACAAGTAAAGGATTGTGGTTGTATTATGCATGCAACGCGGCTTATTTACGGAGTGAGTTGGGGCTTTTGCCGGTGAGTTGTTTGAAGACGCGGTGGAATTGGGGGTAGCTGCCGAAGCCTGCGGCGAGGGCGGTTTGGAGAAGATTCTGGTGGGGGTTTGAGTGGCGGAGCTTGTAGAAGAGTTCGAGGCGGTGGGTGTTGCGGAAGTCGGTGAGGCTCATGCCGGTGTCGCGTTTGAAGAGGCGGCTTAAGGTGCCGACGGCGACGCTGGATTTTTTGGCGAGTTCATCGATTTTGTGAGGTGTTTCTGAAGCGAGGATGTGCTGAATGCAGGTTTGGACGGCGGGGTGAAGGGTTTGACGGTCAGGGGAGGATTGAGCGTTTTGATAGGCGGACCAGCATTCGGCCAGGACGAGGGCGATACCGGCGTTCATGAGGGCAAGAGGAGGGTTTTGGGTGCGGGTGTACCAGTGGCAGAGTGTCGAGATGCGGGCGGCGGGCTCAGGGGCGATGCGCTTGGCGAGGACGTGGCCGGGGTCGAGGCTGCTGAGGAGAGCGTGATCGGGGGATTTGGCGAGGCGGTTGACGAGACGAGGATTGAAGACGCCGATCCACATTTCGAGGTCGGGTGATTGGTCGACGAGAAGGTGGAGCTGGTCGGGGAAGAGCCAGATGAGGAGGCCGGGGGTGAGGGTGATTTTGTGGCCCTGGATGAGGTAGGCGGCTGTGCCTCGGGTGATGAGGTTGAATTCAAGTTCGCGGTGGGTGTGAGGCTTGAGGGTGGAGGTGGAGTGGGCTTTGGCGTAGAGCCAGAGTGCGCCGTGGGCAGATTTGGGGAGGTGGAGGTGTTCGCGCATGGAGGGGATCGTAAGAGGATGGGCAGAATGGTCGTTGGATTGCAGGGGAATTTGTCAGATGGTATTCTGAATTATCCTACGGGGTAGTACAATGTTTTTAATCTTCGTTGAAACGCAATTTTTCTCAGCTCGCTGGCACAAACGTTTGGATGATGAGGCGTTAAGAGAGTTGCAGAACGAGTTGATGGCAGATCCAACTCGGGGGGACGCCATCCCTGGGTGTGGTCTGCTGAGAAAGTTGCGTTTTGGGGATGTGAGCCGAGGGAAGGGACGAAGAGGTGGAATCCGTGTGATTTATCTCCATACTCCTGTGGCATTCCGGATTGACCTGATTGCGGTGTATGGCAAAGATGAATCTGATGATTTAAGTAAAGACGAATTGAACGTGTTGTGCGGCTTGGCGCGTTTACTTCGTGACGAAGCGACGAAAAGAGCGGGACGTTTCAGAAAACAGAAGGGCAAGGAGTCATGAAAAAGAACGAAGAAGGTGAAGGTTTGAGCGTGTTTGAGCAAATCAAGCAGGGTTTGGAGCAGTCCATTGCGCATGCGCGGGGAGAATTGACCCTTAAGACGACTGTGTTAGCTACTCCAGCACCTACTTGGACCAAGAGCCGCGTGAAGGCAGTACGCAAGAAAACCAGAATGTCTCAAGCGGTTTTTGCGTCGTACTTGAACGTTCCCACGAAGACGCTGCAGAGTTGGGAACAAGGTGCTCGAACGCCCAAAGCTGGAGATGCACGATTGCTGCAAATCGTGGATGCGAACCCGGAGGAGTTTGAATCAACGGTATTACAGGTGGAGCAGGTTAAATTGAGATCTGGTCGGGTTTTTAAGGCAAAAAGCGCAACGTCCAGAACTTCCCGCCGCGTAATGAGTTGAAATAGCTGCTTTGCGTTTTATGTGAAAAAGGCCCTCTTTGGGGAGGGCCTTTTAGCGGCGCGGGTCATAAGCCGAGTTTTGTGGCCGGTTTTGAGGCCGGTTGCGACCATTTCTCCAGGCCCGTGGTTGCCCACGGGCTCAAGCGACCTACCCGTCTCACACCGGCCGGACAAGCCGTGGGTTCTTCTTGCGAAGAATCCGGAGACTGTTTGGCCTTGCACGCGGTGGGGCTTGCCATGCCTGATGTGTCACCACACCAGCGGTGCGCTCTTACCGCACCTTTTCACCCTTACCGCCGGCTGGTCGAAACCAGCCGGTTTGGCGGTATTTTCTCTGTGGCGCTATCCCTCAGGTTTTGAGGCCCGGGTGGGCGTTACCCACCACCGTGTCCTGTCGTGCTCGGACTTTCCTCTCCCTGGCCCTTACGGCTCAGGCAGCGGTCGCGTCGCCGCGCCGGGGATATTGTAAGCAGAAAGTGATAAGGAATAAGTCATAAGGGATAAGTTGCAGATAGAGATAGAACACGCAATTTCGCGGCGGAG
The DNA here is from genome assembly GCA_964527265.1 of uncultured Phycisphaeraceae bacterium. Taxonomy (GTDB): domain Bacteria; phylum Planctomycetota; class Phycisphaerae; order Phycisphaerales; family Phycisphaeraceae; genus CAZGOM01. Next base: position 10,440 of record CAZGOM010000134.1, on the reverse strand, counting down.
CGAATGGGACGGGGTGAGTTTTTTGGGTTATGAGGTGTGGTGGTGGGCTTCGCGGACTCAACCCACCCTACAATAGGAGCTTATGCCAGAGATTTTGCTGACGACGTTGAATGCCAAGTACCTGCACGCTTCGTTTGGGTTGCGCTATCTCATGGCGAATATGGGGGAGTTGCAGGATCGGACGGGGATTGCGGAGTATGACATCAACCAGCGGCCGGTGGATATTCTTGAGTCGATCCTGGCGCAGAACCCAAGGATCGTCGGGATCGGGGTGTACATCTGGAATATTGATCCGGTGACGCGGCTGGTGAGCGATTTGAAGCGGATTCGGCCGGATATCACGGTGGTTTTGGGGGGGCCGGAGGTGAGCTATGAGACGGAGAAGGTGGAGGTGACGCGGATTGCGGATTACACGATTACGGGGGAGGCGGATTTTGCGTTTGCGAAGCTGTGCAGCGGGCTTTTGTCGGGGACGCGGCCGCTCATGCGGGTGATTGCGGCGGATTTGCCGCACTTTGATGCGTTGAAACTGCCTTATGATTTATACACGGATCGGGATATCGCGCATCGGATCATTTATGTGGAGGCGTCGCGGGGATGTCCGTTTACGTGTGAGTTTTGTCTGAGTTCGCTGGATATTCCGGTGCGGGCGGCGGTGTTAGAGCAGTTTTTAGGGGAAATGCAGAAGCTTCTGGACCGGGGGGTGAAGCATTTCAAGTTTGTGGATCGGACATTTAACCTGAATTTGAAAGTGGGAAAGGCGATTCTGCAGTTTTTCCTGGATCGGATGCGGGAGGGGTTGTTTCTGCATTTTGAGATGATTCCGGATCGGCTGCCGGAGCAGTTGCGAGGGCTGATCAAGCAGTTTCCGGCAGGGGTGTTGCAATTTGAGATCGGGATTCAGTCGTTTAACGATGAGACGTGCGAGTTGATCAGCCGCCGGCAGGACCATGACAAGCTGGAGGACAACATCCGATTTTTGAGGGGCGAGACGGGGGTGCATATCCATGCGGACTTGATCGTGGGATTGCCTGGGGAGGACATTGAGAGCTTCGGGCGTGGGTTTGACCGGCTGGTGAAGATGGGGCCGCAGGAGATTCAGGTGGGGATTTTAAAGCGGCTGCGGGGGACGCCGATTGTGCGGCATGATGAGGCGTGGAAGATGGTTTACAGCCCGGCTGCGCCGTACGAGATACTGCAGAATAAGCTGATCGGGTTTGGGGATATGCAGCGGATGCGGCGTTTTGCGCGGTATTGGGATCTGGTGGGGAATTCTGGGAATTTCACGGAAGGGGTGACGGCAGTGTTTGGGGAGGGATCAGCGTTTGAAGGGTTCATGGCGTTTTGCGATTGGCTGCATGCGAAGGTGGGGCAGACGCATGGGATCGCGCTGCATCGGCTGGCGGAGTTGATCGTGGAGTTTTTGGAGACGGAGCGGGGGATGAGCCGGGCGGAAGCGGTGACGCCGGTGCGGGGGGATTACTTCCGGCTGGGGCGGGAGCTGCCGGAATTTTTACGTGTGGAGGGGGATTATGAATTGGTGCGAGCGCATTCGAAGCGATCCGGGACGGGGGGGCATGGGAAGCGGCAGGGGAGGCATGAGGAAAGGGATAAGGAGTAAGAAGGTACAGAGTACAGAGTGCCGGGTACAGAGGACGGAGTACAGAGTAAGGAGTGTTGAGTGCCGGGTGCAGGGCAGAGTAGGGGAAGGGGAGAGTTGGGAGTGGAGGTTGGAAGCGGGGCTGGCAAAAGTGCGAAAAATGGGGCTTTGGTTGAAGGATTTTGGAACGCAATTCCGGTAAAATATTGATTGACTGTACCTTCATTCCTTTCCTTATATAGGGGAAATCAAACATGTTTCAGTCTTCGAATCCGACTTTGAGCAACAATCCATTTGCGACTGCGGCGACGCAGGGCGGCACCGGGACGATGACCGCCAAAGGGGCGTATGACAAGGCGACAATCCTGTTTGTGCTGCTGGTCGCCACGGCGACGGCGACGTGGTACATGGTGAGCGCGGGCATGGCGGGGTTGGCCGGGCTCCTGGGTATTGTCGGGATTGTCGTGGGGCTGATCTGCGGCCTGGTGATGTTCTTCAAACCGGCGACGGCGCCGGTGGCGGCACCGATTTACGCGCTGTCCGAAGGGTTGTTTCTGGGTTTTATTTCGTCTGTGATCAATGGCGCGATGGTTTCTGGCGCTACGGCAGGGGCCGCGGCGACCAAGTACGCCGGTATCGTGCCGGGCGCTGTGATTCTGACGTTTGCGGTGTTTGCCCTGATGCTGGGTTTGTACCGGACAGGTGTGATTCGGCCGACGCAGAAGTTTGTGATGTTCATGACGGTGGCGATCGGGGCGATTGCGGTGATCTACATCGCCAATATCGCCTTGCGGTTGTTTGGGATGGGCGGGATTCCGTTCATCAATGGATCTGGCATGCTCGGGATCGGGTTCAGCGTGATCGTCGTGACGATCGCGGGTTTGTCGCTGATCCTGGACTTTGGGATGATCGATTCGGGCGAACAGGAAGGCGCGCCCAAGTACATGGAGTGGTATGGCGCTTATGCGCTGATGACTTCGCTGGTGTGGCTCTATATCGAGATCCTGCGGCTTTTGATGAAGCTGCGCGACCGGTAACGGTTTTTGAGAAAATGGCTTAAATGAAAGAGGCGTGCCGATGGGCACGCCTCTTTTGTTGTTGGGTGGCAGTTTGAAGAAGACATGCTCACGAAGACGAGAGCATGGCACGCGGAAAGAAAGGGCGTATTGAGCGAGGTTGGAAAGAGCGTTGATCCAACGAGACACTGGCGCAGACGCCAGTGGCATTGGGGCCATTGGGGCCATTGGGGTTGTTCAGGGCTTGGTGGGCCAGATGACGACTTCGCGTTCAAGTTTTACGCCGTGCTTGAGGAGGACGGCTTCCTGAACGTGGGTCATGACGGCGAGGATGTCGTGGGCTTTGCAGTCGCTGGACGCGGTGATGAAATTGGCGTGGATGGTGGAGACTTCCGCGCCGCCGATTTTGAAGCCTTTCAAGCCGGCGGAGTCGATGAGGCGGCCGGCGGAGAGGGGCGTGGTGGTGCCGGGGAGGGGAGGCGGATTTTTGAAGGCGCAGCCGGCTGAGGCTTCGGGAAGGGGCTGGGTTTCCTTCTTGATGAGCATGATTTTCTTGGCTTCGTTCATGAGGGTTTCGGGGTCGTCTTTGGAGAGCTCCAATTCGACCTCGAGGATGAACTTGGCGACGATGTTGGACTTGCGGTAGGTGAAGACGAGGTCGTCGCGGTCGCGGTAGTAGACCTGGCCGCAGGCGTCCATGACTTTGACGCGGCGGACGAAGCGGCCGATTTCGCCGAAGCGGCCGCCGGCGTTCATGCGGACGGCACCGCCGATGGTGGCGGGGACGCCCATGAGGGCTTGCAGGCCGGCGAGGCCGACGCGGATGGTTTCGAGGATGAGTTTGGCGAGGTCGTAGCCGGAGCCGACGGTGACGGTGTTGCCGTCGATTTTCATTTGTTTGAAGCAGGGGTCGTCGAGTTTGATGACGATGCCGTCGACGCCCTGGTCGAGGACGAGGAGGTTTGCGCCGGAGCCCAGGACATAGATGGGGATGTTGGCGTCATGGGTGCGCTTGCAGAGCTCGGCGAGCTGCTGGACGCTGGAGGGGTGGGCCATGATGCGAGCGGAGCCGCCTACGCCGTACCAGGTGTGAGGGCCGAGTGGTACGTTTGTTTCGTGCCGGATGTTGAGTTCTTTGAGGATCGCTTCCATGCGTGTATCCGGATTGTGAGGTGAAGGGTGGGGCTTATTGTGATTTGGATGGGGGGGAATCGCAAATGAGAGGATTGGGTTCTGGGTCTTGGGTTCTGGGTTTTGTCAGAGGGAGTGGGGATATTTGAGCGTTCAACGGGCACGGACTGCCAGCCTTTTATGCCAGAGGCGGGGCGAAGCGGGAGCCGGTGGGAGGCTGGTGCTCCCGGTGGGGACGCGGATGGCTTATAATTGTGTGGCTATGCGCAAAATCAGGCGGAACCATTACGAGCCGAAGATTGAAATGGCGGCGATGATCGACGTGATCTTCCTGTTGTTGACATTCTTTGTTTATTGCATGGTGATGATGGTAAATGCGGAGGTTTTGCCGGTGAATTTGACGGGGATCGGGGCGGGGCAGAAGGCGCCATCAGGGAAAATCGAGGCGATTACCATCGATAAAGATGGGAAACTGTATTGGAACAGGGTGCTGTTGGAAGGAACCGAACTGGATACGAAGCTCAAGGCATTCACGGAAGACCCGGCGAAGCCGAAGTTGTTTTTGGCGATGGAAGCCGAGGGAAATAAGGATCGCGGGCCGTTGCTTTTGGGAATGATTGAACGTCTGACGAATGCGGGCGTGAAGGATTTCGTGGTGGTGGGACAGCCTGGCGGAAACCGGTAGGCAAACAATGTCACAGGCGGGCGGATACAACCCGGGACCGTATGAAACGCCCTCGGATGACGGGCGGGTGATTGCGATCGGGTTTGCGTCGGCGCTGGGGGTGCATGTGGCGTTTGGGGTGCTGATGTTCGCACCGTTTCTGGCGGATGCGCGGGCGTGGCTGTTTTCGCGCGGGTCGGAAGCGACTCCAGCGTTGACGGCAAGCGGAGTGAAGCCGACCGCGGAGAAGAAAACGGTTGAGGATAAGGATAAGAGCCAGCTTGATGTGAGGCAGAATCTGAGGCGGGCACTGCTGCCACCGCCGCCGCCGAAGCTACAGGCTTCGGAGACGGATGACGTGAAGCTGGGGCAGGACAAAGGAAGCGATGCGCCGACCGTGGCGTGGATTTCGTACGACTCTTATCAGGAATTGATTGCGCGGCAGGGGAAGGTGCTGCAGCCAGGCCAGCAGAGTGCAATGAACCCGGTGCCAGGGGCGGAGATGATCGCCAACCCTGTGCTGGGCGAAGGGCAGCCGATGCCGACAGGCGGGCCGGCTGCGCCTTCAGCGGTGATGAGTCCGGCTGCTGCGCCAACGAGCCCGGTGCGTGCGGTGATGCCAGCGCCGACGCCAGCGCCTGAGGGGCGGATGACGGTGCCGACGCCTGCGCCGGAGTCGCCTTCGGTGGCGGCGGTGAAGCCTGACGAGCAGACGGCGAAAGCGACAGTGCCCAAGCCACCGGAACCGATTCCGGTGAAGGCTGTGCCGCGCGAGGTGCCGACGACTCCAGAGGACAAGCCGCCGGTGAAGGGGGAAGAGAAGCCTGTGGAGAAAGCGCCGCCGACGGAGCCCGTGAAGGTGGCGGAGAAGGCGGTGTCTGCGTCGGAAGGGAACAAGGGGGAGAAGCCCGAAGCGCCTAAGGAGGCGAATCGGGAAGTGGATCCGAAGGTGGCGATCAAGGCGACTGAGCAGCCCAAGGCGCAAGCGGGACCGGCGGAGAAGGGGATAGCGCAGGAGCTGGCGTCGGGGCAGACCACGGACCGCTCGGCGATGGAGAAGGGGCCGGGGATCGGACCGGATCAGACGGCATCGCTTGAGCCGGGCAAATCAAAAGTGGATGGGGTGGCGCGGACGCCGGAATCGGGGAATGTGCAGGGGGTGACCAAGCCGCCAACGGATCCGGTGCATTCGACCGGGAAGACCGGAAGCGAAACGAGCGAACAGGCGCGGCTGGCGACGCAGGGTGTGAAGGAAGCCAAGGGGGAGAATCAGCCGACGACCAAGCCCGCGCAGGAAGCCGTGGAAGCGCCTGCGGCTAAATCAGACCAGACGGACCCGATGGTGGTGGCGATGTCGAAGCTACCTGAGGCGGTGCCGACACCGATGGCGCCGACACCCCCGGGACCGCAGCCTGCGCCTTCGCAGGGGCAAAGCGCGGCGCAGCCGAGCGCGCCGGGACAGGGAGCGACGCAACCGGGAAGCAAGCCTGGGATTGCCGCGCCGCAGGGAACGCCCAACAGCAAGGAGAAGCCGCGCGATACGAGTGCGCCCAAGACGGACCGGGATAGTGCGCCGGTGAGTCTGACGGGTGACACGACGCTGCCGATCCAGCCGGGGCGGGTGATCACGGGGAAGGGTATTGAGATCAAGACGTTTCACCCGGATTTCAGCATCATTGCGATGATTTCGAGTGTGCCGAGCAACCCGGTTTGCCGCGTGGTGTTTGATCGTGAAGGACGTGTGGACTCGGCGGAGATTTTGAGGAGCTCGGGGTATCCGAACATTGACGGGCCGATCTTGTCGAGCCTTTACCGGTGGCAGGCGACGGGAGAGGAATTGAAGAAGCTCAATCGGCCGTTCAGCCTGACGATTGAAGTCATTTTGGGGGGGAATTAAGCCAAACGCGAGGATGCGTTTGGGAGCCCGGGTCCCGAGTCCCGGGTCCCGAGTCCCGAGTCCCGAGTCCAGGGTCCCGGGTCCCGAGTCCAGGGTCCAGGGTCCCGAGTCCAGGTCGAAGAGATAAGAGGTTCGGAGGTGAGAAGTCGAAGCAAGAAGGAGAAGAGAAGGTTTGAGGTTGGAGTGTTGAGGATCGATGTGTCTGTAAGTTTTTGTCCGGGGCAGGAAGTATTGAAGCAGTACCGATATGAGTGATTTTTCAGAGATTCAGGTGGTGGGACCGCTGGCGAGGGCGTGGGATATTACGCTGACGATTTTGACCCGGCCGTTTAAGGTTTGGGTGTGGGTGATGTTTGGTTTGCTGGTGTTTGTGACGACGGTGGGGGAATATGCCTGGCTTACGCCTTCGCCGCTGTTTGGGGGATTGCTTCGTCTGGGGAGTGGGGGTGCGGATGACAGTTGGGGTTGGGCGCTGCTGGCGCGTGGGGTGCTGTTTGCGGTGGGGGTGCCGCTGGCGGTGTTTTTCGTGTGGGTGAGAAGCCGCGCGGTGTTTTGCCTTTATCACAGCATTGCGCAGCGGGAGCCCATGGTGTGGGCGGGGTGGAAGCAGTATGGCAAAGAAGCGGATAACTATTTCAAGTGGAGTTTGATTTACCTGTTGTTTGGGTTGATTGTGCTGGCGGTGGTGTGGCTGCTGGCGGCATTGTTTTCGCTGGCGGGGCCGGATGCCGGGCGGGGGATGTGGGCGGCAGGATTCATTGGGGGGATCTGTTTTTTGTTTGTGGCGTTTGTGGGGATGCTGCTGGAGTCGGTGATTGCGCCGGCGATGTATTTAAAGAGACGGACGGCGCCGGAGGTGGCTGGTGTGGCGTGGGAGTTGATGATCAAGCCGCACTTATTGGCGATGATCTGCATGTTTGCGGTGCGGATGGGGATTTATCTGTCGGGGATGTTTCTGTTTGGGTTTGTGGCGGTGTTTGGCTGCTGCTGCGGCTGGATGCCATTGCTGGGGACAGTGGTGCTGCTGCCGATTTATCTTCTGCTGCCGGTGTATGCGCTGGTGTTTATCGACCAATTCAGGCCGGATTTTGAGGTTTGCGGGCTGCATGGGGCGGGGCTTTCGTGCATTCGCTGCGGGCATGATTTACTTGCGACGCCGGACACGCCCAAGTGCCCGGCGTGCGGCGTGAAGGTGCCGGCGGCAGGCGCGCCAGTGGTGGCGGAGCCGGAGAAGGGGCCCTCTGAGCAGGAGACGGCGAAGCTGAGCGCGGCGGCGTATCGGCAGGCGGTGGATAGCCGCGCGTTTGAGGAGAAGCCGGAGGCAATTGATCTGGATGCGCCTGCGGAAGAGAAGACGGAAGAGGGGTTGGAGGTGAAAGACCCTCAGGCGGAGAAGAAAGCTGATCCGGTGAAAGAAGATCGGCCGGATGCGATTGATATGGACCCGCCGAAGGAAGTTTGAGGGACTAAGCTAGAAGTTTGAAGTGATGAGGGGACGAAGAAAGCCACGCATATCGCCGGGGTTCTTACAATGAGGGCTGGTTCCCCATTTATTGCGCTGAGAACTGAGGTTGGCATGGGTGGATATAAGACACTGGTAAACGAATATCGCGTGCATAAGGAGATGGGGGACTGGGGAACGGATCCGGGGTCGGGGTCGCTGGTGCGGAAGCTGACGGGGCCGCCGGTTTGGAGCCACAACATTTATTGCGAGCAGCCCTATTGCTCACCGGATGGGAAACGGGTGATGATTGTGCGGGCAGTGGACCCGTTTAGCCCGACGCGGCAATTTGTGATTGCTGAGCTGACCGGGGGGTGGATCATGACACTGGTTGAGGAAGCGGTTTATGAATCGTTTGGGCACAGCCCATGGTCGGAATGGGCGTACTACCGGGTGCCGGATGGGGCGGTGCGGCGGATCTCACTGTTGACGCTGGAACGGCAGGAAGTGCTGGCGGCGGGGATGCTGTCGGGCCAGGTGAGCACGACGTGGCTATCTGCCATGAGCCAGGATGACCGGTATCTACTGGTGGATGAGATGGTAGAGGGTAATGGGTTTACGACTTATGCACTGGACCTGCAGACGATGAAGAAGCATGTAATTGCCGCGGGGAAGGAGAATCGCAACCCGCATGGGCAATTTGACCGGCGGACGGATGGGGCGCATGTGATGCGGCAGTACTTTGGAACCGGGCCCGGGGTGAAGAGCAGGATTCAGATATTGGCGACAGATATTTTGACGAGCAAAGAAGGGGTGTTTCCCATCGGCGGAGACTGGTGTGCGGAATCGTCAGGGCATATGGCATGGGTGGGACTGACAGGTAAGGTGGCATGCGCGCTGGGGTGGGACACTGCAGGACGCAGGCATGACGCGCGGCACCCGGAGGGGAATGTGGCGATCTGCGCGGCGGGGGACGCCAAGCCTCGGATTTATCGGATGCCGGAGCATGCGTTTTATCATGTGAGCGTGTCGAAATGCGGGAAGTACATGGTGGGGGATGATTTCATGGATTTCAAGGCGGATGGGTTTGTTTCCGCCGGGCCGGGGCCGATTCGGATTGTGGTGGCGAATATCGAGACCGGGAAATACCGTGTGCTGATCAAGGATTGCCAGAACTATGGGATTGCAGGGTCTTCACGGTATGAGCCAGACCCGTACCTGACGGCAGATAACAAGTATGTGATCTACAACGCATCGCCCTTTGGAGTGATGCAGGTGTTTGCGGCGCAGGTGCCGGAGGGATTTTTGGAGGGGTTGGATTGATTGAAGATGGGTCTTGGGTTCTGGGTCTTGGGTCTTGCCAGAAAGAATTCATAAACGAGGAGTGATGCGTTGTTTACGGGAATTGTGCAGACGAAGTTGCGGATTGGGTCGATTGTGCCGGTGCCGGTGGGTGTGCGGTTGAGTATTGAGCGTGGGGGATGGGTGCCCTTGCCGCGCGGATTGGAGTTGGGACTGGGGGATTCGATTTGCGTGTCGGGGGTGTGCCTGACATTGGCGGAGCTGTCGGAGAAGACATTGGGGTTTGACGTGATTCCCGAGACGCTGCGGGTGACGCGACTGGGAGAGCTCAAGCCTGGGGATAGTGTGAACATTGAGCCGTCGATGACGCCGAGTTCGCAGTTTGGCGGGCATATCGTGCAGGGGCATGTGGATGGGGTGGGGCGAGTGGTGAGCGCAGGCCAGGTGGGACAGGAATGGCGCGTGCGGGTGGCGCTGCCGTCTGAGTTGATGGATTACATGGTGCCTAAGGGGGCGGTGACGCTGGATGGCGTGAGCCTGACGCTGGCGGCTCTGGGGCCGGATTGGTTGGAAGTGGCATTGATCCCCACGACGCTGGAAATCACCACGCTGGGGGGGCTGAAGGCGGGTGAGATAATCAATGTGGAGGCTGATGTATTTGCCAAGACGGTTGTCCACTTTATGAGGCGAACTGGGGGGAAGGGTGCCTGAGTCGAAGTTTATGATTTATGATTTACAGATGAAGGTTTCAAAAGTAATGGGGTTCATGGTCGGGAATTGTTGTTGAATGTTTGATTTATTGGCCTGAGAGTTTGTGCAACCATGGAAAAGAAACCGGACCGGATATTGACGCCCACGACGCTTTGGCGGGTGGCCAGCTTTGGGCATTTGATGGTGCCTGCGACACGGACGCACTGGTGGGACAACCGGGCGCGTGCGCCGCATGACCTGGTGGTGTTTCAGGTGGTGCTGGCGGGGAAATTGAAGTTTGTGGAGGGAGAGCAGTCGCGGCTGCTTTCGCCGGGAGATGCGTTTTTGTTCAGGTATGGGGAGCAGACGGCGTATGGGTTGCCTGAGCCGCGCAATTACACGTATGTGTGCGAGTGGGTTTGTCTGCAAGGGGCGGGGCTGGGCGAGCATTGGGACAGCTACCGGGCGATGTACGGAAGTGTGATCGTGCAGGCGATCAAGACGCCGGTGCTGGGGCTGATGCGGGAACTGGTGGATCTGGCGCAGGATCGGTCGTTTCGGCCGGCGACGACGACGGCGCAGGCGGTGCATCGGCTGGTGATGGCGGTGTTTGATAATGCCGAGCACAGACAGGCGCAGACGCTCAAGCCGGTGGATCTGGCGGTGGAGCAGATCTTGCGGCACCCGACGACGGCGTTT
>CAZGOM010000133.1:0-15325 GCA_964527265.1 uncultured Phycisphaeraceae bacterium | reverse complement strand
CGAGCTGCTCTTTGCTGCCGTCAGCGAGCTCGATGTTGAGGTTCTGGCGCTGTTTCCCCTGGAGACGGGCTGGGGGGCGTTTCTTGGTTTCATTAGATGCAACGTCTTGGATGCTCATGGCTTCCTCCTGAAATGACCCCGTCAAACGAACGATGGTCCAGAAGTAAAAACTGCGAAATCGGGGTGACTCACCGATCCACATGAAAAAAGGCGGGAGGGACAAAATTAAATCAAAGGCTAGATGGCCTATTGACCGCGTGACTTGAACGAATTGCTCGAGAAGTCAGTTGCTTCCATTAAATGTATTCATTTCGTGGAAGAATGTAAAGTGGCAGAAGTGGTGCAATTGTTATTTTCGCCATTTATTTTCATGATTATTCCGTTTTTTCGTCAGGGCGATGGCGAGGTGCGGCAGCGTCGGGAGGTGCTGCTTCAGAGCGGTTTTCCCCGGCATCGCGTTTTTCGAGGAGGTCAACACGGATCTCCTGTGCGAGGTTTTTAACTTCCTGCATGGCTTTTCGGACCCGTGTACCGGCTGCTTTGTTCCCTGAGCCGGCTTTTTTTACTTCTTCTTCGATCGAGAGGATGAGTGATTTGAGTTTTTCAAAGTCCCCTTGCATTGTTGGATCCTTCCTTAATGGCGTGTGGGGGATGCTTAAAAGAGCAAGGCGGACGTTTTAGAGGACGTCCGCCTTGGTCGATTGCCGTGGGTTGTGCCTGGAATCAGGCTTGACGGTTATTCTGATCGGCGGGCGCCTGCTGCTGGGGATGCGGCTGGACGGAGGGCTGTTGCGGCTGGCCAGCGATCTGCTGCGGAGGTTGCTGATATTGAGGGTTCTGCTGAACCTGTTGATATTGGGGAGGCTGTTGGTATTGAGGGGGCTGCTGGTATTGCTGGGGAGGGGGTGCCATGTTGCCACCGCGGGGTGCGTTTGCGGCGGTATTGATGTCTTCGTCAACGCCGGCGAGGCCCTTCTTGAATTCGACGATGCTCTTGCCGACGTTGCGACCGATGTCGGGGAGGCGCTTGCCGAAGATGAGGATGCCGAGGACGACGAGGACGACGAGTTCCATGGGTCCGATGCTGTTAAAAAAGGCCAAGGTAGACATTGTTGCTCGTTTCAGTAATAAGAGCGCGTAGTGCGCCTCTGAATTATTCTAGCGGGGAGGGGGTGGAAAACCAAGGGTTGTTAGGGAAAAGAGAGCGGGACGGATTGACGCGGCCAACATGAGGACGCGTTGGAAGTCGCGTGTCCAGAGTCCCCAGTCGTGGGTCGAGGAGAAAGAAATCACGAGTGCAGAGTTGTCTGGATTTATTTTGCGCCGACGGGTTCGCGGCCGGTTTTGAATGTTTGGGAGGCCAGGTGGCGGATGGTGTCGTAGTGAGGTCCGACGGGGTTGTGGGCGTCGGTGATGACTTTATCGAGGGCGGTTGCAAGGGTGTTGACGTCACCTTCGTTGATGATGAGAGGGGGAATCATTTTGATGACGTCGAGGTTGTGTCCGGCGACCTGTGTGAGGATGCGGTGGTCGCGCATGAGTGGCATGGTGATAACCTGGGGGAAGAGGTTTTTGTCCATGGTGTGGAGGGCAACCCAGGTGGCCTTCAAAGCGAGAGCGGAAGGAGAGAAGCCGGATGGGAGGCCGAATTCGATACCGAGCATGAGGCCTTTGCCGCGGACTTCCTTGATCAGGGAGTGCTTGGCAGCGAGGGCTTTGAATTTTTCGAGGGCGAGGTTGCCCATTTTGGTGCAGTTTTCAAGGATTTTTTCTTCCTTGAAGACGTGGAGGGTGACGAGGCCGGCGGCCATGGCCAGATCGTTTTGGCCGAAGGTGTTGGAGTGGACGACGGAGCGCTCAAGGCTGGAGAAGACTTTGTTGTGGATTTCGCGGCGGCTGAGCACGGCGGAGACGGGGACATAGCCGCCGGAGAGTGCTTTGGAGATGCAGATGATGTCGGGCTCGACGTTCCAGTGTTCGACGGCGAACATTTTGCCGGTGCGGCCCATACCGGACTGTACTTCGTCGGCGATCATGATTGCGCCGTACTTGGTGCAGAGCTGGCGGACGCCGGGGAGGTAGTCGTTGGAAGCGATGAAGACGCCTTTGCCCTGGATGGGCTCGACGATGAAGCCTGCGACGTCTTTCTTGGCGAGTTCTCTTTCGAGTGAGGAGAGGTCGTTAAAGGGGATTTCGGCGCAGCCGTCGAGGAGATCGCCAAAACCGGTGCGGAACTCCGGGCCGCCGTTGACGGAGAGGGCGCCCATGGTGAGGCCGTGATAGCCTTTTTTGCAGAAGATGATGCGTTTTTTGCCTGTGGCGGCACGGGCGTATTTGATGGCGGTTTCGACTGCTTCAGCGCCGGAGTTGCCGAAATAGACGGTGTCGAGGCCGGGGGGGGCGAGCTTGATGAGCTGGCTGGCGAGCATGCCGGAGAGGCGATAGGCGCCCATCTTGATGAGGTTGGGAAGGTCCATGTCCATGGCCTGCTTGAGACCGTCGCGGATGGTGGGGTGGTTTCGGCCGCAGGCGAAGACGCCGTAGCCGGCGAGGCAGTCGAGGTATTTGTTGCCTTTTTCGTCCCAGAGGTATTGGCCCTGGCCTTTTACGTAGCGCTGATCGAAGCCGATGATCTTGAGGACGCGGGCGAATTGCGGGTTGATGTGCTCTTCGAGGAGCTCAAGGGACTTGCCCTCGTGGGAGTCGATCAGGGCTTTGAGGTCGAACATGCGGAATTCCTTGTCGGAGTACGACTTCTTCCCGGCTGCGCGGTCGGGCTTATTTCGGGCGTTGAACACGTGGGAAATTGACGCAATATGTTAGTAGGTTGGTGGTTAGGGAGTCAAACGATTTTGGGGGAGTGCGCGGATTGTCGCGGGGGGGATGAAGAGGGTTTGGGGTCTTGAGTCTGTAGTCTGGTCAGGTAAGGAGGGGAGGAGGGAGGTGAAATTGTGGGTTATCGCAGACAGTGAGGATGCTGTGAGGTGCGGCAGTGCACTCATGTCGGGGAAGGGTAGGTATTGAGAGCCGGCGGGGTTCCGGTGCTCCAGGTGCGGCAAACGAGTTATTTGCCGGAGACGAGTGTGAAGAGGGGGGCGTCCTGGAGGTCGGGGGCGATGAGGTGGGGAGTGGAGTGATCGCCGGGGGCGGGGTGGGATTCCAGCACGGCTTGTGCGGCCAGGTAGCCTGAGCGGGTGGCGCCTTCCATGGTGGCGGGCCAGCCGGAGCGGGTCCAGTCACCGGCGAGGAAGAGGTTTTCAATGCTGCCCGTGGCGCCGGGGCGGATGGATTCGATGCCGGGACGGGCGGAGAAGGTGGCGCGTTTTTCTTTGATGACGCGATGATGGATGAGTTGAATATTGTGGACATCGGGCGCGTGGCGCTGGATTTCAGCGACGGCCATGCGGGCGATCTGCTCGGCGGGTTTATCGACCATGTCGTGCGCGGCGCTGACGACGGCGTGAAGGTGCTGGGCATTTTGCTCGGTGTCCCAGCCTTTGTTGAAGACCCACTGGAGCGGGCTGCGCATGTAGACCATATGAGGGAGATCGGTGACGGGTTTGCCGTGCGCGTCGGTGACCCAGAGGTGGATGCCGATGATGGGGCTGACGTCGAATTGATCGAGCTTTTGGAGGCGGGAATCGGCCTGGACCATCTCGGGGGTGGCGACCTTGGCGAGGCGGTCGAAGGGGAGGGCGCTGATGATGGCGTCGGCGGTGACGGTTTGGTTCTTATCGAGCTGCACGCCGGTGACGCGGCCGTCTTCGTAGAGGATTTTTTCGACGCTGCGGGAGAGAAGAACCTGCCCGCCGGCCTGGGTGATGACGTGCTCGGCCTGGTCGTAAAGTTTGAGCAGGGGGACGCGGGAGAGGCCCATTTTGTAGGAATCGGCGTGATTCAGGAAGCCGTCCTGGAAGACCTGAATGGCGTAGGCGGCGGCGAGGCGTTCAGGGGTTTCATTGATGGCGCTGATGGCGACTGCGGCCCAGAATTTCTGAACGGCGCCTGCGGGCTGGTCGTGCTCTGCGAGCCAGTCGGCAAAGGAGATGTCGTAGAGCTTTTCGCGGCCAGTGCGGCCCATGCGGAGGATGGCGTGCATGCCACGCGCGATGGCGATTTTTTCCGCCCAGGTGAGGGAGCGGAAGGGAATGACGCTGCGGGTCATGTGGAAGGGGGCGGGGAGGTCGTCACCGGCGAGAGAATCGACGACGACTGAGCCGTCTTCACGGGTGTCGAGGAAGTTGAATGAGGTGTGCCATTCAATGAGATCCATGACGCCGAGGCGTTCGTAGAGATCAATGAGATTGGTGCAGCAGCCCATGAGGACGTGCTGGCAATTGTCGAGGGTGGAGCCGGACTGCTGGTCGACGAAGCTGGTGGCGCGGCCGCCGAGCTTGAGGCGTGTCTCAATGAGCGTGACTTTGTGGCCCGCTTCAGAGAGGCGGACGGCGGCGGCTATACCGGCGAGGCCGCCGCCAAGGATGAGAATCGAGATGGGGGAGTGTGTGGTCATGGTGATAGGGCCACCATGATAAGGGATGCGTCAGAGGGTGTCCTGCCCCTCTGGCGGGTCGAGGCGGGTGGCGAGGAAGCTGGTGGCGCGGCCGCCGAGCTTGAGGCGTGTCTCAATGAGCGTGACTTTGTGGCCCGCTTCAGAGAGGCGGACGGCGGCGGCTATACCGGCGAGGCCGCCGCCAAGGATGAGAATCGAGATGGGGGAGTGTGTGGTCATGGTGATAGGGCCACCATGATAAGGGATGCGT
This sequence comes from uncultured Phycisphaeraceae bacterium, assembly GCA_964527265.1. Classification (GTDB taxonomy): domain Bacteria; phylum Planctomycetota; class Phycisphaerae; order Phycisphaerales; family Phycisphaeraceae; genus CAZGOM01. The sequence continues at coordinate 10,562 of CAZGOM010000133.1, read as the reverse complement.
CAGAGGGTGTCCTGCCCCTCTGGCGGGTCGAGGCGGGTGGCGAGGAAGGCGAGATATTTGGGGTCGTCGTTGTCGAACATTTCGCGTCCGTCGAGGATATAGGCGCGGGCGAGTTCTTCGGCAGCTTTGTCGAGTTCGCCGAGTTCAAAAAGACATTGACCGCGGCGGAGGCAGATAAACGGATTGGTGTGGCCGCCATTGATGGCGGCGATCCTGAAGTGCTCGTAGGCGTGTTCAAAATCATTGAGGAAGAAGCAGGCATCACCCATTGCCGTGGCAACAAAGAGGGTGGATTCCCACTTTTCAATGGGCTCAGGGATGAGATTGAATGCCTGCTGGAAGAGTTCGAGCGCGGCGGAAAAGTCATTGTTTTCCATCAGCTCGTCGCCTTTGGCGCAAAGCTCCGTGATCTGTTCGTGTAGATCGTCAGGGAGGGCTTCGAGTTGGTCATCAATGTCATCGTGATCGATGTCGTTGTCGTTCATGTCGTCGTTGTTGTCTACGTTCATGGTGAGTTTCCCGGGGTTTTATGTGTGAGGTGGCGAGGGATCAGTTCTTTTTCTTCTTTGTGGTTTTTTCCGGTGCGGGAGCGGCGGCCTGGGCTTCTGTCAGGTGCTTCTCGAGTTCATTGGCTTCCGGGTTGGTTTTGTCGAGTTTTTTGGCTTCCTTGAGCGTTGCGGCGGCTTTCTCCAGTTCGCCGGCAGCGAGGTAGGCGAGGCCGAGGATGGCTTTCCAGCGGGCACGGCGTTTTGCGGAACCGCTTGCATTGGCATAGAGCAGAGCGAAGGGGATGGCGCGGGCCCCCTGGCCGTGCATCGCTAAGAGGCGGGCGAATTCAATGCGGGGGTCATAGTTATCGCTCACACCCATGTCTTCAACATCTTCGACACGGTGTGTGAAATAGAAATCGTAAAGCGCCAGAGCGGCTTGAGGATCGCCGGCTTCTTCGTGAAGTTCGGCGCTGCCGAACCATGTGCTTGGGTCCGGCGGTTCTTCCATGTCGCCGACTTCCTGGCGGAGGAGGGCATCCTGTTCACGCGCGGCACTCTTAAGGTCGCCGAGAGATTGAAAGGCGTAGGTGCGCTCCCAGGCGGCCGCTTTGAGGGAAGGATCAAGCTGGAGGCATTTTTCGAGGTCGATCAGTGCGTTGGTGGAGTCATCATTAAGGCGGCGGGCCACAGCGCGGGCATGAAAGGCGGGAGCGAAATCGGGGTATTGAGCGACAAGTTTTTCTGCCAACTGAAAGGCTTTGTCTTTTTCGCCCCCATAGGCCAGCTCAATGGCTTTCTTGGCTGGTTTGTCGCCCGGGTGTTGTACAGGCGTGACACCGGTGAGCTTGGCTTTGAGGCGATGGGTTTCTTCACTTTCGCCGTAGCGTTTGAGGGTTTCCTTAAGGATTTTCCCGGCGTTTTCTTTCTGGCCGGTGGCTTCAAGGGCCAGGCCGTATACGCCCAAGGTGACGGGAAGGCTGTACTCAGGCTGGACGTTGTATGCGTCCTGGGCGAAGGAGAGGGCGCGGTCGTTCTGGCCGACCTTGAGCATGAGGCGCGCGAAAACGACGTTGGCCCAGGTGATGTCACGGACGTGTTTGGTGACGTTGGGTTTGCCATTTATGAGGAAATCCTCCATGACGGCCAAAGCAGATGGGATGTCACCCAGTTTGACAAAGGTTTCCAGGCAGTCTGTCCAAGTGTGCGGGGAGGCGCCCATGATTTCGTCGGGTTTGGAAGTCGAAAGTTTGATTTCCTGAAACTGGTCCTGAGCGGCCAAAGCGAGATTGCCCATGACTTTGTGCACGCCAGCGCGGACGCGATAGCCGCCAGGATAGGCGGGATCGAGCTCAAGACATTTGTTCAAGTCGGGGAGTGCTTCAGCGTCCTTGTTGCGCTCAAGGAACGTGCGCGCGCGTTCGTAGTAGGCTTGAGCGTTGGCGGGATCGAGCGCGATGACCTTGGTAAACAGGTCGTGGGCTTTTTTGTATTTCCCGGCGTCTGAAAGGTCAATGGCCTGGTGAAGCAGCGTGGTAATGTCAGACATGGGGTTCCCTCGGATCAAAATGGTGATGCTGTCAGTGGACACGATAACGAAGGTGCGAAGCGTACCGCAAGTATGAAGTGGATGGGATGAGCATGGCCGGGAGATTTCCAGGGAAATTCCCAGAAGTAAGAGAGGGGGTGGATCAGGCGTGCTGGCGCGTTAACAGGCGTAGCAAGACGCACCCCAGCTTCGGGCGGCCCCGAAAATTTGCCAACCGGATTGGTATCAGGCGGTGAGTTGCTTGAGGTGGGCTTTTAAGCCGATGGTGACTTTTTTGAGCTTGGAGAGGCGGACGCGCTTGGTGAGGACGGCGCGGGGATCGGAGGCGATTTTGTCCAGAAGGCTACGGTAGATTTCCATGAGCGCCCAGCTTGTGGAGCGGCATGAGGGATCGAGGTGCTTTTCCAGGCCTTGAGAGCGTTTGTAATAGTCGTAGGCGCGGGCGATCTGGAAGGCCATGAGCTTGTCGAAATTTTCATCGGCGATGCCGCGGGCGAGCTTGCCGTAGTCGACGTTGAAGCGGGCGAGTTCGTCGGAGGGGAGATATTGGCGTGCGCGCTGTGCGTCTTCGACGATGTCGCGGAGGATGTTGGTGAGCTGGAAGGCGATGCCGCGTTCTTCGGCCATTTTGAGCACGGCCGGATCGTTGGGCGCACCCCAGAGGCGGATGCAGGCGAGGCCGACGACGCTGGCGACTTTGTAGCAGTAGTCGTAGAGCTCGGGGAAGTTGTCGTAGGTGGTTTTATCGAGGTCGGCAGCCATGCCGTCGAGCATTTGATGGAGGAGGGGGAGGTCGAGGTTGTAAGTTTGAACGGCGAATTTGAAGCCGAGCCAGAATTCGCCTTTGGGCCAGGTGGAGGTGTCGGTGGATTGGAGAACCTGGAGCATGCCTGCACGGAAAGAGTCGACGCGAGCGAGGCCCTGTGCGGGGGTGAGGGTGATGGGGTTGCCGTGGTCGTCGGTGGGGTCGTCGACGAGGTCGTCGCAGGCGCGCATGAAGGCGTAGATGGCGTAACCTGCGGAGCGGCGGGGTTCGGGGGTGAGTTTTAAGCCGTAATAAAAGTTTTTCGCGCGGTCTTTGGTGATCTTGTGGCAGTGGTCGAAGGAGGCCTGGAGTGCCGGCGTAATGGTTTGGTCAGCCATGGTAGGCCTTCCGGGGGGAATCGGGCTGTGCGGGTTCCTGCGCGTGGCCGCCGGGGAGGCCGGATTTGAGCTTGATGGCCACGGCTTTGAACATGAGCATGATCTTGGCACCCTTGGAGAGCTTGGGCCGGGTGACGAGGGTGTTGTACTTCTGGTCTTCGATGAGTTTTAAGATGCGCTCGCCACCCATGGAGAAGAGCTCGATATCAACGCGGACATCTTTGCGGATGAGGGGGAGGAGAGGGCGGCCGGCTTCAAAGAGGGGCCAGGTCTGGTTGACGAGGTCTTTGATGGTGGCTTTGTAGGCGTTTTCAAGGGGCGCAAGGATGGATGCGTCGGGCGCACCGGCGTTGAGGGTGGCTTCGTGGCGCTTAATGGCGTCGACGATGTTGTCGATGTCCAGGCCGTGCTTTTGGGCGATATCGCGTGGGATATAGACGCGGTCGCGTTCAAGGACATCGCGGCGGACATCCTGCCAGAAGTTGGCAAGCTGGAGGGCAGTGCAGGTGTTGTCACTGAGGCGCTGGCGCTGTTCGTCGCGATAGCCGCAGAGGTAGAGCACCAGGCGGCCGACGGGGTCGGCGGAGCGGGTGCAATAGTCCAGAACTTGCGGGAAGGTGTCGTAGCGGGTGACGCGCTGGTCTTGAATGAATGCGTCGATCAGGTCGGCGAAGGGCTTTTGCGGGATGTCATACTTCTGAATGGTGCGCTGTAGGGCGACGTAGACGGGATGGCGGGGCTTGCCCTGGTAGCACAGGTCCAACTCACGCTGCCACCAGGCCAGAAGTTCAAGGGAGCGCTCTGTGGAGCCGGTTTCGTCGCCTAAGTCGTCGGCGCAGCGGCAGAAGGCGTAGACATTGCGGAAGTCTTCACGTAGGTCCTGGGGAAGGAACCAGGAGACGACGCTGAAGTTTTCGTAGTGGCTTTTGGCGAGTTCCTGGGTGTAGCGCGCGGCTTCTTCATAGGTGACCGTTGGACAATGGTCAGGCCCGTAGGCGTCGAGTTGCGCGAGGATTTTGGAAGCGGTCCGTGAAGCCATCCGTAGAAGCCATCCGTATTTTTGCCCAGACTCTTCCTGAAAAGTCCGGTCCGGCAGGGGCCGGGTTTTGCGGCGATAACACAAAATCTTATCATAACCATCCCCACACGGCGGACCGTGTGGGGTGGTTTGGTTCTAAAAGACGCGGATGTCCCTCAGTTATGAGGGCCAGAGTCGGCAGATCGGTTTGCATCGATTTAGACAGGGCATTCGCAAGCGGCCCTCACCCCAACCCTCTCCCTCAGGGAGAGGGGGCCAGAAAGAAGAAGGATTTTATGACGGCAGGCAATTTCAAGCGTATCGGTCACTTCAAGGAAATGCCCGGATTTCAGGGATACCTGAAAGAGCTGGGCCTGAGCCTGCCGATGGATGCGGGGATTTTGTCCAAGGCGCAGGGATCGCCGATGGCGCAGCCCATTGATATTCAAGGGTTTAAGGTGGGGAACCGGTGGTGCATCCATCCGATGGAGGGGTGGGACGGGACGACGGATGGCAAGCCGACGGAGCATACTTTCCGCCGCTGGAAGCACTTTGGATATTCTGGTGCGAAGCTGATTTGGGGTGGCGAAGCGTTTGCCGTGCAGCATGACGGGCGCGCGAATCCGAATCAGCTTTATTACCTGCCGGAAAACGAAGCGCCGATGAAGGCGCTGCACGACACGCTGGTGGACGCGCATAAGGAGCGCTTTGGCGCCAATGCGGCTGATGACTTGCTGGTGGGGCTGCAATTGACGCACTCGGGGCGTTTCTGCAAGCCCAACAACAAGGCGAAATGGGAATCGAAGATCGCGTATCACCATCCGCTGCTGGACAAGAAGTTCGGGATCGATCCCAAGGATGATTCCTGCGTGTGGACGGATGAGCAACTTCGGGAACTGATCGCCAACTACGTGCGCGCGGCCAAGCTGGCGCAGCGCACGGGTTTTAAGTTTGTGGATGTGAAAGCATGCCACGGCTACCTGGGACATGAGTTTCTGTCTGCGTATAACCGGCCGGGACCGTTTGGTGGGAGCTTTGAGAACCGGACGCGGTATTTGCGGGAGATCATTCAGGGGATTCAGGCGGAATGCCCGGGGTTGATGATCGGCGTGCGGTTGAGCCTTTTTGACCGTCCGCCGTATAAGCCAGACCCGACCAAGGGCGCGGGCGACAAACTCGGCCCGGGGATTCCCGAGGATTACAGTGCGATCAAGGATTACCCAGGCTTTGGGCTTAGCCGCGAGAATCCGCTGGAGATTGACTTGGCGGAACCGATCAAACTGCTGGAAGTGATGCGGGATGAGTGGAAGGTGGCGATGGTGAACATCACCGCCGGAAGCCCGTATTACGTGCCTCACATCCAGCGTCCGGCGTTTTTCCCGCCCAGCGATGGGTATCAGCCGCCGGAAGACCCGTTGGTGGGTTGCGTGCGGCAGATCGAAGCGGTGAGAGACTTGAAGAAGCGGGTGCCTGGGCTGCCGCTGGTGGGTTCTGCGTATACGTATTTCCAGGAATATCTGCCGAACATCGCGCAGGCGGTTGTGCGGGAAGACTGGGTGGATTTCGTGGGTTTGGGTCGCATGGTGCTTGCGTATCCGGACATGCCGGCGGACTGCGACAATTATGGGCAGTTGAGGCGGGCGAAGGACATTTGCCGCACGTTCAGCGATTGCACGACTGCGCCGCGTAACGGGATTATTTCAGGTTGCTACCCGCTGGATGACTACTACAAAGACATGCCTGAACACAACCAACTCAAGGACGCCAAGAAAGCCCTTCGCGAGAAGCTGAAGGTACTGAACTCCGGGGCGAAATGAACGTATTTGAGTGTCGGTAAGTATTGATGGGTCAGTCATTTGTGGGAATGGCGTGCGGGTTTGGCCCGGGCTGTTTGCACCGGTTTAGGAGTTTGGAAGATGAACATCACCATGGTTGGTACAGGGTATGTGGGTCTGGTCACCGGGACGTGTCTGGCCAACACCGGAAATACGGTGACGTGCCTTGATATCGACCAAGGGAAGATCGACAAGCTCAACAACGGGATCAGCCCGATCTATGAGCCGGGGCTGGATGAGTTGATCAAGCGGAACGTGAAGGCCAGGCGACTGAACTTCACGACGGATAAGAAGCAGGCGTACTACAATGCGGACATTATTTTCATCTGCGTTGGGACGCCATCGGATGACCATGGGCGTGCGGATTTGAAGTATGTGCTGGCGGCGGCGTCGGACATCGGGCAGGCGATCGAGGAGATGCCTAAGTATCCGCATGAGCATGGGCAGGAAAAGATCGTAGTGATCAAGTCGACGGTGCCTGTGGGAACCAATGCAAAAGCGAAGGCAGCTATCGCGGCCAAGACCAAGCGTGTGTTTCACATGGCGTCCAATCCGGAGTTTTTGAAGGAAGGGGCGGCGATCAACGACTTCAACAAGCCGGACCGGGTGGTGATCGGGTGCGACTCGGCATTTGCGGCGCGACAGATGAGCGATTTGTATGAGCCGTTTGTGCGTCAAGGGAACCCGATTTTCACGATGGATATCCCCAGTGCGGAAATGGTGAAGTACGCGGCCAATGCGATGCTGGCGACGAAGATCTCATTTATTAATGAGATTGCTAATCTTTGCGAGTCGTATGGGGCGGACATCGATGAGGTCCGCAAGGGGATGTGCGCGGACAAGCGCATTGGCAACCAGTTTTTGTTCCCAGGCCTGGGGTATGGTGGATCATGTTTTCCCAAGGACGTGTTGGCGGTGGTGTCGATGGGGGACGAGGCAGGCAGCCCGACGCAACTCCTGGCGTCGGTGCATAATGTCAACAAACGTCAGAGGCAGACATTTATGCGGAAGATAGAGGATTATTTTGCGACGGTGGGGGGCTTGAAGGACAAATTGATTGGTGTCTGGGGTTTGGCGTTTAAGCCGGGTACGGACGATGTTCGGGAGGCGCCGAGCCTGACGATCATTCACTCACTTCTGGCGCAGGGTGCACGGGTGCAAGCGTTTGATCCTGTAGCGCAGGAGGCAACGCAGAAGGTGTTAGGGAGCAAAATCGTTTACAGCCAGTCGCTGATGGAAGCGGTCAGCCAGGTGGATGCGCTGGTGATCTGCACCGACTGGGATGAGTTTCGGCATCCCGATATGGAAGTGATCCGGGACAGCATGAAGATGCCGGTTGTGTTTGATGGACGGAATCTTTACCGACCTGAAGCCATGCGTGAACACGGATTTGTGTACTTTTCAGTAGGTCGAAAAACAGCCTCGCCAGAAGGCCGATAACCTGTTAGAAGTTTAGGTTTTATAAAGGGTTGTCGTCCCGGGAGTTTCTTGACAACGGCGGGCTGCAAACTATCCTAATGGATTCGTTGACCATTGCTGGTCAATGTCTCCAGGATCGCTGGAGGGCCGGCAGGTGGTTGTAACCCTGTCTCGGTTTATTGTTTTCCGTTTGACTTATTTTGTGGGACAGATTGAATGAAACGTTTTTGGGCACAGTTGCGTCTGTCCAGCACCGCGGATATTCGCGTGTCGAGAGTGACTGGAGCAGGCTCGCTGCCGGTGTTTTTACGTGTGGCGGCATTGGTTTTTACCTGTGTGTTGCTGGGTGGGTGTGGCGCAGATCCTTCGACGCACGCGGAACTGGACGCATTTAACCAGGCAGGTCCCCTTGAGCCTGAGCTTGACCGGGATAAGCTGGCGGCCGCACGTTCGGTTGTGGGGGAATACAAGATTGATATCGGAGACCAATTGGAGGTTGTGGCACCGCAGGTTGCGGCCACGCTTTCCAACCGTTTGGGGTATGCGTCCGATAAATACGGCGTGTTTGTGACGCGTGTGGACGATGATGGATTTGCAACATTGCCGCTGCTTGGACGCATCAGCGCCGTCAATATGACCCTGCGTGATTTTGAAAGTGGATTACAGAAAGCCTATGCACCCAAGTATTTCGCTTTGCCCCCTGCGGTGGCTGTATCGGTGACGGATTACAGGAAATACCAGGTACGTATCACGGGTGCGGTCAAAGAGCCGGGTGTGTATGAACTTAAGCGTGATGAGATGTCGCTGGCATCGCTTTTGACGAAAGCCAAGGGCGTGAAGGAAGCGGGAGCCGGCGTTGTGATGTTGACGCCGGCAAATGAAGCGGCCGGGTCTCCACAAATGGTCATGCTGCCTGTCCAGGATATGGATATTCCGTTTGTGGATGCCCCGCTGACGCCTGGCATGACTGTGGCGGTGGAGCAACTTCCGCGGCGGCAGTTGACGGTGTTTGGACTGGTCAAGACTCCTGGGATTTTCGATTATCCGGTGGATGTGGAATACAGTCTGGCGCAGGCACTGGCTCTTGCGGGGGGAACGATGTACAAGTCGGATCCGCGGCGGGCGACGATTTACCGTGTGGACAAAGACGGAAATCTCGTCGCGGCGGTGTTTGACATCGGCGGGGAAAAGCATCCGGAATTTGCAGGCATTATGCTCAAGCCCGGAGATGTGGTGGCGGTGCAACCGACGATTTACACGACTGCCCGCCAAGTTATTCCAGACCTTGTCAAGTTTACGATTGGCATTAATACACGGGCGGTCAACGTTAATTGACCCGATTGTGGCTGATTCTGGCCTGGACCCTCTGAATCACCTAAAAACCGGCCTTCTCTGGCCGGATCACCCTGGATGCAATGATCTGGCCGACGGCGAACATCATGGAACTGACCGGACCTGTGACAATGGTTCTGGGCTTTATGCTTGCCACGGTGATCGGGATTGTGATCGGGCCATTCTGTATTCGTTTTGCACGGTCTGTCGGGGCGGTTGACCGTCCTGGCGGGCGTAAGACGCACCGGGGTACGATTGCGCGGCTGGGTGGTTTGATCGTGTTTTTTTCCACATGGATCAGCTTCGGTGTACTGGTGAAGACAGGCTTTTTGACCATCCCAGATAGTCGCATGGCGGACCTTGGCTGGGTGTTTATTGGCGGGACGGCAATGCTTATTGTGGGTGCATTCGATGACAAATTGGATCTGCCTGCGAAGATGAAGCTGTTTATTCAACTTGGCGTTTCAATTCTGGTGGTATGGCTGGGGAATTTCACATTCGACAAAATCAATATGCCTGGGATCGGGCTAATCACCCTGGGTTGGCTTGCGATGCCGATTACGATCATCTGGGTGGCGGGGATCACCAATGCGACGAATCTTGTTGATGGGGTAGACGGATTAGCGGGTGGGGTGTCACTGATCATCGCCGCGTCGATTGCGCTGATTTCAGTGCATCAGGGTGAGTATCTGACGGGTTGCCTTGCGGCGAGTCTGGCGGGCGGATGCCTTGGTTTTTTAAGATACAACGCAAACCCTGCAAAGATTTTCCTTGGAGACTCTGGCACGCTTTTCATCGGCATGACCCTGGCGGCTTTGTCGTTGAAAACCAGCAACAAGACGGTTGTGGCGGGTTCCATGATGGTGCCGATCCTGCTTTTGGGTTATCCAACGCTGGACACTGCACTGGTGATGCTCAAGCGCAAGTTGCGGGGCAAGCCTATGTTTGCCGGTGATCGAAGCCATATTCATCATAAGCTGCTCCAGTTGGGGCTCAATCCTAAGCAGGCCGTATTGGTGCTTTATCTATTCTGTGGCTTGTTTTGCGTGCTGGCGCTGGGATTGGCGCTGGGACAGCCCCTTATGGTGGCGGTAGGTGGTCTGGGGTTGGTGGGAGCGTTGCTTCTGGGATACTACCGTTTGGGATATCGTGTGGCTTTCTCCGGGCAATCGCTGACGGCAATGCGGCCTTTATTCAAGGCAGCTTTTAACCATTTCAACAATAGCCGGCGGTTGTTGGCCAAATCCAGCAGCCGTCGTGAGGCCATTCTCGCGTTGACGAGCCATGCGCCGATGTTCAATGTCAAGGGGTTGATGATCATTTTGCCGCCAGCAAAGGGGACTCGGCGAAGGCGTTCTCTTTGGTTGAGGCAGTCAGGGGGACCGCAATTAGAGCATGTGCCTGGGGCGCAGCCTGGAATGCTTTTCAAAGGGGGGGATCGTGTGAGGTCCAAGCAGACAAAGATTACGGTGCGGATAGCGTGGGGAGAGCCGAGTTTGCCGACGGAGATCGTAACGGAACACCGTGCGCTGTTTTTGCAATTGTGCCGGCAGTTTGAAGCAAAGATCGCCCGGCTTACGCCTGTGGACACGGATGAGCCGCGCGGAGAAGGGCCTGGGCAGTTAAACGTGATGAGTTCAACTGCGGCAAGGACGGGTAGCGCGCCCTAGTCGATTTGAAGTCTGTATTAGGTTTGCAGTCGATAGTGTGTTTGGTGACATTCGGATTCAATGGGCTTCCTTGTGAGGGTGTATGACGCAGTCGCAGTCTTTGAGTGT
>CAZGOM010000132.1:0-15366 GCA_964527265.1 uncultured Phycisphaeraceae bacterium | reverse complement strand
TCGATGCACGACCTGGTGACTTACCTGCGTGTGAACGTGGGCAAGTACAACTGGGAACGTGTGAACGACAAGGAAGCGCTGGATCAATCGGTGTTGGAATTCAGCAAGGGCCGCGAGAAGCTCTTCATCAAGATCGACCAGCGGGAGAACTATCTGCTGGTGACTTTGAGCCTGGCTTCCCGGAAACTGGGAGAGCGGCTTGAAGAGCGGAAACTGGGGCTGTAAGCGAGTTTTTAAAAGTTGAAAATAAACAAAGGAGGCGGATTCAGGTCCGCCTCCTTTGTATTTTGCATGGACTTGCCATGTATGGTTGACGCGGGCAAGACACAGCACGCTTTTGAGGCGTGCCGTGCTGCCTGGAATGGTCAAGCGTAGGTGGCGAAGAAATCGTCGATGTAGATGGTGCGGCCGTTGGTCATCATCTTGAGCAGGGAGCCGATGCGGCCGTTGATGTTTTGAAGGCGGGCGGTGCTGTCGGAGATGGAGAGGGACCATGTCCCCGGCTCGGCGGTGGCGGAATCCCACACCTTGGCCTGGAGGGAAGTGGAAGCGCCGGTGGTGGTGACGGCGAAGCGGAGCTGGTAGGTGACGCCGGCGGTGTAAGCGAATGCGGCGGAGGCGGCGAGAGAAGTGGAGTTGCCGTCGACGACTTTGTAGATGCGGACACGGGAGGTAGCGCCTTCATTGACGACATCGGCGTAGTAATAGGTGTCGTTGTCGCCATCGGCGCGGCGTGCGACCAGGCCGAATCCGGCGCCGTTGGAGGAGAGGCTGAACTTGGCGGTCATGTTGGAATCGATGGCGTTGGCCTGGTTATAAGTGGCGAAGATGGTGCCGGTGCCGCCGCTGTTTTTGGCGGTCATTTTCATGACGCCGTTGTAATTGCCGATGGAGAGGGCGGTGGAGAGCGCGCCGTCGAGCGTCCACTTGGGACCCCAGCCTTCATAGTCTGGGCCGTAGAAGGATTCCTTGACCTGATTGGGGAGATCCTGGGTAACGACGCTGGCGATGGGGGCGAAGTCGCTGCGTCCGCCGAGGTTGACGGCGACGACCCGGTACCAGTACCGGGTGGCGTCGGTAACGGTGTTGTCACTGAAGGAGGTGACGCCGGCAGCAACGGAGCCGATCTGTGTCCAACCGGTGGTCAGGCGGGGGTTGATGGTGCGTTCAATGATGTAGCCGGTTTCGAGGTTGCTGCTGTCGGTCCAGGAGAGGTTGTTTTGGGTGGGGGAGACGGAGACGCCGGTGAGGGTGCCGGGGGAAGAGGGTTTATTGGCGTAAGTGGCGCTGTAGTTGTCGGTCTGGATGGCGGCGGTGTTGTTTAGGACGTAGTAGAGGCCGAAGCGGCCGGTGAGGTTTTGCAGGGCGGCGGTGGAATCGGAGACGGAGCCGTTGTAAGCGCCGGGTTCGCTGGCGCTGGCTTGCCAGACTTTGAGCTTGAGGTCCGTGGAGGCGCCATTGGTTTGGACACTGAAACGGAGCTTGTAATCTGTGCCGGTGCTGGGGGCGGTGATTGCCTGGGCCAGGAGTTGGGTGGCGACGCCATCGACGACTTTATAAATGTAGGCGGTGGCGCTGGAGGCTTGGACATAGGCGTAATAATAGGTGTCCGTATCCGTGTCGGCGCGGCGGGCGAATAGGCCCACGCCGGCGCTGGCGGTGTTGATGTTGAAGGTGACAGTCTGGTCGACGCTTTGGGAGGCCGCGGCGTTATTAACGGCCAGAACGCGGCCTGTGGCGCCGGTGAGGCCGGTGATGACGCCGCGGTTGGAGGTGATGACGCGGGAGGCGGTTTGGGCGGTTGCGCCTTCGAAAGTCCACTTGGTGGGCCAGACGGAGTTATTGGCACCGGTCCAGGTTTCGCTGACAGAGCCGAGGTTGTCGGGCGTGGCGGCGAGGATGGCGGCGGTGTTGGCGGAGAAGCCTTCAGCGTTATAAGCCTTGACGCGATAGAAGTAGCGGGTGTTGGCGGTGAGGCCGGTGTCGGTGTAGGCGGTCGAGTTGGGATCGAGCCAGGCAAGGTCCTTCCAAGTGGAATTATCCAGACTGCGCTGGACGACAAACCCATTCTCAAAGGTGCTGTTGTCGACCCAGGTGAGGCGGGTGTGGGTGGAGGACTGTAGGAGAGCGGTGAGCGCGCTGGGGGCGATCGGGGTGACGCCCGGGAGGTCGGTGTCGAGGGAGTAATCATCAATGGAGATACTGCGGCCGCTGGCGACCGAGAAGCGCATGCCGGAGCGGCCTGCACGATTTTGCAATTCCGGCGTGGCGTCAGAGTATTCGGCAGCCCACGCGTCAGGCTCGGTGATGGAGGTGGACCACATTTTGACCTTGAGACTGGTGGTGCTGTCGTTGGTTTCAACGGCGAGGCGGACTTTGTAAGTCTGGTCCTCTAAGGCACTTGTGACATTGGCGTAGCCCAGGGAAGTGCTGACTCCGTTGACGCACTTGTAGACATAAAGACGGTTAATGTTCCCGGAGACGGTTTGCAGGGTGTAGTAAAAAGTGGTGGGATTGGCGTCGGATTGGCGTGCGATTAAGCCAAAGCCACCGAGGTTATCGTTGAAGCGGAAAGTGGCGGTCTGGTCGGAATCGACCAGATTCAGGGAATTGACACCGGCAAAGCCGATCTGTTCGGAGCCGGTGTAGGGGGTATTGAGTGCGCGGCCCATGTTGCCGACGATGCTGTAGGCGATATTGGAGGAACCGGAGGTGGTCCACTGGGCGGGCCAGGGTGAGTTGTCCGCCGCGGTGAAGGAATCGGTGACAGCCGCGACACCTCTGGAGGAGGTGGGGAGGTCTGAGTCGAGGGTGTAGTTATCGACGGAGACGCTGCGGGCACTGGCGGTGATGAAGCGGATGCCTGAGCGGCCGGCGACGTTTTGGAGCTCAGGCGTGGTGTCGGTGATCTGATTGGCCCAGGCGTCGGGCTCGGGGACGGCGGCGGACCACATTTTCACTTTGAGTGAGGTGGTGGTGTCGGTGGTTTGGGAGACGACGAGGCGGAGTTTGTAGTCCTGGTCTTCCAGGGCGTTGGTGACGGTGACGTAGCCGTAGGAGGTGCTGACGCCGGCGACGCTCTTGTAAACGTAGAGGCGGTTGGTGGAACCGGTGACGGTTTGGACGGTGTAGTAGAAAGTGTCTGGCGCGGCGTCGGCGCGACGTGCGACTAAGCCGATCCCGTTGCCGACATTGTCGTTGAAGCGGAAGGTGGTGGTCTGGTCGGAGTCAGTGAGGTTGGCGGTGTTGACCAAGGCGAAGCCGATCTGTTCGGACCCCTTGCTGGGAGAGTTTTGCGCGCGTCCCATGTTGCTGTTGATGGTGAAGGCGACGTTTGCCCCGGAGGTGGTCCACTGGGCGGGCCAGGCTGCGCCGTTTGAGCCGGTGAATGTCTCGCTGAAGGCGATGGAGACGACGCTGAGGGTGGCGGCGGCGCTGTTGGTGCTGCCGGTGGCGTTGGTGACGACGCAGCGGATGAGCGCGCCGTTGTCGGCCAGGAGGGCGGGGGGGAGGACGTAAACATCGTCGTTGGCACCAGTTATATTCACGCCGTTTTTCTGCCATTGGTAGGTGAGCGTGCCGGGGCCGGTGGCGGTGACGGAGAAGGTGGTGGTGTTGCCTGCGCCGACGGTTTTGGCGATGGGGTTGGTGGTGATAACGGGGATGGCTGCTGCTTGCACAGTGAGGCCGGCGGCGGCGCTGGTGGATGCACCGTAGCGGTTGGTGACAGTGACGGTGTAGAGGGTGCCGCTGTCGCCGATGACGGTGGCGGGGGTGGTGTAGGAGCTGCCGGTGGCATCGGGGATGAGAACGCCGTTTTTGAACCATTGATAGCCGAGTGCAGGACCATCAGGGAAGACGTTGAAAGTAGCGCTCTGGCCGGTGACGACAGTGGAAGGAGCGGGCTGGGTGGCGATGGCCGGGGCAATGCCGGTGACGGGGAGGGGGAGGCCCTGGTAGGAGGCGGTGAGGTCGCGGGTCCAGCCGTCGACCCTGTCGCCCGAGGCATCCAGGAGGACGACGGCGATATCGCCGGTCATGGTGATGCCGTCCCAGGAGAGGGTAGAGTCCCCCATGGATTTGCGCATGAGGACTTTGACGGTGGCATTGGTGTAACCATTGACCGATACGTTGGTTGCAGTGATGCCATAGGCGTCGCCGAGTTCGGTGAAGGTGGCATCGCGGGTGAAGGAGGGGTCGCCCATGGCGATGTTGTTGTAGACCCAGCCGTCGAGGTTGGAGGTATCGACGAAGGTGTTGATGCCGCGGTTGTTGCCGACGATTGCGCCGTGGCCGTTGCTGACTGTGACGCCGCGGGCGATGGTGGAGGTGACGTCGTTTCCTAAGACGATGACGCCATCAACTTTGTCGGCTTCGAGGAGGCCTTCCTTGACGATGGAAGCGGTGTTGTTGAGAAGGATGAGGGGGCCGCGGCGAACGGCGCCGGCGAGGTCTTCGACGATGGAGAGGCCGTGGGTGCCATTGATGATGTTATCGGCGATGAAGACTGAGCCGATCCAGCCTTTGCCAGCGGCGAGTTGGAGCCAGGCATTACCGGACTGGCCGGTGGTGTTGCCGATGATGGAGACATGATCGACCCTCATGTTTTCGGTGAGGGGTTCAAAATCCATGAGAGTGCGGGTGGCATCGCCGATGTAGTTGTTGCGGATGACGACGTTGTGATTATCAACGATGGCGACGCCCTGGCGGTCCATGTGTTCGAGGTGGGAATTTTGAAGGGTTAGGTTGTAGGAGTCGGAGGTGGCATAGAAGGCGTCGCCGAAGCAATAGCCAGCGGTGACTGAGTCCACCATGATGTCATGGTTTCCCCCGAAAATAGCGATGCAATGCTGGGATTCGCGTTCGATGTAGTACTTGCTGCCGGCGGCGGGATCCGCGCCGACGATGGTCATATCAGTGAGGGTGATGAATGTGGAATTGCTCATGGCCCACTGGGAGCGGCTTAAAGCCAGGTCAGGGTTGATGACGGGGTCGATGGGGTCGCGCGCTTCGAAGCGCGAGCCTTCGCCGTCGATGATGAGGTGATTGCGGTTGGCGATGCCGAGGGTGCCGTCGATCCAGTAAGTACCTTTGGTTTGGAAGAGGATGGTGTTGGGGGAGGAGGCGGTGCCGTCGGGGACGGTGGCGAGGAAGTCATTAATGGCCTGGGTGACTTCGGCGGAGCCATCAAAAGCGATGGAAGTGGGAACGACGTAGGTGCTCATGAGCGAGCGGTTTTCCAGGGCTTCCATCATGGTGGCCCATTGGGCGGTGGACTTGGGTTGGGTCTTGCGGCGTTTTTTGAAGAGGTTGAAGAGCATGGTTTTCCTTGGGTTAGAGGAAGGGGTAAGGGGGAGCAAGGTTGAATTTGGGCAAGCAAAAAGCGAGGCTGGGGTTGGCTCAGCGGAGTTGCTTTGGAACGGGTTGTGGGTAGCGAAAAGGAGCGGCGACGGGGCCGAGCGAGGAGTGTGTTTGGTTTTTTAAAGGTTTAAGAGGAACGCGGTCGGGGTGTTTACGGCAATGTCTATGTTGACGTCTAACTTGCTGTATTTTGACGTCAAACTAACTGGAGTCAATAGAGGATTATGAAAACTGGAGTGTATTTAAAAAAGAGGACTTTATGGCAAAGGGCGGGATGGATTGTGTGAAGCCTGGGTTGTCGCGCGGGCGTCAGGTGGTGGGAACGAGGGGATTGATGGGTGCGCGGTCGGCGATGAGGACGCGGGGGAGGCCTTCGTGATCGGAGAGGATCTGGGGATTTTGGAGTTCATGGTTCTGGCGGGCGAGATCGAGGGCTTTGTCTTTTTGCGAGGCGGCGATTTCGATGAGGAGTTGGCCGGGGTAATCGAGATGTTTGTGGGCTTCGGCGATGAGGGGGCGGATGAATTTCATGCCGTCGGCACCGCCCCGGAGGGCGAGGGTAGGCTCGTAATTTTTGACGTTCGGGAGGACGTCGGCCCATTCCTGATCGCTGATGTAGGGAGGGTTTGAGATGAGGAACTGGAATTTTTCCGCTTGTATGGCGTTTAAAAAGTCAGCCTGGCGGAATTCGATTCGGTCGGAAACTTTATGATCGCGTGCATTTTCACGCGCGATTTCAAGCGCTTCCGGAGAGATGTCGGAGGCCATGACGCGGGCCTTGGGCATGTTTTTGGCGAGTGTGACGGCAATGGCGCCCGAACCGGTGCAGATGTCGCCGATGAGCGGAGTAGCGAAGCCGGGGCTGCGGCGGGCGTGCTGGAGGACGTGTTCAATGATGGTTTCAGTGCTGGGGCGGGGGATGAGGACGGCGGGGGTGACCTTGAGCATGAGGGAGAAGAAGGGGGCCTTGCCAATGAGGTAGTCGACGGGCTCATGCTTGGAGGCGCGTTCGACGAGGTCGCGAAAGGCGGCGCGGTGGAGATCGGAGGGGATGCGGTCGATTTCGGTGTAGAGCTTGATGCGGGTGGATTCAAGGACGTGTGCGAGGAGCATTTCGGCGGAGACACGGGGGCTGTCGATGCCTTTTTTAGTGAAGTGCTCGGTGGTCCAGTTGAGGAGGCGGAGAGTGGTCCAGGGCCGGTCTTGGGTCATGTGAAAGGTACAAGGTAAAAGGGACGAGGGATAAGGAGGAGTGTCGGGGGTGAATGGTAAGTGCGGGGGCGGAAAATAGCGAAAGAGGGATGCGAGTGGGGGGGGAGAGGAAGAGCGGATTTTTACAGGAGTCGCAGGATCATGAAGAGATTGCCAGGGTGGAATTGAATGTGAATGATTGACGCGAACCTCGGTGTACGAGTTGGTGTGCTTTGGAAGCGTATTTTGAAGAGGGTTGTTAATTGGGAATGGAATGTGAAATAGTGCTTGGTGGTGCTAAATTTTTCGCTTAGTATTTATGGATGGTCTGGAATAGATTTGTTTTTAAGGAGATATTGCAATGGGGTCATTCAAAATTTTGATCGCGGGAGTGGTTGTGTTGATGGGTGCGGAGTGTGTGTGGGCGCATGCTTATGGAAAGATGCCAGCGACGCGGGCGATGGCGGATGCGCGTGTTTTTATTGAACAGCACCCTGAGGTGGCGGAGGGTTATTTTTTTCGAGGGGTGGTGTATGGGTCGGTGTGGGCGAGGGGGGTGTCGAAAGAGATTGACATGAATTCGGCGATGGAGAAGCAACCGCCGAGGATTGTGCCGTGGGTGTCGATTTTATTTAAGCGTGATGGGGCGGAGGTGGTAACGCCGGAGGGGTTGAAGTGCCTTGGGGAGTGCATTATGAACTATCGCACGGCAGCGGGGATGGAGGCTGGGAATGCGCGGTTTCAACTGGCGCTTGCGTGGGGGTTTGAGCAGGCGGCGGCGGTGAAGCTGAATCCGGAAGAGGTGGCGCAGGAAGGGGCACAGAAGCTGAGCGATGAGGAGCACAAGCAGTGTGAGGCGGCGTTGGTATTACTTGGGAGCACGGAGACAAAGAAGCAGGAGGAAGGGGCGAAAGTGCTAGGAGGGTTATTGCCACGCAGTGCGGGAGTGCTAAGCGAGGCGAGGAAGGCAAAGGCTGAAATGGCAGGACGCGTGGATGCGATTCTAGGGAACTATTGGATGAAATTGGCGGTGGAGCAGTATCGGACAGCGTATGAGTTGACAGTGGAGAAGGAGTTAAAAGCTAAGGAGTACGATTGGGAGGCGGATCATTCGACGGGGATGAGAGCGGGAGAGCAGTTGATAGCACTGCTGCCAGGTTCGGGAATTGCGAAGGCTGGAGAGGTGGAACAGATTACGGAGGCGGTGAAGCAGATTAAGAGTAAGCCGTGGATCATGGTGAATCATTGAGGGGATTGCACGTGTTTATCTTAAGGAGATGTTGAGATGCGGATTTTGAGAGTGTTGATTGCGGGATTGATTGTGTTGATGTGTGCGGGGAGTTCGTGGGCGTATATCTACATGCCGGGATCGGTGTCAGTTGCAAAGGAATATGCCGATGCGTTTATCAAAAGTCAGCCTGAGGTGGCGGAGGGGTATTTTTTTCTGGGTGCGGTGAATGGCATTGCTTGGGCGAAGGGGATGGAGGGGGAGGTGGATATGTCTTCGACGGGGGGTGGTAAGAATGCGCCGTGCCTTGTGCCGTGGAAGTCGGTGATGTTGGGTGACCGTGTGCTTCCGGTGACAGAGGATGCGATGAAATCGCTGAGGGAAGCAGTGGTGAATTACCGCAAGGCGGTGGAGATGGAGAAGGGGAATGCGCGTTATCAACTGGGGCTTGGATGGGCATATGAACAGGCGGGCAAGGCGAAGCTGAATCCTGGAGAGACGGCAGGGTTGAGTGATGAGGAGCGCAAGCGGTGCGAGGCAGCGGTGGGGTTGCTGGAGCGCGGTGATGGGAGGAAGCAGGAGGAAGGATGGCGGGTGTTAGGGGCGTTGTTGCCGCGCAGCGCGGGGGTGCTGGGTGAGGCAAAGAAGGGGAAGGCGGAGATTGCTGGGCGGGTGAATTCGATATTGGAAAAGTATTGGATGGAACTGGCGGTGGAGCGTTACCGGGCGGCGTATGAGATGAGCGTGGAGAAGGAATTGAAAGAAGCACTGTATGACATTGAGGCAGACAATTCAGTTGCGGTGAAAGCCGGTGAACGGTTGGTGGTGGTGCTGACGGAGCGGGGATTGGCGAAGGAGGGAGAGGTGGAGCGGATCACGGAGGTGATGAAGAAGATCAAGGGCAAACCGATGAAGATCATGGAGTATGGGTGAGAGGAATCGTCAGCGGCGGGGGAAATTTGGGCGTGTCGCCAGGATGTTTTTAGTGGCGTTTGGAACTGGCGCGCTGGAGTCGGTCGTTGATGGCCAGGCCGAGGGTGTGGGAGGGGAATTTCAGGGCGATGATGAGGTCGAGCTTGAGGGCGTCGAGTTCGCGGAGGGCGGAAAAGAGTTTTGCGGCGGCTTTGTGGAGGTCGCCTTCGGGGGAGAGGGCTTGGATGGAAGCGAAGCGTTCGGGATGTTCAGGCGGGGCGAGGCAGATGAGGCCAATTTTTTTGGCGGTCGGGGGGAAATCCATGGGGATGTGTTCGACGAAGTGGAGCGGGGTTTTGGGAGCGTAATGGGAAGCGAGCATGCCTGGGGCGGGTTGGGATACTGTTTCTGCGCCGGGGTTGAAGCGGTTGGCGGAGTCATGGCTGCGCCGGACGGGGCCGATGATGGCTTCGATGCGTTCGATGGCGAGGGCGCCGGGGCGGAGGAGGACAGGGTTTGCGGGGTCGACCAGTGAGATGACGGTGGACTCAAGGCCCGCCTGGCAGGGGCCGGCATCGAGGATCAGATCGACCTTGCCGGCGAGTTCATCGTAGACGTGTTGGGCGGTGGTGGGGCTGACGCAGCCAAAGCGGTTGGCGCTGGGGGCGGCGATGGGGACTTTGGCGAGGTGGAGGAGGCGGATGGCGGTGGGATGGGCGGGGACGCGGATGGCGATGGTGTCGAGCCCGGCGGTGATGATGTCGGGAACGTGGAGTTGTTTTGGGAGGACGAGCGTGAGGGGGCCGGGCCAGAAAGTGCGGGCGAGTTTCATGCCGGGGTCGGTCATGGTTTCGACGAGAGATTCGGCATGGGCGAGGTTATAGACGTGGACGATGAGTGGGTCGAAACGGGGGCGTCCTTTGGCCTCGAAGATGCGGGCGATGGCATCCTGATCAAGTGCGTTGGCGCCTAAGCCGTAGACGGTTTCGGTGGGGAAGGCAACGAGGCCGGAGCGCTGAATGAGGTGGGCGGCGCGCTCGATGTTTGCGCTGTTGGCGGGGACGGGGAGATGGTCGGGATTGGGGTAGGTCATTATCGGGTTGAAGCTGGGTGGTTTATTAGATGATAGTGGATTCGGGAGGATGAAGAGTCGAAAGGGAGGGGTGTTTTATTTATGGGATGAGGCTTGGAGCAGCCGTAAGCAAGAGACGGGTTTGATCAGAATCCGATCCATAGCGCCCGGAGCGTGGGATTATTTGGCCGCAGTGGGATAGATGATGCGCTTGTGGTACATGGCGCAAAGGGTTTGGACAATGGCTGCCTGGACTTTTTTAAGATCTTGAAGGGTGATGCCGCATTCGTCGAACTGGCCGTCGGCGAGGCGTTTTTGGATCATGTCGGCGACAAGTGATTCGAAGCGTTCGGGAGTGGGATCGGGGAGTGTCCGCGCGGAGGCTTCGACGCCGTCGCAGATCATGAGGATGGCGGCTTCACGAGTTTGCGGGATGGGCCCGCGGTAGCGATAGGTGGATTGGGAGGGTTCGGGTTCGTTGTTTGCCGCAGCGGATTTTTTGGCGGTGATGTAGAAATATTCGACGAGTGTTGTGCCGTGGTGGGATTCGATGAAATGGCGGATGAGGACGGGGAGGGAGTATTCGCGTGCCATTTCCATGCCATCGGAGACGTGGGCGATGATGATGGCGGCGGACATGGGGGGGCTGAGGGAGTCGTGGGGGTTGGGGCCGCCAGCCTGGTTTTCGACGAAGTATTCGGGTTTGGAGAGTTTGCCGATGTCGTGGTACATGGCGCCGACGCGGCAAAGGAGTGCATCCGAGCCGATGGCAGTGGCGGCGGCTTCGGCCATGTCGGCGATTCGCAGGGAATGCTGGTAGGTGCCTGGGGCTTCCTGAGCGAGGCGGCGCAGGAGAGGGAGTGAGGCGTCGTTAAGCTCCTTCAATGTGAGCTGTGTAGTGACTTTAAAGAGGAATTCGATGGCGGGGAGGAGGCCTTGGATGAGAAGGCCGGTGGCGATGCCGGTGCCAAGGACGCGGAGCGCGTCCGTGCGGAGGTAGGCCCATTGCTCTTCAGGGAAGAGGATGGCACGGCCAGCCAACGAAGTGGCGACGACGGCGAGGGCCATGGCCAAGCCAGCAGCGAGGCCGGTGAGAACAAGCTTGGAGCGGGTGTTGACGGTTTTAAGCAGGCCGACGGAGACGCCAACACCGGTGAGGGCGACGACGGCATAGGCGATGCCAAGATCCATGACGCAGGT
Source organism: uncultured Phycisphaeraceae bacterium (assembly GCA_964527265.1). GTDB lineage: Bacteria > Planctomycetota > Phycisphaerae > Phycisphaerales > Phycisphaeraceae > CAZGOM01. Next base: position 4,402 of record CAZGOM010000132.1, on the reverse strand, counting down.
GACTAGAAGGGCGTTCAAAGTGGCGACGGCAAAAGCGAAGCGTCGGTGATAGGCGATGGCGAGGATGATGGCACAGAGGAGCGTGGGGAAGATCGCTGTGAGATAGAGGAGGCGGGGAGGGAAGGTGACGGAGACAAAGGTAACGAAGGCGAGAGTGGAGACAAGGAGTCCAGTGAGGGCTAAGCCGCGCATGGGGTTTTGGCCGACGCGGGGGTTGACGGCGAGGATGTAGAGCCAGAGGAAGAGGGCAAGAAGTGCGACGACACCGACGCGGCCGGCGTGCTGGATGAAGATCATGCGGGGCTGGATCACGGCGGCCTGATAGGCTTCTTGCTCAAGGTGGAGGATCTTGACATCGCGGGAGTCGAGAATTTTGCCTGCGGGGATGAGGTTGTCGTGTTCTTTGAAGACGGTTTTGACCTGTGGGATTTCAGTGGCGCGTTTGGCTTTGCGCTGGAAGGTGAGGTCTTTGTCGAAGATATAGCTGGGTTTATCGGCTTCGCTCATAACGATTGCGATAAAGCAGGAGCGCAATGACTTGGGGAAGGCCTTATCTGCCAGCGCGGCGACAAGAGAGAGAGTTTCCTGGGGCTTCGCGGTGCTGAGGATGTAATTGTCGAGGAGTTCAATGGAGGCGGGGAGGTCCGGGTTGACCAGCAGGATGCCGGTGGCAGGTTGTTTGATGTCTTTTTCGATGGTTGCCTGATCTGCGGGGAGGATGGCCATGCGGGTGGCCAGGAGGTTCATGTAGTCTTCGACGAAGGCATTGAATGCCGGCGTGGGCTGGCCGTTGATGATGTAAGCGCGTAAGCCACCAAGGGTGGCGTTATCGAGGATGAGCCGGCCCTCTTTGGGGAGCTGGTCGATAGGTGTGATGTCAGAGTTTCCGACGATTTTGACGACTGAATCGATCTGCTGGCGGATTTTCTGGAAGAAGGCGGGATTGGCGCGGTAAACAGGGAACTCGGCGTCGGCGGCAACGGTCTTGTTTCGGCGTGTTTCTTCTTCGTTGATGGTTTCAAACTGGGTGCGGGCGTAGACAGGATCGAGCTGGAGCTGGTTGACGGCGTAGCGTTCGCGTGAGGAGGCTTCGATGGCGAAGTAGCCGCCGCAGAGGGTGAGGATGAGGGTCCAGAGGAGTGCCCATGCCCATCCGGTGCTGGAGAGCGCTTCCATGACTTTGGCTTCGTCAAAGAAGGGCAGCTTGCGCAGCGTGCGTCTAAAATCCCAAAGTGAGTGTGGTGGCTTGGGCACAGCTTGGTATTTTAGCTGGGAAGAGGAGACCGGGGGATGTCAGATGTAAGATGTTTGATGTTACGGGGTTAGAGAGGGTGAAAAAGATTAGTATGGGGAAATGATGAAAACCATTGAGATTGCGGAGTCGGCATTGAGGCTTTCGGCCATGGCGTTGGGGACGGGCGTGTTTGGAACGGGGGTTTCTCAAGAGGTGATGGAACGGGTGTATGAGGTGTATCGAGAGGCGGGAGGGAACACGTTGGACACGGCGCATTGCTATTGCGCCTGGCTGCCGGGGATAGAGGCCGGGTCATCGGAGCGTGCGGTGGGCGCTTGTGTGAAGAAATTCAAAGATCGCAAGAATGTGCTTGTGGTGACCAAAGGGGGGCATCCTGCGTCCATGCCGTTTTATCCAAGGCCAGAGGCATTCATGTCTCCGGAGGTGCTGGAGTCGGATATTACGGAGAGCCTGGAGCGTTTGGGGATGGAGACGATTGATTTGTATTTTTTGCATCGCGATGATTCACGGATGCCGGTGGGAGAGATTGTGGATGCGCTTAACAGGCATTTATGCGCGGGGCGGCTGAATGCCATTGGGGTATCGAATTGGACGACAGGGCGGATAGCGGAGGCGAATGCATACGCGAAGGAGAATGGGTTGCAGGGGTTTGTGGTGTCGCAACCGCAGTTCAGCCTGGCGAAGACGAATACGCCAGAACCCAAGGAAGACCCGGCGAACCGTGCGCTGTATGACGCGGATATCGCATGGCACGAGGAGACGAAGTTTCCGGTGATGTGTTATTCGCCGACTGCGGGGGGATACTTTGCGACGGGAGGCGAGAAGGGGAAGAAGACGTACGACAATGAGGTGTCGCGCGCTCGGCTGGCGCGGGCGCAAGAATTGGCCCAGAAGAAGGGCCTGAGCGTGAATCAAGTGGCGCTGGCGTATGTCATGGGGCAGAAGTTTCCAGTGATCCCGATTTTAGGAACGGCGGATGTGGTGCATCTGGAGGATTGCTTGAAGGCGGCGGAGGTGGAGTTGAGTGAGGAAGAGGTGGGGTGGCTGAGGGGGTGAGGAAATTCATTTATTCTGAATATTCGGGGCTACAATTGGGGCATGGCTAAAAAGTTCAAGTCGGCTAAGGATGCGGTGAGGTTTTCACGCAGGTCGCTTTTGCAGGTGGGGGCTGTGGCGGCGCTGGCAGCGGGTGGAAAGTTGACGCCCGACGAGGGCTTGGCGCGGGCGCAAGCGCAGGCGGCCAAGGCGGCGACGGGGGAAGGCAAGAAACTGCCAAAGAACATCATATTCATGGTGTCGGATGGGATGAGCCTGGGGGTGCCGAAGATCGCGCAACTGGTATCGCAGGCGATGGGGAAAGGAGATACCAATTGGACGAAGCTGATGAAGGACCGCGATGCGGTGCACGGCTTGTTTGATATGTCAGCCTTGAACAGCTGCGTGACGGATTCAGCTGCGGCATCGAGCTCATGGGGGTCGGGGTCGCGGGTGCTGTGCACATGGCTGAATACTTTGCCGGACGGGACGAAGCTGACGACGCTGGCGCAGGTGGCCAAGTCTGTGGGGAAAAAGGTGGGGGTGGTGACGACGGCGACAGTGACGCATGCGACGCCGGCGGGATTCATCGCGACATGCGACAAGCGGAGCGATGAGGCGGAGATCGCCAGGCAGTACATCGGGTTGGCGGATGTGGTGATGGGGGGTGGGATGACGATGACGGACAAGGCGCTGGATGCGAAGCTGAGGGAGATGTTCGCCAAGGCGGGGTATTCGCTTGTGATGACGCCGGAGGGGATGAAAAAGAGTATCGGCGCGCCGCGGGTGCTGGGATGTTTCAGCGAAGGGTTTATGCCCTATGCTGTGGACCGGGCGAACGATGCGTTCATGGCGCGGCAATTACCGACGCTGGCGGAGATGGGGCAGGCAGCGATCAAGATGCTTTCAGGGGGCGCAGAAGGGTATCTGCTGCAGATCGAAGGGGCGCGCATTGACCATTCATGCCACTACAACGATGCGGTGGCGCTGGCGCATGAACAGCTTGCCTTCGACGAAGCTCTTGGGATGGCGTATGAGTACGTTGCTTCGCGGGACGACACGCTGCTGGTGGTAACATCGGACCATGGGAATGCAAACCCCGGCGTGATGAGCATGGGCTCAGGGGGGAAGGATTCCAATCGCTATGTGAAGAACCTGCTGGCGGGGCGGTCGAGCCTGGAGCAGATGAACAAGGATCTGGCCCTGCTTCCTGAGAAGGACCGAGGGACGGTGGCGGGCTTGGCGGATGTCTATAAGAAGGGGACGGGAGCGCCGCTGACAAATGAGCAGCTAGCGGCGATGCTGGAGGCGATGCAGGGGAAACGCCCGCGGCTGCATGCGCAATTGGACTCCGCAGTAGGAGTGTACGGGCAGGTGATGAGCAATTATTACGGGATCGCGTTCAACTGCACGCAGCATACGTCCGACAACACCATCATCACGGCGATCGGGCCGGGTGCGGATCGCTTTGCAGGGCTGATTCCCAATACGCAGGCGTTTACGGCGATAACAGAACTGATGGGCAAGCCGACGAAGAATCCGGAAGCCAAGCCAGAAGATGCGGTGAAATTAGGGATGCGGGAGGTGGAGGAGGAAGTGGTGTCGACGGTTTGATTCGTGTTGCGTCCTGCGTCCTGCGTCCCGAGTCCCGAGTCCCGAGTCCCGAGTCCAGAGTTCAGAGTTCAGAGTTCAGAGTTCAGAGTTGAAGAGGAAGTGTCCAGGTCGAAGAGAAAGATTGTTTTAGAAAAGAAAGAGGTCCGGAGCTTGTGGGCTTCGGACCTCTTTTGGGTTGGTTTGTTGGCGCGGGCCGGACATGGCACGCTTTGGGGGCGTGCCGTGCCAACCTGAATGGAGTTAGTTGATTGATAGTGTGGGGCGGGTCTGCATGCTGTGGACGCTGACCTGGCCGGCGAGGGTGCGGACCATTTTGATGAGACCGTCGGAAAGCTGGCCGGAACCGGCGGTCATGGCGGTGAAGTTTGCAGTGGGGTCGCCGGAGTCGGAGTTCTTGCGAAGGGCCATGTTGATGGGGATGTTGGCCAGGAAGGGCACGCCCATTTCCTGTGCCATGTGTTCGGCTCCGCCGCGGCCGAAGATGTCGTATTCCTTGCC
>CAZGOM010000131.1:0-15499 GCA_964527265.1 uncultured Phycisphaeraceae bacterium | reverse complement strand
ACCATCGGCGACATGGAGAAGGCGCTTAAGGGGCGCGGGTTCATGTTGATGATTGTGATTTTGACGGCTCCGTTTGTGATTTTGCCGTTTTCGATTCCCGGGCTCAACATCCCGATCTGCATTGCGGTGATCCTGATTGGCGGCCGCATGGCCTTGAGCATGAAGCCCTGGCTGCCCAAGAAGCTGCTGGATAAGAACATTGGCGGGGGGATTATTCAGAAGGTGTTGACCAGGATCGTGCCGTACGCGCAGAAGCTGGAACGCTGGCTGGAGGTGCGCTGGACGTTTTTGTTCTGGCCGGGGGCCAGGAATGTAATCGGGCTGGCGATGGCATGGTCTGCGGTCATGCTGCTTTTGCCGCCGCCGATGATCAACAGCCCACCTGCGGCAGCGATCATGCTGCTGGCAATCGGCATCATGACGCGGGACGGCCTAATGGTGATTCTGGGGTATGTGCTGACGCTGGGGATGTCGGTTTATCTGTATTTTGTCTTTGCCGTCATATGGGCAAGCGTGACATGGGTTTATGTGCTTTTAGCCGGCTGGATGAAGGCGCTGGCGGCGTAAGTCTGGTAGGGAGAGATAAGGGCGTTGTGATATATAGAGGGGGCAAAGAGGCAAGCGACTGGAATTACCCCTCCATTGCGTATATACTTTTAGTCTTGACATTGACTCGTGACAGAACTCCTGGAGAGGCTCCCGATGCTTGACGCGCTCAAAGACGACCGGATCATCAATAAGTTTGGCGGACGGTTCAAGTTCACTGCGTTGGTGCAGCACCGTATCCGTGAGTTGATGGCTGGTCAGCGCCCGCTGGTGGAACGCAATGGCCGTAATGACTTTGAAGTGGCCGTGCAGGAGATCGTTGAGAACAAGATCAGCCTGGAACTGGGCAAGGAAGACGAAGTCGCCGAAGAAACTGAGGCCTGAGCCTGTTCGGCAGGTTTAACCTGCCGGGTTTTGCCAAAACAACCAAGGATCGCTTATGAACGCCCGTGCCTGCCAAGATCGCAAGATTCTGGTGGGAGTCACGGGCGGTATCTCATGTTACAAGACCTGCACGCTGGTGAGCCGTCTGGCGCAGGCTGGAGCCCAGGTGCGGGTGGTGATGACGGAATCGGCGACGAAGTTTGTGCAGCCGCTCACGTTTGAGGCGCTGTCGAATGCGCCGGTGGTGACGAGCGTGTGGCAGCAGGTGGAGCATAAAGATTCCCAGCATGTGAATCTGGCGCGCTGGTGCGATTTGTTTGTGGTGGCCCCGGCGACAGCGGATTTCATGGCGAAGCTGGCGGCGGGAATTTGCGATGACATCGTGAGCCTCACGGCATGCGCACTCCCGCGGTCACCGAAAAGGACGCCTGTGCTGCTGGCACCCGCGATGAATGCGCAGATGTGGGAGAACCCGGTCACTCAGCGGAATGTGCAGACCGTGCAGACGCTGCTGGGTTATGAGCTGGTGGGGCCTGCGGAGGGTTGGCAGGCGTGCCGGACCGAGGGCGCGGGGCGGATGAGCGAGCCGGATGAGATTTTGAATGCCGTGATCAAGCGGCTGACTGTGCCTGTCTGAAAATATTTCACGTTGAATTTCAGACATTCGCCATGAATCTGATGGCCGGGTGAGATATTCCCCTATGGTTTTGGGGTCGCGTCGGTTCTAATTTAGTTGGGCATGAGCTACCTATATTCAACCAAGCGCCTTCTACAGGGGACCCGTATGAGCCAATTCAAGACCGAACCGTCATCCAAACCCATTTCTGGAAACAACAACTTCAATGTCAGGCCCGCGGTGTCGGTTTCGGCCGCTGCTGTGCTGCCCACTGAGCCGCACCCGAATCCCAAGCCTGCGGCCAAGCAGGTTCAGGAAGAAGCGATTGCGACACTGGAGAATGAGGGTGGGCACGTGATTGTCCAGCCTTCGCGGGAAGAAATCGCCAAACGAGCTTATGAGATTTACGTGGAGTCGGGATGCGTCGAGGGGCGTTGCGAACAGAACTGGCATCTGGCGGAGCGGGAACTGAGGAAACTGATCCTGGCCAAGCAGGATTTTAAGAACAAGGAAGAATGATCCGGTCGTAGGCCCTGATGAGGGCGTCCGGGTATATGAATCAACTTAATCAAAGGCGCGGACGCGGATTGCGTCCGCGCCTTTTTTAATTCCGTAAGTTCTTATGAATGAGCGGTGATTGTTCTGGGATTGAAGCTTTTGGATTAAATACCCAACGATGAATGTGCGGTCCTGCATCAAGGAAAAGCGCTACAATAGATCGCTCGAAAACAAGGACCCAGACCGCCATGAACCAAGCTTTCCAAAAGTGCATCGACCCCGACTGCAACGCAACCTTCGGCATCGAAGAAGTGCATGTCTCCTGCCCCGTTTGTGCGCGCAAGGCGAAAAACTCCCTGCTGGAAATCACCTACGACTGGAGCCGCCTGGCGGTGCCCAAGAGCATGTCGTATTTCGAACACCGCTGGAACACCAAGGGCGAGCACGGCTCGGGCGCCTTGGACTTTTCCGGCGTGTGGCGCTTTCGCGAACTTATGCCCTTCTTCCGGCGCGAATCCGACATCGTCACCGTCGGCGAAGGGCGCACCAACCTTCAGGAAGCACGCCTCCTGGCCAAGCACCTGGGCCACACTCCCGGGAAGCTCTACCTCCAATACGAAGGGCTTAACCCCTCGGGCTCGTTTAAAGACAACGGCATGACCGCCGCTTTCACCCACGCCAACATCATCGGCGCCAAGCGCGTCGCCTGCGCCTCAACCGGCAACACCTCCGCCAGCCTTGCGATGTTCGCATCGCTCTCGGGCATGCAGGGCATCGTGTTCATCGGCTCGGGCAAAATCGCCTACGGCAAGCTTTCGCAGTCGCTGGATTACGGCGCGCTCACCCTTCAGGTGCAGGGCGACTTTGACGCCTGCCTGCGCCGCGTGCGCCAGCTCACCGTCGAGCGGCCGGAGCTTGGCGTCTATCTCATGAATAGCGTCAACCCCTTCCGCCTGGAAGGGCAGAAGTCGATCATGTACCGCGTCATGGAAGCGCTGGACTGGCGCGTGCCCGACTGGATCGTCGTCCCCGGCGGGAACCTGGGCAACTGCTCCGCGTTCGGCAAAGCGTTCGCCGAGCTTTACGAACTGGGCCTGGTGCGCAAGATACCGCGTCTGGCGGTCATCAACGCCAAGGGCGCCAATACGCTCTATCAGCTTTACGAACAACAAGGTCTGCGCTGGAACGGCGGCCGCTTCGACCGCGCGAAGATCAAGGCTTTCTACGACAAGATGTTCGCCGAAGGCCGCCACGCGCACACCATTGCCTCGGCCATCGAAATCAACGAACCGGTGAACCTGCCCAAGTCTTTGCGCGCGCTTGACGTCATGAAAGGCGTGGTGCGAGAAGTGGACGATGAAACCATCCTGGAGCACAAGGCCATGGTGGGCCGCTTCGGCTTCGGCTGCGAACCGGCCAGCGCGGCAAGCGTCGCCGGGGCCCACATGCTGCTTAAGGAAGGCGTCATCCACAAGGACGAGGAAGTCGTCTGCATTCTGACCGGGCACATCCTGAAGGACCCGGATGCAACGGTGAAGTACCACACCGGCATCGATATGAAGAGCGTGCAGGACAAAGCCGAGCGGCACGACCCGCACGGCAAAATGGCCTGCCGTCCGGTGCAGGTGCCTGATGACCTGGAAGCGATCATCAAGGCGATCTCCTGAGAATGGGTTCTGGATCTTTGGTTCTGGGTTCTGTCGGATGAAGATCGGCAGGATCCCAAGGCGCTGATTAGAAGTTCAAGAGAATAAGGGTATTGCCTGCCTTAGAACACTTAAGGCAGGCCAAACCCATGCGATGAGTGCATGGCACGTTGAGTTGTAATCGTTTCTTTCCGACCAGAACCCAAGCCCCAGAACCCAGAACCCAAGTTTTTTATTCCCCCTGTAACCGGCGTCCCGGCTAGTCGCACTTTGCTTGTGAACGGTCAGTGGCGACCGTGAACCTTTAACGCTCAACACAAAGGAGCAGGCAATGAAGATCAATTCCAAATGGGTGGCGGTGGGTTTACTGGGTGCGATTACGCTGGTGGGCATGGGCGCAGGGGCAGCCAAGGAAACCGGCGGCCATGAGCGGCCGGGCATCCGGTTTCTCAAGGAGCGGTTCGGCAAGGCGGGCGAGCTTGGCAAGGAACTCAATCTGACCGACGATCAGAAAAAGAAGATGAAGGAAGCAGTGGCGCCTTACCGCGAAACGATGCGCGGGCAGGTGAAGAAAGTGGTGGAGGCCCGCCAGGCCCTTCGTGCCGCGGCAACGGCGGACAATGCCAGCGAAAGCACCATCCGCAGTGCGGCAGGTGACCTGGGTAAGGCTGCCGGCGACGCAACGGTGACAGGCAGCAAGATCTATGCGGCCATCAAGCCGATCCTGACGGCTGACCAGCTCAAGAAGCTGGAGGATTTCCGCAAGGAAAACAAGGAAGCCGTCGACAAGTTTCTGGACGGCGCGGGCAATGAGTGAATCGGTAACGGTCGGCCTCCAGCCTTGAATCCATGCAGGCGGTTCTTATGTCAGCATTTCCGATAACTGATCCGATCCATGGGCTTTTGAGCCAACTGCTTGTCCTTGGATCGGTGCGCAGGGAAGATGCCTGTCAGATGGATACCGGCGCCTCAAGTGAGTTTCAAGGCGAGATTGACCAGCCCACGCTGGCCAAGGCCAGAAACGGTGACCCGGACGCTTACGCCCGGGTCATCCGGCATTACCAGGGCGTGGTGGCCCGGCGCATGGGCCGGTTTGCCCGCAACCGGCAGGCCGTCGAGGAATTGACGCAGGATGTGTTTGTGCAGGCGTATCTTTCTCTTGGTTCGTTTGCGGGGGCGGCGCCGTTTTCCCACTGGCTCAACCGCATTGCTACGCGCGTGGGCCTGCGATACTGGGAGCAGCAAAAGAAGCTCCCGGCCCAGGTTTCGGATCATGCGCTCGATGGGCTCAAAGCGGCGGCCGACACGGATCGGGCGCAGGCGGCGCGGGATGCACTGGATATTGTGCTGGCGCGTCTTGAGCCCATGGATCGCATGGTGATCGTTTTGATACATCTGGAAGGTAAATCGGCCAGGGAAGCCGCGGATTTACTCGGACGGACGGTCACGATGACGAAAGTTCAGGCTTTTCGTGCGCGCCATCGCTTGAAAAAAATCATTGATCATTCCCCGGACCTCACACGGCTCATCACGGAGGCGCTGTCATGACAGACCTTGAAAAACTTAAGGAATTAGACCGGCGGGCAAAAAACCTTCCGCACCCCATGATCGATGTCACTGGGGCGGTTTTGACGCGCGTTCGTGCCGGAGAGCGGGCTGATGCGCGCATCATGGGTGATGCCGGGCCCATTGGGATATTGGCGGGGGCGTCGCTGGTGGCTGTGGCGGCGGCACTGGTGGTTGTGGTGGTGGTTTGGATGACAATGGATAGTTCTCTTGATTCCATCGAGACGGTGGCCCAGCAGACGACGGAGTGGCTGTTATGACCCAGGAAACAGTATCCGCTTCCAGGCCGTTGCCTTTGGCTGAATCTGCCGCGCGGCGATGGTACATGCGCCGCTGGGTGGTGGTGGCGCTGGCATTGGTGCTTTTCGGTTCCGGCATCCTGACCGGCGGGGCAGTCACGGTGGCTTATGTCGTTTCCAAGGCGCGTTACGCGGCGCGGCATCCCGACGAGGCGCACAGGAAAACCCTGGAGCGGATGGTGGGGCGGTTGGGCCTGAGCCCGGAACAACGCGCGCGCGTGGAAGCGGTCATTGCGCGCAGGCAGGCGGCCATGCGCATGATGCGCACGGAATTTCAGCCGCGCGTCCGCAGTGAACTGGACGCCACGGCAAGGCAGATCGAGACCGAATTGACGCCGGATCAGGTCAGGCGGTGGCGGGTGATGATGGACCGCCTCAAGGAGAACTGGATGCCGGAGGCGGAACCCGGCAAAGTCAGGCAGCCTTGATAGCGTGTCAGATGGGCGCGTTAATTTTCGCTGCCGACGGCGGCATTGCCGTTGCGGCCGAAGAACGGACTGCCCAGCTTGTTGGTGACGGAGATCACGATTTCCGTTTCCGTGGTGACGCCAAAGGAATAGGGGCTGAAGTAAGCGACGTGGCCATCGGCCATGGCAAAGCCTCGCTTTTTCAGGTGCAGGTAGTCGTAGAGCGTCAGGCGATTGGTCACGGAATAATCGGCATTGCTGGCGAGGGTCTGGTTGTAGGCGATGCTTTCACCGGTAAGGAATAACCGGGTGAGATTGCGTTGAACGCCGGGATCATTCAGCTTCAGCGCACCTTTGGCGCCGTTGTCGTAGGTCGTGGTGCCGGGGAGATAAATGGCCGGATCGTAGTAATAACCCGTCATGCGGGCATTGGGGGCGTAGGAATTGGTGCCGAAATAATTGGTGATCTTGTTCCATGTCGAAGGGCACTGCAGAATCTTCATCACGACATTGGGGGATTTGGCCTGTGCATGGTTCTTGACGAACATCTGCGAGGCGGTGGCGGTGGTTGAAAAATCATCGGGATTGCCCGAGCACGGCTGACCCAGGTAGGGGGAAAGCTGGATCATCCAGTTCCAGCCGTCTGCGGCCGAGAATGATGGGCCGCTGCCGCCCGCCGCGGTGGCAAAATAGGTGGGGGTAAAGGGGGCGGATTGATTGAAGTCCAAAGCATACTGATGGAAAGCCTGGGCTTGCTGGCGCATTTTGTTTGCGCACTGCGTTTGGCGGCCGGCTTCGCGGGCCTGGCTCAGCGATGGCAGCATGAGTGAAATCAGCAGCGCGATGATCGAAATGACCACCAGCAGTTCGATCAACGTAAAAGCACGAGGCAGGGTGCGGCTTTTCATGGGTGGAAATGATCCAGAAAAGATTTAATGTGAAACGAAAGGATGTCTGTCTTTGGCTTTATGTAACGATTCTTGATCACTGGAAGTCTAGAAGATTCGAGCACGGGATTCAAGAGGATTTACGGTCGATTTGACTGTCTGCCCCAAGCGAAATCGGAATAAAAAACACGCCCGGGGATCGGGCGTGTTTTTGAGATGTTGCAGGTTGGGGCGGCTTAGAAATCTTAGAAACCGATAACCAGTGCGGCATAATAGTTAAGGTTGTCGCGCACGCCTTGCGGAGTCAAGAGGAACGAAGTGTATTCGTTGGTCAGACCGACCTTAAAGAGCAGATTTTCCACGTCGGCCAGTGCGACGCTGTACTCGACTGCGCTAACGACACGGTAGCGGCCAAGCACGCGGAATTCGGGCAGGACGGCTGTGCTTGCCGTGAGCTTCTGGTTCTTGGTGATCTTCCATTCAAGCGCGCCACCGATGGACATTTCAGGCGTGATGTCTTCGTTGGGGGAATTGAATTGCTTATAGAAACCGAAACCGACTTCACCGTTGAGCTTGAACTTTTCTTCCTTGACGAACCAGTAACCGGGACCGGTGCGGGCCGAGAGACGATGGTTCCAGTCGCCGAACTGGTTGTAGTCGTAGCGGCCCAGGGCGAAGATATAGGGTTTTTCGCCCAGGTTGAAGTCGTTGCGGATGCCGGTGGTGACTTCGTTCTTCGTGTTGACGCCGTCGGTCTGGCCCCAGACATAGGAGAAGTCGATCTTGGTGAGGTTGTCCTTGGTGTCGCGGACGGTGTTGAAAGCGAAGCGGAAGTTGCTGGTGTTCTGGACGTAGGACTGGCCGGAGGCGCCCAGTTCGATCTGCGTCTTCCATTCCTTTAGTAGCGCGCGCAGCCATTTGGGCGTGACGCTGAACTTTTCTTCATTTACATCAGCCGCTGGAGCCGGTGCTGTTGCGGTGGTGGGTGCGGTCGCGGTGGGGGTGGAGCCCCCGGCGGAATCCGGCACGACAACCTGGGCGGATGCGGGGCTGTCGGCGGAGCCCGGCAGGGGAGCGCCGATGTGTTCGCCGTCGGCGAACTTAATGCCCTTGATGTTCTTGGTGTTGATCTTCAGTTCGCCGAGGATGTTGTGCTTGACGACTGTAATTTCAGGGGTTTGGGAGAGGACGTAGCCGGAGATTTTTTCGCCGGTTTCCAGTTCGACTTCCGCGCCATGGGCGCTGCCCGCAAACGACAAAGCCAGGAGGGCCAACACCAGGCCTGCTTTGGTACGCATGTGCATTACGACTTTATTCATGGAATCCTCTCCCTGGGGGAATGGCCGAGAGTATAACGCTGATCCCAGATTCATTGCAGTGTATTCGCACGTGTTGGGAGTAAATTTTTTACATTGTTACCTCACTTTTTAAATAGATCCTTTCATCATTAGCAGAGATGGATTTGCCCTCAAGTGCTATGCTCATTGCGTCCTTCGACCCTTTTTTAATCGTGTTGAAGACGCCATTCAGCGAGGTTTCAGCCATGGGCAAGTTCTACACCGAATTAAACGACGCGCTACGCGAGTTCATCGCGGCGCAACACATGTTCTTCCACGCCTCCGCACCAATGGAAGGCCGCATCAATCTGTCTCCCAAAGGCCTGGACACCTTCCGCATTCTCGACAACAACCGTGTGGCTTACCTTGACCTCACCGGAGGAGAAAGCGAAACCACCGCACACCTGATGGACAATAACCGCTTCACCATCATGTTTTGCAGTTTTGAAGGCAAGCCGCAGATCTTGCGGTTGTATGGAAAAGGGTGGTTTGTCCGTCCGGTGGATGCCGGCTGGAAAAAATTAGAGCCGCTGTTTCCGACGCTCGTGGGTCAACGGCAGATCATTGGAATGGATATCGAGTCGATCATGACCACGTGCGGCTTTGCGGTACCGCTGTATGAATTCAAAGGCCATCGGGATCTGCTCACCAAATGGGGCGAAACCAAAGGTGAAGAGGGACTCAACGAATACCGCCGCAAGAACAATTCCAAGAGCATTGACGGACTCGATACGCATCTCTTTGATGCACCTCGGAGTTAACCATGCACTATCTGCTGTTCTACGAAAAAGCACCGGACCACGCGGCACGTGAAAAGCCCCTTCAGGCGGCCCATTTGGCATACGTTGTGGAAGGGGCCAAAACCAGTGGCATTGTGCTGGCCGGCTCACTGGATAATCCATCCGACGGCGCGGCGGTGCTGCTGTTTGCCTGCGATTCAGCCGTGCCGGTGGAGACGTTCGCCAAGGGTGACCCGTATGTGATTCATGGTGTGGTCAATCGCTGGTGGGTGCGCCCTTGGCATACAGTGGTGGGAAGAGATGCAACGGAGCCAATCACGTAACACCATAGCAGTAGCGGCTTGTCTTATCCCGTCGCCTCAATCATCTCTTCATGCAGGCGCAGGATCAGTTCCCCCGCAGGCATTGACCGCGCACGTGGCGCGCCTTCGCCCGCCCACTGTCCACCGTAACCGGTTTCACCCTTGGCCTTGGCGGCGACGTTGAGGAGCTTTCCGGCTTCGTAGGCGATGGGGTAGTCGGGGATGAGGACGGGGTCGGTTTTTTCGTCAAGCGCGGCGATCTTATTACCCAGGCAGCGGGCCGGGCGCCCGGACATGACGCGGATCATGCGGGTGTTTCTCGCCCCGGGGCCAAATAGGGCGGCGCGGTATCCGGCGTCGACGGCGGATTCAGGACAGCCGATGAAGGCCGTGCCAAGCTGCGCGGCTTCCGCGCCGAGTTTGAGCATGCGGGCGACGTCCGCGCCATTCATAAGTCCACCGGCGGCGATGACCGGAAGCTGTATTTCTTTGACCAGGAGTTGTACAAGGCCAGCCGTCTGCAGACATGCGTCAGGGGCGTCAGGTTCAAAGCAGCCGCGGTGTCCGCCGGCCTCGTAACCCTGGGCGATGACGGCATCAATGCCCGCTTGGGCGATGGCCTTGGCTTCGGCGAGGTTTGTGGCGGTGGCCATCAATGTCGCGCCTGTCCCCTTGAGTTTGTCGAGAGTGTCGGTGGGTGGGATGCCAAAGTGAAAGGTTAATACCTTTGGGTGGAGTTCCATGAGGAGCCCAACCATGTCTGGATCTTCCAGAAAGCTGGGATAGGGCGCGTGGAGTTCAACTGGCGGCTTGGCGTCATATCGAGCAAAATGAGGCGCAAGGTGTGCAATCCAGCGCGCTTGTTTTTCTGCATCCGGCTTGGCGGGGCGGTGGCAGAAGACATTAACGCCAAAAGGCTTATCGGTGAGCGCGCGGGTTACCAGGATGGCTTTGCGCGCCTGTTCCACATTGGAGGACCCGATGCCCAGCGACCCCAGCGCGCCGGCATTGGAAACCGCGGCGGCCATGGCGGGCGTGGAGACGCCCGCCATGGGGGCCTGGATGATCGGAAGGGTGATGCCGAGTTTTTCAAGGAACGTTGCCATGCGCCCTCCTGTCAGGGTGTATCGGCATCGTACCCGGCAATCGGCAGGGGTCCAGCGGAGGAAGCAATGGACATTGCGTCAGGAAAACCACGAGGCGAGGCTGATGAAGCCGAGTGACGATATCAATCCATCGGGCTGTATTCCCCGCGGGCGTTCCAGCCTGGGTACTGGGCTTCAAGCGCGGCGAGAGTCTGCTTGGTGTAGTAGGGGTGATTGGGCTTGGGGAAGCGGAAGAGAGCGCGTTCCTCGGCGGTGCACTGGGCGATCATTTGCTTGAAAACCGGGTGCTGGCCATGCATGGTGTAATGGACGAACCCTTCGAAGGGATGGTCAGCGCGGCCGACGCCGAAGCCCCAGACAAAGCGCTGGCCGTCTTTGCGTTCATAGTTGCTGGCGGCGTGCCAGGTGTAGTTGGAGAAGAGTGCGATGGAGCCGGCTGGGACCACAACCGGCACGGCTTTGGAGAGGTCTTTGCCGTGCTTCTTAGCCACCAGACGCAGCGGGGCTTGGTCGGGGCCCACTTCCTCAAGATGGATCCATGCGCCGATCTGGCCGTACTCACGGGCGGATTCGCTCATGGGAAGCAGGGAGTTATTGCCGTTATCGATATGGCCAGGGTCGGCTGCGTTGTTGCCGGGGTAGCGGGCGAACATGTAGCCGACGCGGACATGGACGTCTTCGGTTTTCAGGTAGCGCTTCATGATGCGCAGGAGTTCGGGATGACGGTAGAGCCCGCACATGGTGACGTCTTCCGGGGGATATTTCACAAAGGCGGCGTTTTTGTTGTAGTTGTCGTTGGGCGGGCTGTCCTTGATTTCATCCCAGGGCTTGAGCACGCGGCGCTGCGCGGCCTGGAGCATGGCCAATTCTTCGCCACGGATGAAGTTGGGAATGATGAGGAAGCCGTTTTCAACCAATTCATCAAACTGCTGGTCGGTGATCTTCTGGTAGTCGTGCATTGGGTACATGGAGGAGATATCCTTGTTGATAGGAACTACGCTTTATAAAGACGTGATCCGATTTGGCAGGGCATATCATGCCGCCGCATGAAACCGCCATCCATAGGCCCGCCTGTCAAAAAAGATTAAGATTACTGCTGTTAATAAAAGACGCTTTCAGTAAAGGTGGCATATGCCGGCAGTGGTGGTGGGGCACTTGATCAAGCATGAGGTGCATCGGCACGTGCGCGAGCCGGGCTTTGGGCTGCACATCATGGGAATGGGGTTGGCGGGGACAAGCCGCGTGGCGTATGCGGATGGTGGGGAGCTGGTCAGCGAGCCGGGATGTGTTGCAGTGATCGAGCCGGGGGTGCCTTTTTCGCTGGAGACGCAGGGAGCGCGGTATGAGGAGTATTACGCGATTTTTGCCGCGCCTGCGGAGTGGGACTTCTGGCAGTCGTGGACGAGGCGCAGGCCGGGCGTACATCATGTGAAGGTGGTTGGCACGCCTGCATGGGAGGCGGTTTTGGCGGCATGGCAGGAGGCATTTTTGATGGGTCAGGGACGGGGGCCGCTGCGCGACAGGCTCACAATGAATGCGTTAGAGAAGGTCATGCTGGTGGCATCCACGGCTCAGACAGGCGCCGGTGTGGGGTGCTCTGATCCAAGAATCGCGGAAGTGCTGGATTTCATCGCGGCACATTTTGCGCAGCCGCTGGATGTGCCGGCTTTGGCACGGCAGTCGCACCTTTCACCTTCACGTTTTGCCCATCTGTTTTCGCGGGAGATGGGACAGAGCCCGATGCATTATCTCGAAGGCGTGCGGATGGATCGGGCGCGCGATTTGCTGCTGGCTTCACGCGCGCCGATCAACCAGATCGCGACGCTGGTGGGGTTCGACAATCCGTATCACTTTTCGGATCGTTTTCGTGTCCGCATGGGCAAAAGCCCGCGCGACTACCGCCGCAACCCTGTGCAGGATGAGCGGGATTGGCTCTGATTTAGACGCGGTATTTCTCAACAAACTTCGCCCACTTCCCCTGGCCCTTCAAAATATGTTCCACGGCTTCGCGTGCCGCGCCGTGGCCGCCTGGGGCGTTGGTGATGTATTGCGCGATGTCGCGCACCTCCGGCGCCGCGTCGGCGACGGCGATGGGCAGCCCGGCGCGGACCATGGCGGGCATGTCGATCAGATCATCGCCGACGAACGCGGCTTCTTTAGTTGAGATGCCGATTTTGGCGCAAAGTTGTTCAAGGGCTTTGCCTTTGTCGCTGACCTTCTGCATGTAATGCTCAATGCCCAGTTCGTTCATGCGCATGGCCACGCTGCGGCTGCCGCGGCCGGTCATGACGGCGACTTTGAGGCCCAGGGTGGGGGCCAGCTTCATGGCAAAGCCGTCGCGAACGTAGAAGCGTTTGGTTTCATGGCCGTGATCGTCCACGTAGATGGAGCCGTCGGTGAGGACGCCGTCACAGTCGAAAACAATGAGTTGGATGGAGTTAAGCATGATGATGAAGATGGGTTCTGGGGCTTGGGTTCTGGGTCTTGTCAGAGGGAGAAAGAAGGTCGATGGTCTTGTGTTCTTGTCTGGGATTTTCTGGCAGAACCTAGAACCCAAGACCCAATCTTCACCCCTCTATCACCTTCAGCGCCATCAGGTCCTGGACGTCGATGAGGCCCAGAGGCTTGCCTTCAGGGTCAATGACGGGGATTTCGTCGATGCGCAGTTCATTCATGATCCGCACGGCGTCCCGCACCCGGGCATCGGAGGCGAGTTTTTTGGGGTTTCGCGTCATGAGGTCGCCGATGGGCTTACCCATGACAGAAGGGCCGGATTTGATCAGGTGCTTGCGCAGGTCGCCGTCGGTGAAGATGCCCGAAAGCTCGCCCTGGACATTGACGATCACGAGGGCTCCGGCGCGGCGTGAGCCTTGCGCGGCTGCTTCGGCCCGTTTGAACGCGCCTTCGATGGTCTCGGTTTCCTGGATCATCGAGAGGTTCTGGCCGGTCTTGAAACGAATGGCGTCTAGGATGGGGGTCAACTCGCGGCCCAGGTTTCCGCCGGGGTGGAATTTGCGGAAGTCCTGCTCGCTGAAGCCGCGCCTGCGGCTGACGGTGAGCGCCAGCGCATCGCCCAGCGCCATCATGGCGGTGGTGCTGGCGGTGGGGGCCAGGTTCAGGGGGCAGGCTTCGGTGACATCGCCGACGGTGAGGGCGCAGGTGGCCAGGCGGGCCAGGTCGCACTCGGTTTTGCCGGTGATGGAGATGATGGGCACGCCATCCTGGCGGAGATAAAGGGCAAGCTGCGTTACTTCCTGGGTGTTGCCGCCGTAGGAGAGCAGGAGCACCACGTCATTTTTGCGGATTTTGCCCAAGTCGCCGTGCATGGCTTCCGAGGGGTGGAGGAAGTGGCTGGGGGTGCCGGTGGAGGCGAAGGTGGCGCTGAGTTTTTGGCCCACTAGTCCGGATTTGCCCAGCCCGCCGATGACCAGGGAGCCGACGGCATGCGAGGGCTTGTTCGCGTCGGGGTGGCCGGTGCGCGTGATAATCAGATCAACGGCGGCATTGAAGCTGTCGCCCAATTGGATGGCCTGCACGGCGCGGGCCTCGGCGGCGAGGACTTCGAGGGCGAATTTGATCTGGTCTGCGTCGGCCTGCATTTTTGTCGGGTTCTGCTTGGATTGAACTTGGTTCATGGAGGGTTTCGTGATACCTTTTAGGACAAGTTTACCAGACCCATGCACAGTCCAGCATGCACGGCGGCACATTCCACAGGAGCGTCAAGGATGACGATCGCAACCCACTCCATTGAAGATTACCGCGTTGACCTGGATAGTTATTCAGGTCCGTTGGATCTTTTGCTTTTCCTTGTGCGCCGCAATGAGATCGACCTGGCGGATATTCCGATTGCACGGCTGACTGAGCAATACCTGGAATTCATCAAGCTGCTGGAAGAGGTGGACATCAACCTCACAGGTGAATTCCTGGTGATGGCGGCGACCCTGCTGGAGATCAAGAGCGCGATGCTGGTGCCTAAGGTGGAGGAGCCGGGCAAAGAGGGGGGGAATGTTGCGACCGTCGAAAACCCGCTGGACCCGCGCTATGAACTGGTGCAGCAGCTTTTGTCTTACAAGCGGTTGAAGGATGCCGCGGCATTGCTGGATAAACGTCGGGAGACCTGGGAAATGCGCTTTGCGCGCAAGCCTCCCACTGCGCCGCCACGTCCGCGCATGACGCTGGATCAGGAATACGAAGAGCCGGCGGCCGACCTGGTGGTGGATTTGGAAGACGCGCACATCCTGGATCTTTGCAACGCGTTTGCAAAGATCATGGAATCCATCGGACAAAACACGTCGCACAACGTCACGTACGACGACACGCCGATCACGCTGCATGCCGACGATATTGTGGATCGCTTGAAGCGCGACGGCCTTTCGGGCAAGATGACACTGCAGAAGATTTTCGAAGGCCGCACCGGGCGCGGCGAGATGATCGGGCTTTTCCTGGCGACCTTGGAACTGGTGCGCCAGAAGCGGCTTGTCGTGGTGCAGGATGCGCCGGGCTCTGAGATCCGCCTGAAACTGCGTCCGGAAGCGGACCAGCACGCATCGGAAGACAAGACAGTCGATTGGCGCGACCCTAAGACCGGTGAGATTGACTATGAATGGACGAGCCCCGAGGCCAAGAAGGCCGCGGACCGTCGTGCGAAGCTGCGGGCGACGTATGCGGCCAAGAAAGCCGCGGGCGAGGCGGCAGCGGAGGGGGCTGATGGCGCAGAGGGTGCGGTGGAGGACGAAGGTGTGCCGGACGACGCCCCGTGAGGGCTTGAGCAGAAATGCCATTAGCCGTGTTTGGGGGTGGGGGGCGCACCCAGGGTAGCACCCCCTGATCTGGACGTGCTCCCGGGGGTATCCAGGGGGATTTAAATGGATGTCTGGATTGATTGATGCGGGTGTTTTATAGTAAAATTTTATATCATCGACATAAATTTTATTTAATGGAATAGAGCGTTTTGATTGATGGAATGAATGCGGGGGTTTTCGTTTTTCCACACCCCTGAAATAATGCCCCATTTTCAGATTTGTCGTCTTATTCTTTTTCCGCTGCCTATCCATTGGGCGGCAAAGCCATAGGCCGCGGCCAGGGTCTGTTCCTGTTCCGCGGCGTCACCGGTGACTCTTACAGAAAGGAAACACCACCATGGCGCGATTGATCCGTATGCAGAC
>CAZGOM010000130.1:0-15539 GCA_964527265.1 uncultured Phycisphaeraceae bacterium | reverse complement strand
ATCAAAGCGGGCGATCGGATTCGAACCGACGACGTCCAGCTTGGGAAGCTGGCATTCTACCGCTGAATTACGCCCGCGATAGAGACTTCAATTCTGTCCACCCCGGTAGCTTCGCAAGCTAAGTCCCAAGTGCTTGAACAGATTTTTTCAATCCGGTTGGTCATCATACCGTACATCAACTTTGTGACAAGTCCCTCACGCGCGCAAAGCCATTCTCAAAAGAGCCGCACAGGGCTCATTTCATACCCCCATCTCACCCCAGGCACCTGCCATGCATTCGGGCATCTTCAGATCCATCACCTCCACACCTTCCACTTCAATCCCTCCATCCTCCACAAAAAATCCGATCTTCCCCCCAACCCTCGCCATCGTGATCGCACTGATCAGCACCTTCCCGTCCACGCTCACCTCCACATACGGCCCATACGCCACCAGCCGCACTTCCATCGTCTCTCCCCATGTCTGATCGCTTGTCCATTCCTGCACCACCCGCCTCCCGCGCCACCGGTACGTCACCCCCGCCCACGGCGTCTTGTGAAACGGCTGTACCACATACAACTGCGCCCGCCTCAGCGATGGCGTCAGCGATACATACGTCGCGTCGTCTCCCGCCTTCGCCCGAAACACAAACCCAAACTCCGCCGCATCCAATCGCTTCACCCGCGCCGTCATCACCATGCTCTCCCGTTCCTGACTCAACAGGAACATCCCTGTCCCCATCGCCGCACGTCCATGCAGTCCACCATTCCCAACCTTCCATTCCCCACGCACCGGCGCACCGCTGCCCTGCAAATCCTCGCCGGCCATCACAATCTTCTCCCTCACAGCCACCGCACCCCACCCATCAAACGACCGCAGCACCAGCGCCCCATCTGCCGCCACATCCGCCACCTTCGCCGGCGCCAGCGCTGTCAGGCCCCGTCCGCCTCCGCCCTCCCAATCCGCCGTCCCCCGCAGGTGCGAAAAGTAAAGCGTCTGCCCCTTCCACACCACCGGCTTGAACACCTGGTTGTTCACCGGCATCACCTCCCCATGTCCGATCCGCCGATACGGCCCCTCGATGCGATCCGCCACGCGATAAATCGTCGCCGCCATCGCGCTGCTGTCCCTCCCTGCAATCCCCGTCATGTAATACCGCCCCGCCAGCTTCGCGATCGCCACTGTCTCAAAATCAAACAACGGCGCCGACATCGCCAGCGGCGGCTTCACCTCCCAGTGATAACCGTCTGTCGAAACGATGTGCCCCACGCACCCCCGCAGCCCCTCGGGCTCCCAAGCCCCATCCCCCTTCCTGGCCGTCACTAGGCCATGCAGCACGCCATCCTCTGCAAATACCCACGGGTCCCGCCAATCCACGCGGCTTTTCGCATCCACCGTCGCGTGATACCACCGCGCATCCGCCTCCGCCACCGGGCCATCCCCATGCCGCGTCCACGTGAATAAGTCATCCGACGTCGCCAGCCCCACCCGCTGCACTTTCCCCCGCTCCTTCATCGCCAGCCCCGTGTAGAGCATGAAGAATTTGCCCTTATGCGCAAACACTCCCATCGTCCAGATCTGGTCATCATCAAAGGCGCCTGGCGCACCGGTATGCAGCGCCGCCGGCTCTTCCTTCCAGTTCAATCCATCCGTGGAAGTCAGATGCCCCACCCGGTCATGGCTGTAAAGGCATAGGTAAAAAACATGCAGCACGCCCTCATGGGCGATCACATCGATATCACCCATGCCCTCTTTGTTGAACCCGGTTGGAATATGCACTTGCTTAGCTCCTCAAATGACGCTTGTGAATTAACGCTTTATGCTTCGCCCGACAAAATCCCCCTTCGCGCGGCTTATCAATTCCCCATCGTTAATCCCAAACGCCACACGAAACGCCTCCACCCCCATCTGATACACCGCATCGCTGATCTTCCCCTCCCGCGCTAATTCCTGAAGCACCGCCAGATGCCGCGCCGTGTCCCGCCGCTGCTTCTCACGCACCTCCGGCGTCGCCCAGAACCACCCACCCCGATACGGCGCATTCACATCATGCCGCGATATCTGCGTCGGACACCGCGGATCGAAGTTCTTCTTCCAGTAATACTCAAACACCGACATCTCCCCCTGCGCCTCGCCATATCCCACCGGCTCCATCGCCTTAGTCACGCTCTCCGGCATGCGCGTAAACACCTCGGGACTCCTCCGAATCTCATCCACGCTGTAAAACCGCCCCGTGCCATCCATGCAATACAAATGATGCTGCGGATCAAAAAATCCCCAATGTCCATCAATCAGCACCTCCGCCACTGTGTGCCCCCCCATAAGCTGCTCCGGGTGTGGCCCCGTCCGGTCTCTCCAAGTCCACTGCATCACCGGCCTGGCTTGAATCCCAATCATCTGACACATCGCAGACAGCAGCCTCGCCCGGCAGGAACAATGCCCCGCCCCCTTCAGCAGCGTCTCCTGATCCGACTCCCCATACAAAAACACCGGCACCTTCGGATACCGCTTCACCAGATCAAAATGCATCGACTGCGACAGCGCAATTGCCTTCTCCCCATCCGTCATCCCCGGCGATATCACCGAATCGATATACCCCTCCAGCACCAGGTGCGTCCCCCGCTTGTACGGCTCATTCACCTTCCCAAAATCCCCGTCATACAAAAACGCCCGCGTCGCCTCGCACAGCAACATCCCATTGCGGCTCATGCGCCCAAACGGCGTATCCGCCCCCGACAGGCATTCATTGGCAAAGGTGAACGCCATGTGCTCCGCCCGCTGGAGCTGGTCTTGAATCTCAAACCTCAGCCCCACATATTTGTGAAGGCTTGCCGGCGCTATGTCGATCGTCATCTGCATGTCGTTTCCATTCATTTCAAAAATCACCCGACAAGGACCACCGGATCGGCGATGCGATATCGCTCCACCGCATCCAGATCCGTTTCAATCCCAAGCCCAGGCTCATCCCCGGGAATCGCCACGCCGTTTTCCATCCTGATCGGCTTGGCCAACAAGCTGTGTTCCCGCACCTGCGATCCCGCAAGTTCCGTCGCCATGGTGAACGCCGGCTGGGTCACCCCAAAATGCACATTCGCCAAGTCGAACAACCCTGTATCCACCGCCGATCCTGACCAGAACGCCAGTCCCCGCGCCTCCACTTCCTGCGAAGCCTCCAGCAGCTCCGGCCATGTCCCGACAAGGTTGAACGCCCGTGCCGTTGAAGCCGCCACCCGCGCCACTGCCGCCCGCCCCGCCGCCGTGCGGATCATCGGTATCCCCGTCGCCCGCGCCACCCGCGCCACCATTTCTTCCTGTGCGTAAATCGGGTCTTCCAGCCACGCATGCTCATTGGCCTCTCGAATCCCTTTGGCGCGCGTCAGCGTCGCCTTCTCCGTCTCCCACCGCCCGTTGGGGTCGATCACCACCTCAAACATCCCCGGCACCGCCCGCTTCACTGCCGCCACGATCCCCGCATCATCCGCCCGCAAGCTGCTCTTGAGTTTCAAACACCGGATTCCCTGATCCCACGCCTTCTTCGCCAGCGCCGCCGCCCCTGCGGGCGTCCGATGGCCAGACCACATCGCCACTTTCACTCCCTCGCGTACTTTCGGGCCAAACATCGCATGCAGCGGCGCCCCCTTCACCCGCGCCGCCCAATCCAGCGCCGCCGTGTGCAAGCCCCGGTGCGGCTTCCCCCCGCCAAACAAATCCGCGCGCGGCTCAATCTCCCCCGCCTCCCGCCCGATCAACCGCCCCGCCAACCCCGCCACCACCCCCACATCCCCCCCGCGCGAAAGATCCGCCCACCCCGCCACACCCCCGCCCTCCACCCGCGCCACCAGCATCGGCACGCCCCCAAACCACGGCCCATCCAGCAAACCCGTCGCCCCCCGCTGCAGCGTCTCCCCCGCAAACTCCGGGCAATTCACCGCCTCCAGCGGAATTGGAATCCGCAATGTATACAGCGTCACTTTTTGAATCTTCACGCTCAATTTCTCAGTCTCCCTTCCCCTGTGCTGCCAAATACCGCAGCACCAGAAGAGCCACCTGAAGATTCCCCTCCTCGCTCAAATGGACGCCGTCGTCCACATGCAGCGGTCGTGCCGGCTCCTTTTCCATCCACGCCAGAAAATGCGCGTTCACATCAATCAGCCCCAACCCGAGCTCCCCGGCAAGTTCCTTCTGAAACTTCATTTCCTGCGCAATCGATTCCGGCAGGCAGTAGTAATTGATCGTGTTCCGATACCTCTCCGCCCGCTTCCGGAATGGCTCTAAAATCCGCTGGTCCCCCGGCGCCGTCGTCATCAGAACCGGCTTGCATCCCGTCTCCTTGATGATCCGATTCACCACCGCCCGATACATCACCACATACTGCTCATACGGATACGCCCACTGCTCCATCAATCCCTTTTCCGGAATGTATGCCCGCTTGCTGTCGTTGGCCCCTTCAAACAAAAACACATGCGTCGGCTTCTGCGCCGCCACATCCCTGGCCAGCCGCGCATCGATATGCCCGATGTTGTTTGCTGACACCCCCGCGTTGATCACCACCGCGCGCGCGGCATTCTTCTTCGCCAGCGCCCGCGTCACCAGGTCCACATAATTCCGCCCCCGGTACATGTCCGTCAGCGAATCCCCCAGAAACACGATCCGCGTCCCCTCAGGCAGTGCGATCCCATCCGCCAGCCTCCGCAGTTCCTTCGCCGTTGCTTCCGGATAAATGCAAAAGTGTGCCGTCGCCGCCTGCCCCGTTTCCAGGTCCACCGCCACCGCCCGGTAAAACCCCTCCCCCCATGCCGTCGGCACATCGATCTTGACCCGCGTTGCCTCTCCCGTTTTGCCCGCAGCCATCTGCGCTCCGCAGAAATGATCCACCCACGCGTCAGACCCGCCATACGGCCCGCCCGGCCCCGCCGGCACGCCCCCCGGCCCATACACCAGCACCTTCACTCTCGCGTGCTCCGCCTTCACTTCTAAAGCCACCCCCTCCTGCCGCGTGAACACAAAGTCTCCCGCTTCCAGCCCGATCACGCCTTCCCCCACTGCTGGCAGCATCGAAACATTCCGCACGCTCGCAAACTGAAGCCATCCATGCATCTGGAAGAACGCCGACACGCACATCGCCTCGTCCCCAGGCGTAAACGTCACGCTCACCTTTTTCCATTCGGGGGTCAGTTCAAATGTCTCCCCATGCGTCCCCGTCCGCACCGGGCTGTACCGGTCCACAAATCCAATCGCCCCAATCGTCAGTTGTCCCTCCCCCCGCGCCTCCGCGCTGAGCGTATATCTGCGCCCCGGCAAAACAGGCTTGCGGGCAATCTGCATCAGCCGCCCCGTCTGCTCCTGTTTCCCTTCCGCATTCAACACCCGTTCCGGCGTGATCGTCACAAACGCCTTCTCCCCATCCTTCTCCACCACGACATTCCCACCCACCGCAGGATCAATCCGCCACCCCGTCAGCCGCGCCGCCTCCGCCCGGGTGCTGAACTGGGGGTCATCGATCATCTCCTGCGCCTGCGCCATCCCGACCACACACAACAGCACAACTGCGCAAACAATCAAATTGATCAGCATGGCCGCTCTTTCTCCGTAAAGTCCCATTCCTCCGGCGCGATTGCATTTGACGTAAGACCACGCTTGCCCGCCACGCATGGAAACCCGGCATCCCCACAACCCGGTAACCCGGGCGCGAAATCCATCCGACATGCCAAATCCCATGACCATCTCACACCACCCCTGCCCATGGCGACCCGTTATCAAACTCCACCACCTTCAATCCCGGAAACCGCCCCTGAATCTTCCGCCCCAGCACCCGCATCGCCTCCCATTCCGTCGCATGGTGCATCGCATCCAGCACGGCAAAATCATGCTCCCGCGCAAACCGCACCACCCCATCGATGATGTCCCCTCCTATCAAGACGTCATACCCCAGCGGCAGCGCGCACCCCGCCCCCGCCCAATGCTGGCACAGCCCGCCCCATGCCAGCGCCACCCGCGTCACCTTGCGCTTTAAATCCCCATCAAACCTCACAAACGGCACCCCCAGTCCCGCCTTCACCTGCTGCGCCAATTCCCCCAGCGCCACCTCCGGAATCGTGATCACCGGCACCCCGCGCGACCAGTCCTGCTCGCACCCCTCCCAACCCATCTGCCCGATGACCGCGCGCGGCATGCCCCAATCCGCCATATCGATATTCGAGTGAAACCGATGCACCGTGATCCCCCGCTCCAGGCATAATCCCACAATTCGCTTGTTCGCCGGCAGTTCTTCCGTCGAAAGCGCCGCACCCCACTTGTAGTTCTCCGGCATCGGGTAGGTGATCTTCTCGTGCGTCACCCCCATGTTCAGCCCCAGCCCTTCAAATCGTCCCAGCATTTGCGATGTGATCCACCACGCCAGCCCGATCCCCGTCACCGCCCGGTCAGGACCGCCCGCCTCGTAAATGTTCTCGTTCGCCCACGCCGGATTGGGCGCAATGCTGAACACATACTCCACCACATCCCGCGCATAAATCATCTTGTTCATTCCTTGGTTCTTTTCTGCTTTTCGCATTGAGCCTTCAGCTCACTCGGAGATCCTCTTGACCGGTCCCCTCATTCCCAGGCGTCCATCCCGCCCGCGCCAGCCAGGCCCCAAACGTCCACGTCGGCTGCCACCCGAGCCGCTCATGCGCCTTGCGAATGCTCGTCGCAGGCAGCAGGTCCGTCGCGTCGAGTTTGAATCTCAACCCCTCCAGTACGCGCATCGCCCCTGGATAAAACCGCTCCACCAACGCCGCAGGGTCTTGCATCGCCAGCGGCACATCCCGCAATCCGATCGGCGTCTGCGGCCCGATATTCAACACCTCACCCATCAGTCCCGGGGTCGTCGCCGCTAGAATCGCCGCACGCGCCGCGTCATGCGCCGGCAGCAGCCGCGAAAGCAGCCGCGGGCCTCCAACCTTCTCAGACCGGTACCCAAACGCCATATATCTCAGGCTCGCCACCGATATTTCGTTGCTGCGCGCAAAACATTTCCCCAGCTCCTCCATCAGGTATTTGCTCGTGGAATACGCCGAGTCACAACGCACCGGGCTCTCCTCGTCCAGCATCGTCAGGCCCGCCGCGTTTCCCGTACGCCCAAACAACACCTCCATCGTCGATGACAGCGCCACCCCTTTCACACCATGCTTGAGGGCCTGATCCAGCAGCCTTCCCACCCCCGCCACATTCGCTTCGATAAACGCATCATGAGAAGCACGCGATAAATCCTCCCCGTGCAGCCCCGCACTGTTGATGATCCCCTCGCACCCCGGCAGCAGCCGATCCATCAGGTCTCCATCATCCAGCGTCCCCTGGTGGAACTCCAGGCATGACGGCATCTCCACATCCTCGGGCCATGCCCGGATATCGATCCCCACCAGCGAGATCCCCTGCCGCTGCGCCTCACTGACCACCGCCCGCCCAAGTCGCCCGGATACGCCTGTCATCATGAGTTTCATGGGCTTGCTCCTCAAACCTTTTCGCGATTGCCGGACACTGGGATACC
The DNA here is from genome assembly GCA_964527265.1 of uncultured Phycisphaeraceae bacterium. Classification (GTDB taxonomy): domain Bacteria; phylum Planctomycetota; class Phycisphaerae; order Phycisphaerales; family Phycisphaeraceae; genus CAZGOM01. The sequence continues at coordinate 8,032 of CAZGOM010000130.1, read as the reverse complement.
AAAACATATTGACAATTATTAATTATTACTATAACATCCCTTCCGACAGTTGAAAAGCCCCGAACTCAAGCACTTCCACTTTATTTAGCCCACCGCCCGGCGGACCCACATGACGAACACACATTTCTGACCACGCCCGTCTGAAAGAGAGAAAACCATGCGCCTTTCCCTTCAAACCGTTTGTCTCCGCGCCTTCACCCTCATCGAAGTCCTTGTCGTCATCACCATTGTCGGCGTCCTGATCACCATGCTCGTCCCCTCCCTCTCCCAGGCACGCGCCCAGGCGCGTACCCTCGCCTGCCTCGCCCAGGAGCGCGGCCTCACGCAGCTCCTCCATTTTTACATTAACGATTCCAAAAACGGCATCCCCATGACCTGGTACCGCTACGACCCTGCGGGCATCACCTCCTCCAGAACCTGGGCCACACGCATGGCTGAAACCGGCCATCTCCCCTCCATTGCCGAGTATGCCATCAGCGGCGGCCGTGCCTCTAACCGTAAACCCACCTCCCGCAACGCAGCTGGCCCCCGCCTTTGCCCGGAAGTCACCAGCCTCCCCTGGGGCCAGGACAATTTCCCTCCTGAAAGCTACGCCCATTACCGCATGGCCGATGAAGTCGTCGGCGCGTCCAACGATGGCGCTGCCACCTATCAAAACGGCTACACACCCCTCAAAATCGACCAGGTCAAACGTCCCAGCATGACCATGGCCTTCTGCGATGTCACCATCCAGGCCGACGCCACCATGGCCGAAGGCTACATCGAATCCGTCGGCTCCTACCGCCTCAACAACAACATCACCACCCGTAGCAATCGCTGGGCCCCCGGCTTAAACGCCTCCATCCCCTATTACTTCACCCTCGCTCCCTACTCCTACCGCCACAGCCAGTGGTTCACCAACTTTTCCTTCATGGACGGCCACGCCGAAACCCGCAAGTACAACCAGTTTGACCCCTACAGCGCCCCCATCAGCACCCTCCTTTACGGCGGCTTTGGCCCCCTCCTTGGCCCCCTGCGCGACCAAACCTTCGACCTCTTCTAATGGTCTTTCAAATGTCAATTGACGGATCGACTTTTCTGTGTGCCATGCTCTCGTCCGCGTGAGCATGTCTTTTCTGCTTCCTCCATCCATCATTTTTCACTTGAAAGACCACTGGTACGGCCTCTTCTCCAGCGAAAAACTCAAGACTCAAAACCTTAGCCACTCTTCAAAAAATCCAATGACAACAGCCATCCCCTCCGCAACCGAAACCCGCAACCTTCCCGACACCCTCGACCTCGTTGCTCGCGCGGACCTCGCCGTCAACGCCCTCGTCCATCTGCGCGACGAAACCCTCTCCGGCCAGCTCTACTTCTACATCCGCCTCTACGAGGAACCCCCCACCGGCTATCACGCCCCCTGGGACTACGGCGACGGCACCGGTCGTCACATCGACGCCCTTCTCCTGGCCCACATCATGTCCGGCTCCCCCGAAGCCCTCACCACCGCTCATGAACTCGCCGACCTCCTCCTCACCTGGCAAGGCGATAAAGGACTCTTCTGGTGGCCGCAGGAATCCTGGAACGTCCCCGGCCCCGCCAGCACTGGCCTCTGGCGCTTCGTCAATGACCCCAAGCCTATGGGCAAGGTCGCCGAAATCGCCTGGTCCGCGCGCGGCGCGCTCCTGGGCCTTACCACCCTCTACCAGTTCACCCAGGAAGAACGCTTCTTAAAAAGCGCCAAGGCGATGGTCCAGGGCCTCGACCAGATCGCCCTTGCCAAAGACGACTACCGCTACTTCCCTGAACTCGTCTATCCGCAAGACACCGGCTGGCGCACCGATGATGAATCCCGCTCCAACGGCACCTCCGAACTCAAAAATGGACCCATCATCCACGCCCTTCTCCGCTTCCACAAAGCCACCGGTGACACCCAGGCCCTTGAGCTTGCCGGCGGCCTTCTCCGTTTCATCATCCAGCGCGCCGAAGGCTACGAACTCGACGGCCGCTTCCACAAAACCAATGGCCACTGGAACCATTTTCACAGCAAATCCGAAGTCATCACCGCCGCCATCCTCTACGGCTTATACGCCTCCAAACCTCAATACGTCGCCTGGGGCCGCCAGGCCTACGACCAAGCCCGCCGCTGGGGCACCGACTTCGGCTGGTATCCCGAAGACCTCTGCATCCATCAGTGCTGCGAAACCTGCTGCATCACCGACATGCTGGAGTCCGCCATCCTGCTGGGCCTCCACGTCGATCCCCGTTACCTGGGCGAAGCCGAACGCTACGCCCGCAATCACCTGGTGGAATCCCAGATCGTCGACGACTCCTGGATGGCCCGCATCCCCCGCGTGCCCAAGGAAGTAAACCCCGTCACCGCCCCCGCGCGCCGCACCAGCAGCCGCGACATGGTCCAGCGCTCCATCGGCTCCTTCGCCGGTTTCAGCGCCCCCAACGACCTTTTTGGCATACCCGCCGACCCCATCTGGCAAAACGTCCGCGTCAAGATCATGCAGTGCTGCAACGGCGCAGGCACACGCGCCCTCTATAACGTCTGGCATCACACCGCTGACGACAACGGCTCACGCGCCCGCGTCCACATGGCCTTCAGCCGCCCAACCCCCTGGGCCGACATCATCAGCCACATCCCCTACGCCGGCCGCATCGACGTACACATGAAGCAACCCAGGGACCTCGCCATCCGTATCCCAGAATGGACCCCAAAAACCTCCGTTCAGGCACTCGTCAACGGCAAACCCATCCCCCTCGCATTTGATAACCAAATGGACAACCAATACGCCTCCTTCCCCAACCTCAAACCCGGCGACACCGTCTCCCTCACCTACGACCTCTCCGAATCCTCCCGCACCTACATCCTCGGCCCGGACACCTACCAGCTCACCTTCAAAGGTGACACTGCCACTTCCATCTCCCCCCAAGGCAAATACAGCCCCCTCTACCAGCGCGACCATTACAAAACTTCCACCGCCCCTCAATCCACCCGTAACTGGCACCTGCCCAAAAAAGAAATCGACGCCATCTGATTCGCTTGCGTCTTCTCTTGCCAGAACCCAAGACCCAAAACCCAGAACCCATCTTCAAAATGCACATCCTCGAACGCTACATCGCCATCGACAACGTCTGCGCCTGGCCCGTCCTCACCCGCATGCCCGACGGCTCCATCACCACCATCAACTTCAACCAGCCCAACCACGGCGGCTCCGAGGGTGAAGTCCAATGCTGGATCAGCCGCGATGAAGGCCGCCTCTGGACCGCCGCCGGCATCCCCGTCTCCTGCGACCCTGGTACCAACCGCATGAATCATGCCGCTGGGCTCGCCGGCAACGGCGACCTCATCGTCGTCGTCGGTGGCCACGACAAACGCCCCCCGCGCGGCCAGAACAATCCCGATTACACCGGCGTCAACTGCCTCCCCCCCGCCGTCGCCCGCTCCTCTGACAACGGCCTCACCTGGCGTCGCTCCGCTGACATCCCCTTCCAGCAAAACGGCTGGCTTATCGTCCCCTTCGGCCCCATCATCCGCCGCCATGACGGTGCCCTGCTCTTAAGCGTCTACAACCACCCCCCCATCGGCGATGCGCTCAAAAACGTCGGCAGCGCCCAGCTCTACATCAGCTGTGATGACGGCACTTCCTGGGCCCTCCATACGACCATCGCCCCCGGCGACTACAACGAAACCTGCCTCTTCCAGGTCGATGAACAGCATTACCTCGCCGCCGCGCGCACCTACGTCGACCAGACCGTCCACCTCTACGTCTCCCACGACGCCGGCGACACCTGGAAATTCTCCACACCTCTCACAGGCTCCTACGAACACAACGCCCACCTCCTCACCCTCCCCGATGGCAAACTCCTGACAACCTACGGCATACGCCATCCCGGCTCCCTCGCCCTCTCCTGCCGCATCAGCACCGACAAGGGCCTCACCTGGAAACGCCCCCACCACATGCTCACCCTCTCCGAAACCGAAAACTACGACGCCGGATACCCCTCCTCCCTACTCCTCCCCGACGGCAAAATCCTCACCGCCTATTACGCCTGCCGTACCCCCGCCCACACCCGCTACCACATGGGCACGATCATCTGGGACCCCAAGCAAGAATTCATCAAGGGATACTGAATCATGACGCAAGCCGCCCAACCCGCCGCAAGCTCCACCGCCGCCATGACCGCGCTCGCCTCCGACCACGGCCACCTCTCTCCCCCGTTCTTCTACAAATTCAAGTCATATGTTCTCCTTGTCGACTCCCATGTCGACACCGTCCGCCTCACCATCGATTCCGGCGGCGGCGCACTCTCCATCAACGGCATTCCCACCCCCTCCGGCCAGCCCAGCGCCCCCATCACCGCCCCCACGGGCCGCTCCACCGCCATCATCTCCGTCACTTCCCCCGACGGAACAAAAACACGCGAATACACCCTCTTTATCCGCAAAAACCTCCCCACCCCCGCCTGGGAAAAAGTCGCAGACTCCGCCCCCTTCCTCGCCCGCGATTCCGCCGGTGAGCTCGTCTTCGATAACCACATGTGGCTCTTCGGCGGCTACACCCCCAAAGTCATCAGCGATGTCTGGCGCTCCAAAGACGGCCGATCCTGGGAACAAATGCCCGACATCCCCGACCCCGCCGGGGTCAACGTCCCCATCCGCTTCGTCCTGAGCGGCTTCATGTGGCTCACCACCAACTCCAACGCCTACATCCGATCCAAAGACGGCATCACCTGGGAAACGGTTCAAACAACCATGCCCTGGCCGCCCCGCCGCGCCGCCGGTTCTCTCGTCTTCAATAACCGCGCATGGATCATCGGCGGCATCAGCAGCGAAACCGGCAAACGGCTTAACGATGTCTGGTCCTCCGCTGATGGCTTAAGCTGGCGTCAGGAAACCCCTGCCGCCCCATGGTCCCCCCGCCAACTCCACGACAATGTCGTCGCCTTCAATAACCGCCTCTGGGTCATCGGCGGCGGCATCCAGAACTACCACCCCTTTAAAGCCTATCGCGACGTCTGGTCCTCACCCGATGGCATCCACTGGGAACAGGCCACCGACCTCGCACCCTGGCCTGCCCGTTTCTGGGCCTCCACTGCCGTCTATAAAGGACGCATGTGGCTTTTCGGCGGCTTCCGCTCCGAACCCAAAATGGAAAACCTCGCCGATGTCTGGCACTCCGCTGACGGCATCACCTGGCAGCAGTTCGAAGCGCCCCTCGCCTGGTCCGCCCGCCACGAAATCTCCCCCTACGTCTTCAACGACAAACTCTGGATCGTCGCCGGCAACGCGTGGCCACTGGTTAACGACGCCTGGTCGCTGCATATCCCCGGCCTCACATTCCTCACTGCACCCAGCGTTGAGGAATACGCCGGCGCCCAGTACACCTATCGCCCCCAGGCCTGCTTTAACGCCTCCGGCGCCCCCGTCCGCTACCGCCTCACACAGGCCCCCGAGTGGCTCACCATCGCCGACCCTTCACGCGGCATCATCCAAGGCACACCCCAAACCCCCGGCGCCTACCCCGTCACCCTCGAAGCCTTTGACCAGGCAGGCGAAACCGCCACCCAATCCTTCGTCATCCATGTCATTGAGTAATCACACTTAAACGAAATCACCCATCATGCCACAATCCTCCGCTCCTTCTTCCCCCGAAACCCGGACCCCGAAACCCGCAACCCTTTCTCCCATCAACGACACCGATTTCGGCCGTTCATTCCTCCGCTTTCGCACCAACCGCGTCAACCACACGCCGCGCCTCAACCTTGCCGCCAGTTGCACCCTCGCCACCTCAGGCCAAACGCCCCTGACTTACCATCTCAGCGTCGCCTGCATTGCCGAGAACATGTATCTCCCCAAGGGCCATATCCAGGAGCCTGTCGCCGAATTCAACATCGTTCAGCTTCCCCAAACCGAGTTCATGTTCCTCCGCCGCCATGCCGATGCCAAAAGCGATGTCCGCCGCACTCAGCACATCGGTGAAACGCTCCCCACGCACGATGGCCGCGGCGCCACGCTGCTGGAAACCGACGCCCACATTTCCCGTTTCAAGCGCGTCACCCCCATCACCACGTACGCCGCATTCCGTGACGCCCTTCTGGGCAACCTCCCCATCAACGGCCGCACCACTTATACCGACACCGACGGCAAAACCCAGATCATCCTGGACTATCCCGTCAACACCGGTAATGTCCGCCACGACCAGGAAAACTGGCAAGTCGATGCAGGCCCTATTCTTATGCCCGTACGCTCACAAGAGCCTGGCGGCCTTCTGATCACCCGCTTCGACATGGCCTTCATCGTCTACAACGCATGGGACTACGCCGAGGCCACCCTTTGCGATGAATCCCCTGTCGGCTCCGACGGCAAAACCAACTTCTACCGCCGCCTCGTCGGCTTCTCCTGCAAAAACGAAATGTTCCTCTGCCAGGATTGATCCGCTATCCCGCTCATATCCATAAAAAAGGGCGGCCCATTGGCCGCCCTTTATCGTTTGAATCACCGGGCACCTCAATCTCCCGCCGGCATCTCCACCTTCCCGCCAGCGGGCTTCTTCACCTCCGGCGCCGCAAGCGCCTCGCCCGTATAAAGGCACGCGCGCAGATTCGCCAGCACCGACTGCGTGATCGTCATCATCCGCTGTTCCGGGATGTACTTCAAAGCCAGTTCCGCATACCGCTTATCCCCCGTCTTCAGGTAAAGCAGCGTCAGCAGGTCCGGCCCCTTCATGCTGTCTGAGCCCAGGGGCTTAAACGCCATCTCCCTGCAAAGCTCCAGGCATTCCGGGTTGATCTGCGAATACCACATCACCATCCGGTCCGCGTGGTCCAGCCGCCACCATTGGCTCCCTTCCGCTTTGCACAAGGTGTTCCAAATGCGATCCGCATGCTCCTTGTAGTAAGGGTTCTGCGTATCCAGGTACATGCGAGCCAGCCCCGCCACAGGGTTGGAAATGTATCGCCATGTGCCGCTTGTCACCTGGCTCATCCCCTGCGCCATCCGCTCCGCGGCATCCCTTGCGGGCCGATAACCCGTCACGTAGTAATAATCCAGGAATGGATCCAGCATCGAGTGCCCCGTGTCTCCTTCGCTGAGCCAGATGCACTCATGGTGCCGTCTGCTCAATCCCACCGAAGTCGGCCACACCGGATTCCATCGGATCGTTCCCACCTCCAGCAGATGCCGCGTGTTCGCTTCCGCAAATTTCAAGTATTTCCGGTCACCGGACCGCATATAACACAGCCACGGCGTCTCCACGATGTCCTGTTCATTCAAAATCCATGCGTAACGCCCAAAGTCCCACCAGCGGTGCTCCGTCGGATACCAGAAATTCGGCAGCCCGCCATACACCCATTCCCCATACCACCCAAACAAATCCTGCTGACTGATATAGAAATCCATGGTATCTGAAGCCAGCTTCTCCAATCCCATGTGCTTTTGCGGATCAAAAGGCGAAAGATGCATCATCGCCTTCGTCTGCGCAAGGTATTTGGGCGGCACAATCGCCGCCAGCGGCTCGTTGTAACGTACATCAAATACGTCAGGCTTCACCCGGCAATCCAGGTCAATGACATACTCATGCGTCCTTCCCAGCCCCACTGCAATCGCCCTTGAATCCGAACTGTTGGGAATCCATCCATCCTCCCGCGGCAGGAAACTCATCGCCCCCGCCTCCGTCGGCCAGTAGCTGTACGTCAGCGTTCCCGCTTTCACGTCCAAATCCAGCTTTTTAGGCGCCATCTGCCAAAAATTCACATGCTGAATGCCCACCGCCGCACCCTGCGCCCGCGCCAGCACCACCGCCCCGTTACTGTGCACGCCCTGGCCTGCCTTCCCATCAATCTGGCTCAGATAGCCGTCTGGGCTGCGCTGGAACAGGCTGATCATCTTGCCCGTCGTATCCTTGCCGTCCAGGCTGACTGTGCCGGACGTCACCCCCAGGCCGCCCAGGCCAAACCGCACGCCATAGGACGCCAGTTTCTGCCGCCACGGATCGCCCGTGAATGTCACCGTGTGGTAAAGCCGCGCGAATTTCTGCCCGCG
>CAZGOM010000129.1:0-15713 GCA_964527265.1 uncultured Phycisphaeraceae bacterium | reverse complement strand
TGCGGCCGCGGGTGATGGAGGAGTTCATCGGGCAGACGCATTTTCTGGGGCCGGGAAAGCTGCTTCGGCGGATGATGGAAGCAGACCGGCTGACGAGTGTGATTTTCTATGGGCCGCCGGGAACGGGGAAGACAACGCTGGCGGAACTGATCGCCCGGCAGACCAAGCGGCGGTTTGAGCGGGCCAATGCCGCGTCGGTGGGTGTGAAGGAAGTGCGCATGGTGCTGGATGAAGCCAAGCGCGCGCTGGAGCTGGACGGGACGCGAACGATCTTTTTCCTGGATGAAATCCATCGGTTCAACCGGGCGCAGCAGGATGTGCTGCTGGGGGATGTGGAGCGGGGCATCATCACCCTGATCGGGGCGACGACCGAGAATCCATTTTTTGCGATCAACTCGCCCCTGGTGAGCCGATCGCAGGTGTTTCAGTTCCAACCTCTGACGGAAGAAGACCTGGCGCGATGCGTAAATCATGCGCTGAAAGACACGGAACGGGGGTATGGGAACCGGGATGTGACAGTGACGCCGGAGGCGATGGATTTCTGGTGCAAGGTGTGCGATGGGGATGCGCGGCGGGTGCTTACGGCTTTAGAAATCGCCGTGTTATCGGGTGGATCACGGGCACCGGACATGCCAGCGCCGAAGGCAGGTTCCGATGCGCCGGTGGTGGTTGATCTGGATTGCGCGGAGCAGTCGATCCAGCAGAAAGCCGTGGTGTATGACGGGACAGGGGACGACCATTACGACACGATCTCCGCGTTCATCAAATCGATGCGGGGAAGCGACCCGGACGCGGCGATCTACTGGCTGGCGAAGATGCTGGTGGCGGGTGAGGACCCGATGTTCATCGCGCGGCGGATTGCGATTCTGGCCAGCGAAGACATCGGCAATGCCGACCCGCGGGCGCTTCAGGTGGCGGCGGCGGCGTATGACATTTCACAGCGGATCGGCATGCCCGAATGCCAGCTCACCCTTGCCCAGGCGGCGATCTACATGGCGACAGCGCCCAAGAGCAACGCCTCGGCGATGGCGATCTGGACGGCCATGAAAGACGTGAAGACCAATCGCACGGTGCCGGTGCCCAAGCATCTGCGGGACGGGCATTATGCGGGGGCCAAAAAGCTGGGGAATGCCGTGGGATATGCCTATGCGCATGACAGCGCGACGGGGTATGTCTCGCAGGACTATTTAGGCGTGGACAAGACGTATTACGAGCCGACGACGCGGGGGTATGAGCAGCGGATTGGCCAGTTTTTGGAGTGGATCAAGCAGCAGGATGCGGCGACGCCTGGAAGCGGCGGGACAGGCGCAGGGGGAACAGTCAAGGAGCCGGAGGCCGGGTTGGCGTGAGCAGGGAATCCAGAGCCCCATCAAAAAGCCCCGCTTGCCCACGGCATGGAGCGTTTTGAACGAAGATCGACAAGATTGTGAATGCTCTTATTTAGACCATTGCAGAGGCGCAGAAAGAAGCCGATAAGGGATTTGCGCCCGATAATAAGGGGTGGGATTGTTAAGCATGCAGAGTAGAAACAGGGCTTTTGGAGCCAATTCGCAGGATATCAGGGGTTTGGAGATAAAAAGGGCTGAAATCCAAGACCCCACCTGCTATCATTGATCTCGACCGCGCCAGGAGGGCGCGCGCCTTGGTCTCCCCGTGAACAGTGTTCTCAGGTGAGGGCCGGGCGTCAAAAAGGAGTTTGGTCATGGTGCTTGCTTCTCAGCAGCGTCGCTCGCCTTCACGTGGATCGTCCTCGGCTAACCGCAATTCACGCGGGAAATCCGCCACTGGCAAGATCGTCGGCATCTCGATGGCCGTGCTGGTCGTCGTGGCCGGGTCTGCGTGGTATTTAAAGCCGTCGTGGTTCTCTAAACAACAGCCTGCGGGAACCACCACCCTCGCTTCCAACACGGCCAATACCTCCGCGCAGGCGCAGATGGGCGTGAGCACGACCCCTGCGCCGGGGAGCGTTCAACCCGGCCCCGCGCCGATGGTGACCGCGCCTGTGGCGCCTGTGGCGCCGGTCGCACCGGTGAAGCCCGTTGCAGTTGTGACGACGCCAAACCGCGAGCCGGTAAAGATGCAGTCGGGCACGACGCCGGTTGCCGCGCCGAAAACGGACGTGCAAAGCGCCATCGATAACACACGGCTGGCCCCCCCTGCCCCAGTCAAGGCTGAACCGGCCAAGACCGAACCCGTCAAGACACACACGCAAACCACACCGCCCGCCATGCTGCAAACCAGCACAGCGCAAACCACCGCAACTGCACTGAACCCGGCCAAGGCCCTGGGCGCACCCGCGACAACCCAGCCCTCGGAAAAATCAACCACCGCGCAGGCGCTGCCCGTGGTGCCTGCCGTGATTGAACTGCCCCCCAACATGTCCGTGCCCGACCGCATGGCCAAGGGAATGGAATTGATCGGCGACGGCAAGCTGGTGGATGGACGCCGCGTGCTGAGCGCGCTGCTCACCTCGCCGACCGCCGGGCTCTTGCCGATGGATGCGCAGGCGATCCGCGACACGCTGCAGAGCATCAACCAGAAGCTGATCTTCTCCAGGGAAGTGGATCCGACAGATCCGCTGGTGGAGCAGTATGTGGTCAAGCCGGGGGATGTCCTCTCGAAGCTGGCACGCAGGAACGATGTGCCGTTTGAGTTTCTGGAAGTGGTGAACAACACGCAGGCCAAGAAGATCCAGGTCGGGCAGAAGCTGAAGCTGGTGAAGGGCCCGTTCCATGCCGTGGTCGATAAATCGGCGTACCGGATGGATATTTATGTGGAAGACCCGGCCACCCCGGCCACGGAAACAACCCCGGCCGGCCGGCTGTATGTCCGCAGCTTTGCCGTGGGCCACGGCACAGACAACCACACCCCCACCGGCGCGTTCATCATCCGCGCTCAGGGCAAAGTGGCCAATCCGCGCTGGATCAACCCCCAGACCGGCGAACACTTTGAACCGGATGATCCGAAAAACCCCATCGGCGATTACTGGCTGGGCCTGCAGGGGACCAGCCCGGAAACCGCCAATGTGCAGGGCTACGGCATCCACGGCACAGTGGACCCGGACTCCATCGGCAAGCAAAGCTCCATGGGCTGCGTGCGCATGCGCGACGAGGACATCAAGATGGTCTACTCCATGCTGACCGATGGGCAAAGCACGGTGACGATTCTGCCCTGAGCCTTGCTTAATTCAAACACACCAGTGACACGGGCCGCGTCTTTTTCGATGCGGCCCGTGTCTTTTTTGTGGGGGGTGCGCGACGGGTTGAGTATGATGAAAGGCCGGGTATCACTTTTTCCGAAGGGTTTTTACATGTTGAACAGCCATGATGGGCGTCAAAGCGTTTGGGCCGCGGGTCTTTTGGCTTGCGTTGGGTTGGGGGTGGTGTTTGGCGCGCTGCAGGCAAGCCGAGGGGAGGGAGAGGCTGCGACGCAGCCTGCTCAAACACAGCCGGAAGCAAAAGCGCCCAAACCGATTACGGAAGTTTTCTATTACGACATGGTGGCCGGAAAGCTGTTTCCCGCATCGGTGGAAGAATACCCCCCTATCGCAACGCCGGATAAAAGCATGCTTGCCAACGGCCAACCGGCAGGCGTGATGGCCAACGTATTTTCTTGCGGAAAATGCGTAGCAGATGAGTGGTACGTCGGATATCTGGAGACATACCTGCCCAATGCCAAAGCGAAGCAGATCCAAATGAACAAGGAGATGGCTCAATTGGTTGCAGAGCCCTCCACACAACCCGGGGTGGTAGGCCCCACCCCACAGGACATGATGGCGATTTCCGAAGGGCACCTGGTCGCAAACATGAATGATGTAAGCAAATGGTTTAGACAAGAATCACCCGAAGGGGCGGCGCTGGTCAACAAAGCGATGAAAAAATGTCCAAGCGATAAGTATCCGCAGCAGTGCTTTCCCGGGCGGTGATGGTTCGTATCAGATGAACAATTCAATCTGATTGTTTCAAAAGGATTCCGTTCATGACCGAACAATCGTGGGCCAGACGCAACATCGTGTGGCTGATTCTGGGGGGCGTTTTCCTGGTGGTGCTGCCTGTGCTGGCATGCGTGGGTTTTGGGGCGTTGTATTACGTACTGAGAACGAGTTTCCCGCCGCCAGCCAGCCCGATCACGCAGGTGTTTTATTACGACATCATGACCGGCAAACTGTTTCCCGGGCCGCTGGAGGAGTATCCGCCGATTGCCACACCGGATAAAAGCGTGCTTGCCAATGGGTCACCGGCAGGCGTGAAGGCGAATGTGTTTTCGTGCGGCAAGTGTGATGCGAGCCAGTGGCACATCGGCTATGTGGAGACGTATCTGCCGGAAGCGCGGGAGATTCAGATCCGCATGAACCAGGAGATGAAGAAAATGTCCGAACAGCCCGCAGGATCGCCATCGGCGATGATGGGACCCACCCCACAAGAAATGATGTTGATTACCGAAGGGCACCTGGTGGCCAGCCCGAATGACCTGACCAAGTGGCACAAACAGGAATCGCAAGAAGGAATGGCGCTGGTGAATACGGCGATGAAAAAATGCCCGGGGAGTCAGTATCCGCAGCAGTGTTTTCCCGGGCAGTGAGCGGATTTGATTCCTGAGTATGGCTCGACGTCAAGAAAAAGAACGCTGCGACAGGGTGACGCGGGAATCATGCGTTATTGTGTGAAGGATGGCTGACGAATCCGAAATGATCCAGACTCCTCCCCCCTGCCGTGACCGCCCTTCGATCGAGGCGATGATGGGGGTGTTTTCGATCGCGTTCGGCATGGTGACGCTGCTTTCCTTCCTGAGTTTCATGTTGTGGGATTTGCGCCTGACCCAATGGGCAATGGGGCGTCCGGTGTGGCTGCACAAGGTGCTGGATGCCCTGACGAAGCTGGGGGACAGTGTGGTGTGGCTGGTGCCGATGGGGGTTCTGGCGGTGTATTTTTTCTTTGTAAAAAAGGCACGGCAAACGGCGGTGGTGTGGGCCGTAGCGTTTGCAGCAGTGGCGCTGACGGGGATCTTTGCCAACCTGGTGAAACTGGTGGTGGGACGGTATCGGCCCAAGGCGCTTTTTAAGAACAACCTGTTTGGGTTTGATCCGATTTCCTTTGGGTATGAAGTGAACTCCATGCCCTCGGGCCATTCGACCACATGCGGGGCGATGCTGGCGATTTTGTGGCTTTACTTCCCCCGATGGCGGTGGGTGAGCGTGCCCGCCGCGCTGTTTATCGCGTCGACGCGAGTGTGGGTGACGGCGCATTATTTAAGCGATGTGTTTACGGGTTTGCTGGTGGGGGCGACGGGGACATTTGTGATTTATTACATTGCCGTGGGGGCGGGGTGGGTGGCGTCACCGGAGGGGTGGAAGAGATCGTCCAGTGTCCAGCCTCCAGCGTCTTGCGTCCAAGAGTAAGAGAAAAAGGCTTGCGTCCGGTTCGGGTTTCCAAAACGCATCAAGCACACAGGCGGCCTTGCGACCGCCTGTGGCGTCTGATCTGGATGTCCGTCTTACCCGAGCCCCGGAACCCGGACCCCGAAACCCCTCTCTTCACTTCCCCGCTTCCAACACGATGCGATAGCGGGCTTTGCCGGCTACCAGGTGGTCGAAGGCTTCGTTGATCTGGCTCATGGGGAAATATTCCACCTGCGGAGCGATCTTGTGGCGCGCGGCAAACTGCAGCATCGTGGCAATCTGCACCGGGGAGCCGGTGGGCTGGCCGGAGACTTCCTTTTGACCCATGATCAGGTCCATGGCGACAACGGGGATGGGCTCCAGCACGGCGCCGACGACGTGAAAGCGGCCCTTGGGCGCCAGCGTCGCCATGAGCGCGGACCAATCCACCGGAACGTTGACTGTGCTGATAAGCAGATCCAACGAACCGGCGGCCTTCTTGATGGCGGCTGAATCCCTGCTGGAGATGACGTTGTGCGCGCCGAAGGACTTGGCCTCGGCAAACTTGGATTCGCTGGAGGTGAAAGCCGTCACTTCACAGCCCCAGGCTTTGGCGAACTTCACCGCCATGTGGCCAAGCCCGCCGATGCCGACGACACCGACGCGGGCGGTGGGCTTGATGTTGTGAATGAGCAGCGGGGCAAAGACAGTGATGCCGCCGCACAGCAGCGGGCCAGCGGAGGCCATCTCGAGGGAGTCGGGAAGCGGGATCGTCCAGGCCCAGAGGGCGCGGACGCGGTCGGCAAAGCCGCCGTAGTGGCTGATGATGGTGGGTAACGCTTTCGTGCAGAGATGCTGATCGCCATTGAGGCAGAGACTGCACTGCATGCAGCTTGATGCCGTCCACCCCAGGCCCACGCGCTGGCCGATTTTGAGGGTCTTGACGTTGGAGCCCACCGCGCCAATGGTGCCGACGGCTTCGTGCCCGCACACACACGGATAAGTGGAGACGCCCCAGTCGTTCTTGAGCACGGAAAGATCGGAGTGGCAGATGCCGCAATGGGTGACGTTGATTTCAATGTCATCCGCGGCCAGTTCGCCGGGGTTGTACTCAAACGGCTGGAGTTTGCCTTTGGCCTGCTGCGCGGCCCATGCACGGATTGGTTTCATGCGGGTTCCTTTTTTTGAGGTTTTATGTCGGAATCTGTTCGAACATGCACTATATCAATCCAACTTGCGTAAACTAGCCCTCCTTATGATCGGATTGTTTGTTCTTTTTGTGTTAGCCGGGGCGCTGGTTGTCGCCTTCATCACCCTGGCGGGACTGCGGTTTTTGACCCACCCGCGGCGTGTAACCTTCGCCACCATGGTGGCCTATGGCCTGCCCACCAGTCCCATGGACCTGGGTTACCTGTTTGAAGAACGCACCCTCAAGGCGCGCGACGGCCTGGCCATCCCCTCCTGGATCGTGCAGGGGCAGGATGCCACCGGCCCCATCACCATCATGTCGCATGGCTGGGCGGACAGCCGGTTCGGCATGATCACTCCCTTGCAGACGCTGATCCCGGTGTGCAGCCAGGTGTGGATGTACGACCTTCGCGGGCAGGGGGAATCCCCCGCGAAAGCCAGCCGACTGGGCACGACGGAAGTGGAAGACCTGCTGGACCTCCTGGAGATCATCGCCAGGGAACAGCCGGATAAAGCGGTGGTGCTAATGGGGTTTTCGATGGGTGAGGGGATTTCGATTGCCGCTGCGGCGCGCACGGCCAAAGAGCCGCACCGGTATGCGCGCGTGCTGGGGGTGATCGGGGATGGGGGCTACCGATTGGGGATGCAGCCCATTGAGGGGTATGCGAAGGTGAATAGCCTGCCGACTGTGCCGTACATGTTTTTGATCAAGCAGCATCTGGCATTCTGGTATTGCTCGGACGCAGCCTTTGACCGTGTGAACCATGCCAAAGGCCTGGCATGCCCGCTGCTTTTGCTGCACGGCGACAAAGACAAAATCTGCCCGATCACGGCATCGCGGGAGATTCTTGCCGCGGCGCCCAAGGCGCATCTGGAAGTGTTTTCTGACGCGGGGCACCTGGATTTGTATGCACGCGAGCCGGACCGGTACGAAGCCCTGGTGAGAGGGTTTGTGAAGAAGGTGGCAGCGGGGGAAGAGCCGTTTTGAGGGGGGATGAGACGCTTGGGATCAGACGAAGCCCACGCCTCCGGGTGATCGGGTTGCCGGGTTGCCGCGTGTCCATCAGTAAGAACATATGGCGCTGAACATTAATGGGGTATCGACCCCAAAATGAAAATCACCTTCTCGAAGCCCCCCGACAACCCGGCAACCCGATCACCCGATCCCATGAGCCTTCTGCATGTCGATTATCATATTGGGCTCAGTTCACCCCCCTACCCCACACGGCGCACCATGACCATTGCAGGACGCATCGACCACACGCTCTTAAAACCTGAGGCCACGCTGGCGCAGATCACGCAGGTGGCGCAGGAAGCGATTCAGCATGGGTTTGCATCGGTGTGTGTGACGGGGGCGTGGGTGCCGGTGGTGGCGCGATTGCTGGCCGCATCGAACGTGAAGACGTGCGCAGTGGCGGGGTTTCCACTGGGGGCGAATAAACCGACGATCAAGGCGATTGAGGCGGCATCGGTGGTGAAGGACGGCGCGCAGGAGGTGGAC
This sequence comes from uncultured Phycisphaeraceae bacterium, assembly GCA_964527265.1. Classification (GTDB taxonomy): domain Bacteria; phylum Planctomycetota; class Phycisphaerae; order Phycisphaerales; family Phycisphaeraceae; genus CAZGOM01. Next base: position 7,647 of record CAZGOM010000129.1, on the reverse strand, counting down.
TTTGTCGCCTTCTTGCCGACGCTGATCGCCCAGGATCTGGCGACGGCCAAGACGGAATATATGGAAGTGGTGCGCGCGGCACGCGCGGCCAACCGCCATGTGGTGATCAAGCTGATCATCGAAAGCGCGTTTTTGATGAAGGATGTGACGGCAGATGAGGCGGAGGCGCGGATTGCCTGCGCTTGCCGCGCGGCACGCGAATCGGGGATTGATTTCGTGAAAACATCCACCGGGTTTCATCTCGCTGGAGGCGCGACGGCGCTGGCGGTGACGCTCATGAAAAAACACGGGGAAGGGCTATACGTAAAAGCCTCAGGCGGCATCAAAAACGCACAGGACGCGAAAACCATGATCGACGCCGGGGCGGATCGCCTGGGCTGCTCGGCAGGCGTCGCGATTGTCCAGGGACTGTCAGGAACGGCGAGTTACTAAAGTGACAGCACATGCGCCCGGGTTGCCGGGCGGTCGGGTTATCGGGTGTCCACCGATGCCGCACTGGTCGTTCTCGAAGCCTCCCGATAACCCAACCGCCCGGTAACCCGAGCGAAAGAATCAAACGATACACTCCATCCACAAGGCACCCATGAACACCATCAACCTTCCCAACAACATCAAGATCGGTCCCAAACAGCCTCTGGCCATCATCGCGGGCCCCTGCCTGGCGGAGTCGGAAGAGCTTTGCCTCACCGTGGGTGAGAAGGTGCGCGATAAATGCGCGAAGTTGGGATTCAGCTACATCTTCAAGGCCAGCTATGACAAGGCCAACCGCAGCTCCATGGGAAGCTATCGCGGCGAGGGACTTGATGAAGGCCTGGCGCTGATCGACAAGGTGCGGCGAAAGCTGGGTGTGCCGGCGACGACGGACATTCATGAGTCGCATCATGCCGCGCCGGCGGCGCAGGCGGTGGACCTGCTGCAGATTCCCGCGTTTCTCTGCCGCCAGACGGACCTGCTGGTGGCGGCGGCGGCGACGGGCCAGCCGGTGAACGTCAAGAAGGGCCAGTTCCTTTCCCCTTCGGAAATGGCCAACGCCGTCAAAAAACTCACCGAGGGATACGCCCACGCGGGCAAGCCCGCCAACATCATGCTCACCGAGCGCGGCACATTCTTCGGCTATCACCGCCTGGTGAACGATTTCGTAGGCGTGGGCGACATGATGGACCTGGGCTGGCCGGTCTGCTTCGACGTGACGCACTCCACCCAGAAGCCGGGCGAAAGCGCCACCTCCGGCGGCCGCCCGGAACGCGCCCCCCTGCTGGCGCGCGCAGCCGTAGCCATCGGCGTGCAGGCGCTGTTCATCGAAACGCATATCAACCCGAAAGTGGCCAAGTCCGACGCGGCAACCATGCTGCAACTGGAAGAGACATTAACGCTCCTGGAGGAACTGGCGAAGCTGCGCAAGGTGGTTGAAGGGCTGTAAATCCCGTTAAAGTAAACGTATGGAATCCGGGTTCAGCAAATTCAAACGCAAGATGCGCACCATGCTTTCGGTGGTGTGGGTAGTGCTTTTGGTGGCCATGCTGTGGATGTGGGGCAGAAGCTATTGGATCGGCGCGACGGGTTCTATTAGCAGGATTTCGGTCATTTCATCTGCCGGACCGCCGGGGCAGGTGACAAAGATGCAACGCTCCGTCGGGTTTTTCTCGGGTAAGGGTCGCTTTCTCTTTCGATATGCCGAAACAGGCAGTCAAAGCAGTAATCAGGTTCGGGCGCGCACGTCCTCGCTCTCATTCTGGATGCCGACCGGTTCCATCTGGTCGCCTCCTCAGTACTATTTCGACATGCCGCAAAGCACGCTGCTTGAGCGAATCGGGTTTGGGCATCGCATCCAAACCTCCAATCTGCGACCTTCCGGCCCCAGCGTCACAAGCGCCTGGGGATATTCCAGAAAGATAGGGCTCCCATTCTGGCTTCCGGCGATTGTTCTGGCCCTTGGGGCGTGGCAATCCGTACGTCGGTCGGTGATGCAGTACCGGGAGGAAAAAGCCGCGCGGGACGGGCGGTGCCTCCAATGCGGGTATGACCTGCGCCACTCACCCGCCACCTGCCCCGAATGCGGCCTCACCACGACAGCTTCACCACCTCAATTACAAACAGCACCACCACCGCGATCTCCAGCCCCACCATCCAGCGGTTGATCTGGTCCTGCTTGAGCATCTGGTAAAGCTCGTCAAGGGTGTGGAGCTTTTCATCGATGGTGCGGTGCCAGTCCTCAAGGTAAAACCGCTGGGACAGCGCGCGGTAGACCCGCGCCAGATACCAGTCACCGAAAAACTTGGTGGTGTTGGAAAGCTCATCGCTTAAGCGCGCCATATCCAGCATGAGCTCCCGCAGACGCCGCAGCACCTTCGCCCGCGCACGGGAATTGGAGCGCACCAGGTCGCGATACGCCTTCTGAAGCTCGGCATCCAATGCCCGGTCGTACGCCTCCAGCTCCGCAAGCTGCACATTGGCCAACTCAATGATGTGCAGCGTCGGTTCCATCAGGCCTGGTTCGTCAATGATCATTGCCGCGTCCCAGTCCATCACGGCCAGGTCCTGCCGGTAATAGCTGACAAACCGCCCCACCGTATCCGCCACTTCCTGTTTGGAAAGCCGCTTGCCTTCGGTCTCCTGGGTCACCAGACCCGCGACGCGCTCGCCATTGGCGGCGAGCCAGGCCTCGGCATCCATCGCGCCAAGCAGCGGCGCGGCATCCAGACAAAAAACGGTGTAAGCCTCCTCCTGGCGAATCTCGGGAACGGGCTGAATGTAGTAAGGCGCAAGCTCGTCCTTAACCTGCTCGGCCAGACGGCGGGCGTGCGCGGCAGTGGGCTGCCCATCAAGCGTGGCCTGATGAAAGCTTGCAAGGTCTTCCAGGCGATCAACCTGAAAAGCCACGCTAAAGCGAATGCTGACGGCGCCGACGGCGAAGACTTTGACCGTGCGCTCGACCTTCAACAGCCCCGAAACCCCAGAAACGCCAGAAACCCCCGAAGTCGGCCCACGCATGGAAAGCTCTTCCAGCACAATGGTTTCAGGCCTGTAAAAAAACTGCTCGCGCGGCCCACGCGGGTCAGGCTCAAATTTCAAAGGAGCCACCGGTCGCCCCAGGAGCGAGGTGATCTGCGCGCGCGTCATGTCATAGGCCATGTCATACGCAAAAAGATAAACCACGCGGCCAGTGATCGGGCGTGCTGGGCTTAAGGCGGAGGATACAGCGTTCTCGTCGGGCATGGGGTTTAAGTCTAATGGCGCATAAGGATGGTTGTTACAAAGTCATTACACGGCGGGGAAAACCGGTGGCGTCTATTCAGCGTATGCTTGGCAGGCATATTGGCATAGAGCCAATTCCACACATGTGCACATCCGGGCAGATCCGGGTTCTATTCAAGGGGCAATCGATGGCTGTCTCCCGACGCAACGTTCTTCTGGCGGGTCTCATGGGTGCGGGCGCAGTCGGTGTGCACTCTCTCACCGGCGGGCTTCCTGCCGTGATAGCGGCCACACCCAGCGCGGGAGATGAGGCCAATCTGCCGGAGTTGCCACCCATTCCCACCGCCGGCTCCGACCAAACCATGCCATCAGAAGCCGCGGCCACCGCCAAAAACATCCTCGGCCCCTACCACCGTGCCGGCGCCCCCTTCCGCGGCAAAGTCACCCCCATCATGGCCCTCGGAGAGCCCCTGCTGGTCCGCGGACGAGTCTGGAGCCTGGCGACCAAATCCCCTATCCCCTACTCCACCCTCGACGTCTGGCAAGCCGACGCCAATGGCCGCTATGACAATGACGACCCGGACAGCCTGCCCAAGCCGGGCGTCTACCTCAATCGCGCACGCATCATCACCGATGAACAAGGTTTCTATGAATACGAAACCGTGCGGCCCGGGCGCTACCAGCTTGGGCCCGGGAGCTGGCGCACCAGCCACATCCATTACCGCGTGACCGCGCGGGGCCATAAGACGCTGGTAACGCAGATGTTTTTCCCTGACGACACCATGAACAAGCAGGATGGCTTCATCAAAGACGCTCTCATCGCCCCCACCAAACGCCACAAGGCGGGCAATAACGCCTTCTGGCTGTCGACCTTTGACATCGTGCTGGAGAAAGGTTGAGCGCCTGTCCAGCACGCTGGCTCACTGTCTCTGCGTAACGGCCGGAAAAACAACCAGGCCGCGGCATCTTTGGATGCCGCGGCCTGGTTTGATTCACTGGACATTAGTCAATTCGGACGCTTCAGGGATGATCGCCCTGGAAGTATGCATCTTCATTAGGGAAAACAGGCGCGCCCATCACGCTTTTCTGAGCGGCCTGGAATGGTTCGCCAACCCACAGAGGCTTCGCGCTGGATTCGGCGATCGCCTGAATCCGCTTTTGCAGAGCGACAACCTTTTCGGGGTTGGCGGCGGCGAGGTTGGTCTTTTCCGATGGGTCCTGGGCGATGTTGTAAAGCTCGATGGAAGCAGGCAACGTCACACGCCAGACCAGTTTCCAGTCGCCCTGGCGGACTCCGCCGCGGAAGGGTTCAACGTTGTAGACCACTTCAGTGCGGGTGGAGGGCTTGCCTTCGCTGATGGCAGGCCATACATCGCCACCGTCGAGCGGCTTGCACTTGGCGGTGCTGGCGTTGGCGAGCTTAGCAATGGTGGGGTACATATCGGTGACGTGAATGATGCCGTTGGCGCTCCCGGGCTTGATGTGGCCGGGCCAGTTGGCCAGCGCGCACACACGCGTGCCGCCTTCATAAAGGGAGGCTTTGCCGTCGCGGTAGGGTCCGTTGTTGCAGGGAATTTTGACCTTGGACACGTCGCCTTCGCCGGCGAACATGGGATTGTTGGTCCCGCCGTTGTCGCTGTGGAACACGATGAGGGTGTTATCCCGCATCTTGGCTTTTTCGAGGGCGGCGACGACGCGGCCGATCTGGTCGTCCATCGCCGTAATGGAGCCGGCATACGCCCGGCGGCTGGGGTCGGCAATGTTCTTGTATTGGTCGAGATATTCCTGGGGGGCCTGATAGGGCGTGTGCGGTGCGTTGAAAGCCAGGTAGAGAAAGAGGGGGGTTTTGGAATCGTGCTTTTGGATGAGGTTTACAGCGTCGTCACCCAGTAGCGTGGTGGTGTAGCCCGGTTCGTCAACGCGCTCGTTGTTGCGGTACCAGTCGATAACGCCGTGCTGCTTGTGCGTGAAATAGTCCAGTTCGCCGATAAGGGGGCCGTATTGGGTGTCAAAGCCGCGCTGGCGGGGCCAGAACTTCTTATCTGCATGGCCCAGGTGCCACTTGCCGACAATGGCGGTGGTGTAGCCGGCTTCCTTGAGGGATTGGGGGAGGAGCCATTCGTCGGTCGGCAGGCCATAGCTGCCGTTGGAGGGAATCACAAAGGTCTGGAGGCCATAGCGGCATGGGTAACGCCCGGTGAGCATGGCCGCGCGGGTGGGGGTGCACATGGGCTGAACATAGAACTGCTCAAGTTTCGCGCCGCCCGCAGCAAGCTTGTCGATGTTGGGGGTTTTGATATCCGAGCCGCGGAAACCCACATCCTTCCAGCCCAGGTCGTCGGCGACGATGTAAACAATGTTTGGCTGCTTGTCAGCCCCATTGGAGGGGACCGCACACCCTAGAAGGGCGAATGCGATCGCCAAAACGGTGAAAACAAGAGTGAAACGACCGGGTTTCAGGTTCATAAGGATTTCCTATTGGAGAACAGCCATGACTGACAGAGATGATGGTCCCCGAATGGGTCCCAGACACGGATCAAGCCTTATTCGGGCTGGCCAATGTCATCTGGCCTTAAGCCTGAAACACTAAGGGCGCATGAAACATGTCCTCGAAATCATATATTCGTATTCCCAGAAATACAATCCACTCGATGTGCACCTCAAGGGGAAAGGAAGTGGAAAGAAAAACCAAGCAGGCTACATGTTTGAGTCAGAATAGGAAAAACGGATCCGGACGATGCAGTCCACTCGACATTTTGACGCACCCCGGCACTCACTTGGCTTGCCCGCAACCATTAAAAAGCCTACACTTACGGTGTTTTGCGGGGTGCCTGGCGCGGGCGATAAAGCCCATACGCCGCCATCCCAGCCAGACCCGGTCATGAATGCCGGGTTTTAGCGCTTTTATTGGAGGACTGTTTGATGGCAACCCTGACCAGCGATAAAGCCGCGGCCAAACCTTCGGCCAAGCTCACGCCCGACCAGCTCTGGAAGCTGCTCAAAGACATGATCCTCATCCGTCGCTTTGAAGAGCGCACCCAGCAAAGCTATCAGCAAACCAAGATCGGCGGCTTCTGCCACATCTACATCGGCCAGGAAGCCTGCGCCGTCGGCTCCATCGGCGCAACCCGCCCCACCGACCCCATCATCACCGCTTACCGCGACCATGCCCACGCCCTCGCCCGCGGCACTGAACCCAAATACGCCATGGCCGAAATGTTCGGCAAAGCCACCGGCTCCGCCAAAGGCAAGGGCGGATCCATGCACTTCTTCGACAAACCCCACCACATGTACGGCGGACACGCCATCGTCGGCGGTCAGGCACCCTTGGGCGTCGGCCTCGCCTTCGCCTCCGCCTACCTCGGCAAAGACGAAGTCACACTCTGCTACTTCGGCGACGGCGCACTCAACCAGGGCGGCCTCCACGAAGCCATGAACCTCGCCGCCATCTGGCGCCTCCCCATCATCTTCGTCCTGGAAAACAACGGCTACTCCATGGGCACCGCCATCGAACGCGGCACCTCCGCCGCCAACGACATGGGCGCAAAAGCCAAAGCCTACGGCATGGAATACCGCGAATGCGACGGCATGGACGTCCTGGCCACCTACGACTGCTTCAAACCCCTGATCGACGCCATGCGCAGTTCCACCTCCAAAGCCCTGGGCGCGCCCAAGGAAACCGGCTGCGGCCCCGCCTTCGTCAACGTCAAAACCTACCGCTTCGTCGGCCACTCCATGTCCGACCCCCAGAAATACCGCACCAAGGACGAAGTCGACGGGATGAAGGAACGCGATCCCATCACCACCCTCGTCAACCACCTCATGGACCGCAAGCTCTTCACCCAGGAACAGATCGACAAGCTCGACGCCGAGATGAAGGCCCTCGCAGCCGAAGCAGTGAAGTTCGCAGAAGAATCGCCGGAACCGGCACTCAGCGAACTGTTCACCGACGTCTACTCCCAGCCCTATGAAGGCGGCCCGTACAAAGTCGGCCAGCTGCCCGACATGATGAAGTAAGGCGCAAAGCGCCATTCCATGACTTTTGATTCTTCATTTTGACCAGACCCTAGACCCCAGACCCCAGACCCAAAACAATGACCACGACACGAGAAATCGAATACCGAGACGCCCTCAACGAAGCCCTCTGCGAAGAGATGGAACGCGATGAGAAGGTCTTCCTCATGGGTGAGGAAGTCGCCCAGTACAACGGCGCTTACAAAGTCAGCAAGGGCATGCTCGATCGCTTCGGCCCGCGCCGCGTCGTCGATGCCCCCATCTCCGAAACCGGCTTTGCCGGCCTGGGCATCGGCGCCGCCATGTACGGCTTGCGCCCCGTCATCGAATTCATGAGCTGGTCCTTCTGCCTTGTCGCCGCCGACCAGATCATCAACAACGCGCCCAAAATGCTCTACATGTCCGGCGGGCAGTTCAAAGTCCCCATCGTCTTCCGCG
>CAZGOM010000128.1:0-15732 GCA_964527265.1 uncultured Phycisphaeraceae bacterium | reverse complement strand
CTTCTTCTTGGCCTTCTTACCCAGCTTGAGCTTCTTAGCTCAAACGTTGGATAGGTGCGCCTCGGGAAGACTTAAAGTCGCAACCGATTAAAATGGCCGCCCTGTCCAACAAGGACAGGGCGGTTTTTTTATGGTTTGGTTTGTGCAAGTGCCTGGGCAACGTCGCCCGGGACGTATCGAGAAACTGGGAAGCTAAAGCCTTCCCAGGCAGTATTCAGGAGTCAGGCATCATGACCGACGCAACTCAAAATGTCCGGATCTTCGACACCACCCTGCGCGACGGCGAGCAATCGCCCGGCGCCAGCCTCAACCGCAATGAAAAAGTCGAGATCGCACGGCAGCTTGAGGAGCTCGGTGTGGACATCATTGAGGCCGGCTTTCCCATCACCAGCCAAGGCGATTTTGAAGCCGTGCAGGCCATCGGCGATGTGGTCTCAAAACCGGTGGTGTGCGGGCTGGCTCGCAGCGTGCCCAAGGACATCATCCGCGCCGGTGAGGCATTGAAGAATGCACAGAAGAAACGCATCCACATTTTCTGCGCCACCAGCAAGATTCACCGCGAACACAAGCTGCGCAAGGCCATTGAAGAGATCACTAAGATCAGCGTGGACTCGGTGAAGCTGGCGCGTGACTATGTGACGGACATCGAGTTCAGCCCCGAAGACGCATCACGCACGGAGTTGAACGTCCTGGTGGATGTGACGGCGGCCGTGATTGAAGCAGGGGCGACGACGATCAATCTGCCTGACACGGTTGGCTATGCCGTGCCGGAGGAGTATGGCCATATCTTCAAGCATCTGCGTGAACAATTGCCTGTGATCGATCAGAAGGGGATCATCCTCTCGGCGCATTGCCATAACGACCTGGGCTTGGCCGTGGCCAACTCCCTGGCCGCGGTGGCCAACGGCGCACGGCAGATCGAATGCACCATCAACGGCATCGGCGAGCGCGCCGGTAACTGTTCGCTGGAAGAGATCGTCATGGCTTTGAAAACACGCGCCGACTATTACAAGGGGTACAGCAACGGCATCGTCACCAGGAAGCTGTTCCCCACGTCGAAGATGGTTTCCACCTACACCGGGATCCATGTCCAACGCAACAAGGCGATCGTGGGCGAGAACGCATTTGCCCATGAATCGGGCATCCATCAGGATGGCATCCTCAAGGAGCGGTCCACCTACGAAATCATGGACCCGCTGGAAGTGGGCCTGCCCGAAAACAAACTGGTGTTGGGCAAGCACTCGGGCCGCCATGCTTTCAAAGACCGGGTCACATTCCTGGGGTTCAAGATCGATGACAAGGCACTGGACGTCGCATTTGAAGCCTTCAAGCACTTGGCCGACAAGAAGAAGAGCGTCTATGACGAGGACATCGAAGCCATCGTCAACCAGAGCATGAAGGACGAGCGCCAACTGTGGGAACTGGTCCGTTTCCATGTCACTTCAGGTTCGGAAGTGGAAGCGGTGGCGATGGTCACGTTGCGCGATTCGGCAGGCGTTGAACAACGCGAAGCCGCCGTCGGCGACGGCCCCATTGATGCGTGCTACTCGGCCATTCAGCGCATTACGCGCATCTCGACCGAACTTCTCGATTTTGAAACCCGTGCAGTGACCGAAGGCAAGGAAGCCCAGGGCGAGTCCACCATCCAGATTCGTCATAATACCCGCACCGTGCGCGGGCGCGGCATATCTACCGACGTCATCGAAGCGGCCATCCGTGCGTATCTCTCAGCGATCAACCGCATCAAGACGACGGACGCCAAGAGCGTGCCGGCGACAAGTGCGACCAACCCCTGAAGGCGCATCGGCGCTTAAGGTCTGAATCGAAAAGAATAAGATTTTTATCCTGGCCCGCGCGTCGTGCGCGGGCCAGGATGTGGGTTACATCAATTTAAATTCCGCTCAAAAGCCGACCAGAGTCGGCGCGGGCGGTTTATTTGGAGCAGGCCATGTCCGTCATTAAGCCTTTCATGTTCACTATGCGCGACGACCGAAACGTATTGATCCGAAGCATGGATCCAGGCGATGCGCAAGGCGCATTGGATTTTCTGGATCGCGTATTTCGGGAGTCCGACAGCCTCATCATGTTGCCTGGTGAATTCAAGCAGACTCTGGACGACGAAGTGCGAGTCATCGAGCGTTTTACCAGGGACGAAGGAGCCGTGATGATCGGCGCCTTCGATAAAGGACGCTGTGTCGCCATCTGCACCGCCGGGCGCGCGACAGGCAAAGCGAAAATGAGCCATCACGCGGCGGTGGGGCTTTCCATCCTGGCGGATTTCCGCAGTGCGGGTTTGGGCAGCCGCATCATGCGCACATTGTGTGAGTGGGCCGATGGCCACAGCTTCATTGAAAAGCTCAACCTGAGCGTGATGGCCGATAATCCTGTCGCCATCGGGCTCTACAAGCGTTTTCATTTTGTGCAGGTTGGGAAGTTGTCCCAGCACTTTCGCCAGCCCGACGGGCGCTATGTGGATGACATTCTCATGGAGCGCTACCGCCGTGTACCGGTGGCGCGGTTGGTAATGCCCAACTGACTCTGCGCCCATTGGAAGAGGGTTTTTAATGATCCAACCCAGCCACGGCATTCTTGTACATCCACCCATACATCTTGCTTCCCGCCGGATAGGTGAATACGTAAGGGGAAAGGTCTACATCCCAACGCAGGAACAAGCCGCTCCCATCCGCCTGCACAGCATTTAGCCCCTCCCCCCGATGGCGGGCGCTGGATGAATTGACGTTCATCCAATTTTTACCCAGGGTCGATCGCATGGCCTCATACGCCTCCGCGCCTACATCGCTCACCTGGTAGGGCGTCACCAGGCACATTGCCAGGGGCGTTTGTGAAGCGTACTTGGTGACGCGGTAACTTGTGCGCTTGTATCGGCCCCAGTGATTCCATGAACTGGGGTCATTAGGCGGATTCCCGTATCCAAATTGCAGATAAGGGTTCATCCCGTATGTGGTGAATGGATCAACCGGATCCTGGTACGCATTAACGGACCAACTGCTATTGAACGTGTTGGGCCCGTGTGGGCACCCGCCTTTGTTTGTGAAAATGCCGCCGGATGAGTAATTGCCGGTCGGGCTTCCGTCGTCCAGAAGGCTGCTCCCGGTGCTGTAGCCCAGGCGTGTGAGCACCACATGGTAGGGGTAACGGTGCCAGGTGTATCCAGGCGTGGTGTTGAATTCCATGCCTGGGTAGTAGTCTCGGAAATCTGAGCAGTACGCTTCTATGGAGACGCCGGCCTGTCGCGCGCCTGCCAGGCACTTAAGACGTCCGGCGGTCTCGCGCGCGGCTTTGAGAGACGGAAGCAGCATCGAAATCAGCACCGTGATGATGGAGATCACCACAAGCATTTCAATGAGTGTGAATGCGTGGTTATGCCATCGTTGGTAGTTGGAAAGTGGCAACATGTGAATCCTTTGGAAAGATCAGATAAGAACCAATGGGCAGTGTTCTGGCCGCGATGCGACATGGCGTCAGGTTTATAGGCTAGACTTAAGGGCAATTATGCGCCATTCATGGCGTTGGTGCGCATTCTCACTTCGTTGGTATAAATCTGATATGACATGGCGGAACACCACATATCGATTGCCGCTTGGTGGGGGAATCCGGCTCACCCGTGTGCAGGAAGGTCGGCACGATCAGCGTCCCATGGCGCACGCTTCGCTTCCTGGCCATTGGTATTTTCATCTTTATAATTGCCGCGCGAATCTGACGCTTAATGGGGTGCGCATGCCGATTCTTCCCGGGTATACAGGAATGATTCGTCCACATGACAAGGTGCTTTATCGCTGGGATGCGCTATCAAGTCATCTTTTTGCGCATTTTGAACCTCTGGATCTGGACTCCCACGCCGTCGAACTCCCAGCGATGCAGGATCTTGGTGATCGATTTGAAGCAATTGCCAATCGCTTGAGCGTGGCGATTCATAGTTTCCCCACTCATCCGGGCCGTGCGGCGACACGGGTGTGCGATATTTTATGGGACATCGCACTTCCTGATTCTCAATGCATTCGGCACGATGCGGGCAATCGGGTTGTGGAGGCGGCATGCAGCCATATCGAGCAATGGCTTAATGGGGAGATCAGAGTGGCGGAGGTTGGGCGGAAAGTAGATGTGACGCCCAGCCATTTGGCACGTCTTTTTCGCAAATATCTTGGCACGACCGTACTAGGTTATGTGCGACAGCGTAGAGCCATGCGAGCCAAACACCTACTTCTGCATTCCTCTTTGCCAATGAAAGCGATTGCCATGCAGGTTGGCCTTCCTGATCCTCATCACTTCAACAAAACCATTCGCCGCGAGTTTGGCATGGCACCCACGCAAATTCGTGCGCAAGGTTTGGATGGATGAGCTTCTCTTTTTTTGAAGTAACGCATGGTGCTGAAACACACCGCCCCCGGAATCTCAAGAATTCCGGGGGCGGTTTCTATTGAAGGCCTTGGCGTGCGTCTCACATACTGATGTTGTGACGATCCGCATTTCCATGCCCAGTCAGGTTGGGCTTGTTTTTCGCCGGTGATTTCTTCACAGGCTTTTTCACTGGAGGTTCCACACCGATGGCTTCCCAGAGCACCTGGTCGGCCTGCGATACGAATTTGAATTCGCACTTTTTCTTCACGGTCGGATGGATTTCTTCCATGTCCCGCTTATTTTCCTCGGGCAGGAGGATGGTCCGCACGCCTGCCCGCATTGCGGCGAGGGTTTTCTCCTTTACGCCGCCGATGGGCATCACGCGGCCTCGAAGGGTGATTTCGCCGGTCATGGCCAGGTGCTGCTTAACAGGTTTGTTTAAGAGCAACGAAGCAATGGCGGTGTACATGGCGATGCCAGCGCTGGGACCATCTTTGGGGACGGCACCGGCGGGCACATGGATGTGCAGATCCTTATCGGCAAGTTGGCGGGAATCAAAGCCGTAATCCTGCGCACGAGATTTGAAGAGGCTCAGCGCTGCTGTGGCCGATTCCTTCATCACGTCGCCAATCTGGCCGGTGAGGATGACGCCGCCCTTGCCTGGGTAAAGCGCGGCTTCAATGAAAAGGATTTCGCCGCCCACAGGTGTATAGGCAAGGCCGATGACAAGGCCAGGCGTGGTGATTTCTTCATCGCTTTCGCGGAAAAATTTCTCTGAACCCAGAGTCTTTCGCACGTACTTTGCGTCAATGGTGTAACGCGTGCCCGCGGGGATGATCAAGCCGTTGCTCAGGGCGTTCTTTTTCTTTTTGTTCAGCGCGGCTTTTCCTGTTGGCTCCGGCTTTGCGCCAGCATCCGTAGCAGGCGGAATCACCAGCACGGGCGCCTGTTTGGCCAGATGGGCGATCTCAGAAGCGACGGAACGGCAGACCGAGCCGATCTGGCGCTCCAGTTCACGCACGCCCGCTTCGCGGGTGTAGTCGGCAATCACTTTGCGGACACCCGAGGGCGTCCATAGGCAGTGGCTGCGTGTAAGCCCGTTTTCCTTGAGCTGGCGGGGCACCAGGTACCGCTGCGCGATCTGGAGCTTGTCTTCATCCGTGTACCCGGGAATGTCGATGAGCTCCATGCGGTCAAGCAAGGCAGGGGGGATGTTGCCCACGTAGTTGGCAGTGGCGATGAAAATGACCTGCGAGAGGTCGTAAGGCAGGTCCAGATAGCGGTCGACGAAGGCATGATTTTGCCTTGGGTCAAGCACCTCTAGAAGCGCGCTGGCCGGGTCACCGCGGAAGTCGCTGCCGAGCTTGTCGATCTCGTCGAGCATCATGATGGGATTGGTGGTGCCGGCACGCCGCAGTTCCTGAATGATGCGACCGGGCATGGCGCCGATGTAGGTGCGCCGATGCCCGCGGATTTCCGCCTCATCACGGATACCGCCAAACGACAGGCGGGCGAACTGCCTGCCCAGCGCGTCGGCGATGGATTGGCCCAAGCTGGTTTTACCCACGCCAGGAGGCCCCACAAGGCAGAGGATCGGACCCCGGCCGTCAGGGTTTAACTTGCGTACGGCCAGATACTCAACCAGCCGGCGTTTGACCTTGTCCAAGTCGAAGTGATCACGGTCGAGAATCCTGCGCGCCCGCGGCAGATCCAGGTTGTCCTGGCTCTTTTTCGACCACGGCAAGCCTGCGATCAACTCCAGATACGTGACGATCAGCGAGTACTCCGGGCTGGCTGAAGGAATGTTGGCCAGGCGGCCCAGTTCCCGCTCGGCTTCATCCATCACCTTCTGCGGGGGAGCAGCTTTTTGAAGCTTTTCCCGAAGCTGCTGAACCTGGGAGTTTCCCCCTTGATCGCCATCTTCGCCCAGCTCTTTCTGGATCGCCTTAAGCTGTTCGCGCAGATAATACTGCCGTTGCGTATCGCCGATTGAAGATTGCACATCCTGCTGGATTTTCTGCTGCAGCTTGACGATCTCAAGCTGGGTCGAAACGTGATGATGCACCAGCCGAAGACGCTTGGCGATATCGGTTTCCTCCAGCAGATCCTGCTTGGCCTGGATATCCAGATTCAGGTTGGCTGCCAGGAAATCCGCCAGATTGCCCGGGTCATCAATGTTCATGAGCACGGTTTGAGCCTGCTCAGGTGCGTTGGGCGCCATTTCTATGAGCTGACGTGCCGATTCGCGCAGTTGATTGACCGCGGCCTGAAAATTTTTGCCTGTCGCCGAAACATCTGACAGCGTTTTAACCCGGCCCCGCAGGTAGGGGGCTTCCTGGGTGAATTCCTGCACCTGGATGCGGCGCAACCCGTGGATGATCAGCGAAACCGTGTCATCAGTCTGGCGGATGAGTTTGAGCACCATGACCGCGGTGCCGACGTTGTAAAGCTGGTCGGGCTTGGGGTCTTCGTCCTTTTCTTCTCGCTGGGTCAGGACGCCGATGATTTTGGATTTGGGAAGGTTTTCGTCCAGAAGCTGACGGCTGGAATTGCGCCCGATAGTCAGGGGCATCACGGTGCCGGGAAAGATCACCTGACCACGGATGGGGAGAATCGGGAGGACGTCAGGAATATGGGGCGAACTGACGCCCGGCTGGCCGGGAATGGCCGTGCCTGTGACAGGGGGACCGGGCTCCAGGGGTTTATCGATGGATGCGACTTCAGCGGGGAGGATCAGATCCTCAAAACCGCCCGATTTGTTGTTCTTCCGGCTGGCCACCACCGGCTCCTTTGTCTTTAACAGTCGTGTTGCCGTCCGGCTTTGGCAGGACGGCGGAGGGTTACATTTTGCAACCTACTCTATTCAATGCACGTTGATCGGGTTTTGCCAGAGCTTTAAAGAATTCTCTGCAGCCGGCGGTTCTAGCCCCGCACGGATTTTGGACCCGGCCGGGCGATCGGCACTTTCAATCTGAGAATGCCGTCTTCGTAGTCCCATGTCATGCGTCGGTTGCTGACGGCTAAGGGAAGGTCGACCAGTCTGCAAAAGGGGCCATGGTCGATTTCCATGGCAAGGATGCGCACCTGCGCATGCGGAACAGTGAGCTTGGGTTCAGGCGCAAGACGCACGCCGCGGATCATGACGCGAAAGGTCTCAACACTGATCTGGACGGTGGCCGGGTCGACGCCTGAAAGGTCGACACACATTTCGACATGCTCGGCCAACTGATAGACATTAATCGGCGGCGCCCAGCTTTCGACGGGGCAAAAGTCGCCCTCGTGCCATTGCCAGAGACTGTTGATCAATTGGCTCATCTGCTGGGCGGCCTGTTCAAATTCATCACGTTCAGCCATGGCAACTGCCCCTTCTGCTAACTTTCTTCATTCTAGCCGTCGCTGCAAGGCAGGGGGAACCTGACTTGCAGGAAACTTGCCAAGCGCGGGGGAGTTACGCCGTAAATGGCGGCTTGCGGTCGTCGGCAAGGAATTCAAAGCGCTCGATTTTTTTGCATTTCCCGTCTTCAGGGTTGATTTCGATATAGACACCGTTGACGCGGGGGTCCTTTTCGGCGACATCGAACTGGGTGGGCATGGCGGTGGTCATGAAGGTCAGAACACGGTCTATATCGCGGCCAAGGATGGATTCAAATGGGCCGCACATGCCGATGTCGGTGATGAAGCCGGTGCCACTGGGAAGGACGCGGGCGTCGGCGGTCGCGACGTGGGTATGGGTGCCAAGAACGGCGGAGACGCGGCCGTCAAACTGCCACGCGACAGCCGCTTTTTCGCTGGTGGCCTCGGCGTGGATCTCGACGATGACCATGGGACGCTTTTCGGGAATCGAGGCGAGGATTTTATCAATGGCGGCAAAGGGGTCGTCAGCAGGCAGATTAATGAAAATGCGGCCCAGGACGGTGATCACGTAGAGGTGGCGTCCAGGGGCGGCGGAGGTAGCCGGTAAGTCCAGTCGCATCCAGCCTTTACCACGCGCGCCGATGGGAAGATTGGCGGGGCGAATGAGGTCTTTTTGCGACTCGAGTATTTCAATCACTTGAAACTTGCGAAAGGCATGGTCGCCGAGCGTCATGGCATCCACGCCCGCGGCCTTGAGCTTGTTGTAATGTTCAGGAAGGAGCCCCGAGCCGGAGGCGGCATTTTCCGCGTTGGCCAGGATCAGGTCGGGCTTGTAACGTTCACGAATAGAGGGAATGAGCTGGGCCACGGCTTGCCGGCCAGGTTTGCCGACAATGTCGCCGAACATCACGATTCGAATGGTCATAAGGGCAATTATAGCAGGCTAGCGGGGGATGGGGTCACGCATTGCACGTCGTGTTTTGAGCGGACGTGAGATATGTGTAAACGCATATTCCCATGATGGAAATGTTGTGAACGAAGATGGATTCAAAACTGTAGTTGGTCATCGCGCTGGGAATGAGGATGAGCCAACCCCAGCTTTTGCTAAACGAAACAATATGCGTTTCCGCTTAAACCCTTATTTAGCAGGGGACTTTCCAGCGAAGGCCTCTTTGAGAACAGGTTCGGGGATGGGTTTATTGGTAATGACAGTGCCGACGGGGTTGACGAGGTATTGGCGGGCGACGCGCTGGAGATCGGCGCTGGTGACCGCCTGGATCTGGTTCATGAATTGGGTTTGTTCGTCCAGACCCATCTTGTAAAGGATGGCCAAGCCGAACTCGGTGGCGCGGGCTTCGTTGGTCTGTTTGGCAAAGAACTCATCGACGATGAGGCTGGTGCGGGCGCGACTCAGGTCGCTGTCGGAAATGGGCTGCGTCTGGGCACGCTGGACGACCTGCATGGCGCGGGAGAGGGCTTCGGGGACACTTTCGCTCTTGGTGTTGAAGAGCATGGCGAAATAGCCCGGGAGAAGCCCGGAGGAGCTGCCTGCGCCGACGGCATAGACCAGGCCGGGGCCTTTGCCGCGCAGTTCCTGATCCAGCCAGCCGGTGGGCCAGGAGCTCAGGACGCGGGTGAGGACCTGGATGGGTGCGAAGTCCGGATTTTTGCGGTCGACACCGGGGCCGAAGCCGATCTGCACGGCAGCCAGGGGCTTGGCCGTGGTGAATGCTTCGACACGAGAGACGGGGTTGGCGGGGGTTTGGAGAATGAAGGGATGAACGGGCTTTTTAGGGAGCTTTTTGAAGAGCTTCTCGGCCAGTTTGAGCATTTCATCGGGCTTCACATCGCCGACGACCACAAGGACGGATTCATCAGCCCCGAGGGAATCCTGGTAGAAGGATTTGAGCTGAACGGCGGTGAGGCCTTCAATGACATTGGCGCGGCCCAGCGGAGTCTGGGAGAGGACGAAATCGCCGTAGTACATGTTGCGGAAGTTCTGGCGCAGCTCGCCCGACCAGGAATCGTTCTGGCTCTTGATGCCGGCGACCATGCGTGGCTGGATCTTGGCCCATTCATCCTGCGGGAAGCTGGGGTTCAAGATCACATCGGCAAAGAGGGGCGCGATGGTAGGGAGGTCGTCAGTAAGGCAGGTGGCGCGGACGAAAGTGGAGTTGTTGCCGGCCTGGGCGTCGAGCCCTGCTCCGATGTTTTCCAGCGTTTCGGAGATTTCATCCTTGGTGCGGGTAGCGGTGCCCTTGGTGAGCATGGTCATGGCGGCGTTGGTGACGCCTTCACGGCCAGGGGTGTCCGCCAGAAGACCGCCGATGGTGTAGTACTGCATGGAGACGGCAGGGACGAGGGTGCTGCGCTGGATGACCACGCGGAGGCCATTGGAAAGCTTGTAGAGAGTCGGTGCGTCAACCTGGACTTCCTTGGCAGGGTCTTGGCGGGTGGCCGAGAGAGCTTCATAGCGGGCGATGATGAACTTGTTGTCGAGGTCGACCTTTTCCCAGGCGATGTCGGGGACCTTAGGTTCTGGTGGACGGGCGATTTCAATGGATTTTTCACCCTTGGGCTTGGGGAGGAGAGTGAGGGTCATAAGGGAGGAATCGGTGAGATATTTTCTAGCCGCGGACTGGAGTTCGGCAGGAGTGAGGCTTTGG
The DNA here is from genome assembly GCA_964527265.1 of uncultured Phycisphaeraceae bacterium. Lineage (GTDB taxonomy): Bacteria > Planctomycetota > Phycisphaerae > Phycisphaerales > Phycisphaeraceae > CAZGOM01. The sequence continues at coordinate 5,353 of CAZGOM010000128.1, read as the reverse complement.
ACTTTACGGGCGTAGTCCTGGACGTAATCCGGGTCGGCGGTGTTGATCATGTCGGAGGCGAGCCGGTTGGCGACGGATTCGACGCTCTGGCCTTCATATGCGGCGGAAGCCTTAACTTGGCGCTTGGCGCGGTCAAGCTCTTCGGTGGTGACGCCGTTTTCAGTTATGTCCTTCATCTGAGCGAGGATGGCGGCCTTGGTTTCCTTGACCGCGTCCTCCACGCTTTGACCTGGCTTGGGAGCGAGAACGGCATCAATACCGAAGAAGCCTTCGCCCCAGGAGAAGCTCATGTTGTAAGCGCCGATGGTGTTTACCAGACGGTCCTGGTCGCGGATGGTCTTGGTGAGGCGGCTGGCTTCGCCCTGGCCGACGATGGTGGAGAGAAGGTCCAGTGCGTAGTCGTTGGGCGCGCCAAGCCGTGTGCCCGGCCACACAAGGCGAAGACGCGGTTTGTCGATGTCGGCGGTGTCGCTGGCGGTGACCGGGCCGGGGACCTTGTCGTCCACAGGAAGCTTGATTTCAGGGAGGGGACCGGGCTGGGCGTTTTTAAACTGCGCGGCGATGCGGTCGACGACAGCTTTCTTATCGATATCACCAACCACGACGAAAACCATGTTGTTGGGGACGTACATGCGCTTGTAGAAGGCGTAGATTTCGTCGCGGGAGATCTTGAGGAATTCGTTGAGGTAGCCGATTGTGGGGTGGCGGGCGGGGTGGTATTTGAATCGATTCATCTGGGTGAGTTTCCAGAAGATGCGGCCCGGCTCACCTGCGCCCATGTCAAACTCACGCTGGATGACGTCGCGCTCGCGGGCGTATTCCTCCTGGGTGATTTTGGAGTTCTGCATCCAGTCGGAGAGGAGGTCGATGGCGGTGGTGGTGTGGGGCTTGGAGACGTTGACGTAGTACTTGACGGTGTCGAGGCCGGTGGAGGCGTTAACGTTGGCGCCGATCTGGCCGAGGATGGCGTTGGTTTCGTCTTCGGAGCGGGTGGAGGTGGTGCCGCCGGAGAGGAGGTGTTCGAGGAAGTGCGAGAGGCCGGCCCCGACGTGCTCTTGTTCGTAGACGGAACCGGTCTTGATCCAGACCTGGCAGGAGACGACGGGCGCGGTCTTTAATTCCTGGGCGATGACGATCATTCCGTTGGGCAGGGTGGCGATCAGCCGGTCAGGACGGTTCTGCACGAGGTTGTACTCCGGGGCTTTGGTGACGAGTAATTTGCGGCCTGCACTGTCGTAGGCGGCGGGGTCTTGGGGCGTTGTGGAGCAAGCGGGGAGGGCGGCCAGCAGTGACATGGCGAGAACGAGGGAGGCGGTGTTTGCAGAGCGGGGGGAGGATGAACGTTGGGTCACTGGGGAAGCTCCAATTGGTGCGCAGGATTGTAGCCGACGCCGGGGGCGGTTTTCAGGTAGTACGTTGGGGAGGGGGATTGGTGCGGAAAATTGGGCGGGAGGGGATTTAGAGAGAGGCGAGGGGTTGAGATGTGCTTTTGAAGCGCAATGTGAGGAAAGATTTTTAACAGGATTTACAAGATTCGCAAGATTTACATGATGCGCTTCTCGCTGTGGCAGGGAGACTTTGCAATCAGGAAGAGGATTTAAAACATGAGCCTTTTACGGCGCAATGGGCAGCTTGGCGATGACATCTTGAAGAGCCTTAAGTCGTTCGCGAAGATTGCCGTATATCTCGGGGTCGGCTTTGAAGCGGTCGAAATTTTGGATGCAGTGGGTGAGACAACGGTCGAGTTGCTGCTTGATGGGAACGAGTGAAGAAGAAGCGTATTTAAGTTTGAGATCAAGGAGACTGGCGAAGCAACTGATTCCGTCTGATTCGCCAGGAGGGCACGACATGAGGTAGTTGCAGTAAGCGGGCGCATAGAACGTGAAGGCTTTTTCCCCCATGAAGAGAAGGTCATCGTAGTAGAGGAACTGATTATTGAGAATCAATACTTGAGCCTCCTCAAGTGTTTTGCCGAAGAAATGTTCCACGGCATAAGAGCCGAACAACTCGTCGTTGTTTGGATTAATGTCTTGGACGGTAGGTAGGACATCAGTCATTGAAGGCGTCCAGATTCGGTAGTCGGATGATGTTATAGGCGAACGGAGAGATGGGCTCGTGGCGGATAAGTTACCGCAGAGCGGGATTGTTAAAGGTCCCTCGGCATGAATGCGTGCGCATGCAAGAACATTCGACTTCGATTTTCCAGGGATGTCGCAAACCCCAAGCTAAATTCTGTCGATCTCTCCGGGATAAAGATTGAGAATTTAGACGCGGAGGCCTTGTGCACTTGCGTCGGGGGTGAGGGCGTTGAGTGGGAGCCGGCGGGACGACAGTGCTCCGGATGTGGTTATTTGAATGCGCTGTAGTACTGGAGGGTGCCCCAGATGGTGCGGTTGTCGGTGGCGCCCACGCCGATGACGTTGTTGCCGTAGCGGTATGCGCGCCATTCGACGTGACCGTCGGCCATCTGGTAGTTGCCGCCGTCGGGAGTGAAATCGGCCGCTGAGCGGCCGTGATTGTTGGACAGGTAATAGCAGTTGGGGGTGAGGTAGGCGACGTTCAGGTTTGGGGCGGTGATGAGGTCGGACCAGACGATGCGCATGTCGGGGTTCTGGACTTTGTCGATTTTGGTCATGTACTGCTTGACGCCGCCGGAGGTGAATTGGGTGTAGCGGCTGGGGCCGGCGAAATAGGCGTAGGGCGTGAGCGCCCAGTGGTTGTCGGTGACGGAAGTCGAGGGTTGGTAAGTGGGGTCGTAGCGGAGGTAGCGCTCGTTGTAGAAGGGGGTTCGATAGTCGTAGGAAAGGGGCTGCATGCTGGCGCAGATCCAGACGTTGGGGTTGTTTAAGCCGTAGTTGTTGTAGAGGTTTCTGCGCAGGAGGGGGTCGACGCAGAAGCGGCCGTAGTTGTTCCAGTCCGCGCCGGGGAGGAGATTGGGATAGCCGCCGGCGTCGGGGGCGTCGTTTTTATTGTCCTGCGCGTACATCATGGTGGCGATGCCGAACTGCTTGAGGTTGCTGGCGCAGACGGTGCGGCGTGCGGTTTCGCGGGCTTTGTTGATGGTGGGAAGGAGGAAGGCCAGGAGCACCGCGATAATGGAGATGACGACCAGGAGTTCAACCAGGGTGAACGCGGCGTGGAGATGCGTAAGCCGGCCTTGGGGGGGGCGGTCAATCATTATGAATTGTCCAAACTGGAGGAACCGGGGACTCATGCCAGACGCAAGACGACGAGGCGTCTGTAAATGTAGTATTCCACTGTACTTGGGAGACCCGGTTTACCTGTAGCAAAAACGTGATTTTGGAGGTGTAAAAAGGAGACGTGGCAGGGAGAATAATGAGTTGCCTGGCTCAGACCTGCTCCAGCGCGCGTTCCATCATCGCCAGCATGCGGCGCCAGCCCTCCTGAGCCTTGATCTTAAAGTCCGCGTATTGAGGGGGCATTTCGTGGGAGAGGGTGACCAGGGAGCCAGATGGGTGAGGGGAGAAGGTAAGCGTTACGGCGCTGTCGGGCGTGGCGGGGTTTCCGGGGACGATGACGTGAAAGGTGAAGGCGAGGGTGCGGCCGGCATCGAGCGTGATGTAACGCCCGATGTGCTGAATGTCCTTGTCGTCGCGGCGGTCGGTGAAGTTGAAGGCGCCGCCGACGCGGGCGTCGATGTCGGCTTTCACCATTTGGCCTCCGGGCGCGCTGAAGACGAACTTGCCGGCCAGTGTCGGGTCGAGCCATGCCGCATAGGCGCGCTGGGGTGAGACGGGGAGTGTGCGCGATGCTTCGGCGATCACCTTTTGCTCAGCCATGACTCGACCCTTTAATTACGGCGTACGACGTTTCTTTTCCTGCCACCCTTGGGGGATTGTCACTTTATCGTCGGTTGGGATGACAAGCTGCGCAAGGTCCCAGTTGTCGGTCTTAAAGGGGAAAGCGGGAAAGTTTTCCGCGTTCACGAGGTTGCAGACGGGATTGGTGGCCCATGCGTAGCGCACAGCAATGGGTTTGGGGACTTTATCGCAGGACACAACGATGGAATCGCCGTCGATCTTCGCCTTTGCGAAGTAGAACGTGCGGTCTTCGCCGGCGATGGAGAAGCCCACCAGGGGATTGGTGGAGGAATGCATGCCGCGGGAGTGGTCGAATTTGATGCGGATGGTGTTGCCTTCGATAGCCATGGATTTGTAGACGGGACCGGAGGGGAGGATATCTTTTCGACCATAGACGCTGTTGAGGGCGCCAAAGGCGAGTTGGCGACCGATGGGCTGCTTTTGCAGGGGGTGGATATTGTCGCCTTCGCCAAAGCCCACGGCGGTCGCCATGAAGGTGTTGGGGAGGGTGAGTGCCATGGCCTGGGATTCGCGCAGTGGGGTGTACCCGGCGCGTTCAACGGGTTTGGTCTGCTGGCCCCAGTAGTCGGCGAGCTGGACAAAGCCGAAGGGGAAGTCGCCCTGGCCCCACTCCTTGCGCCAGGAATTGATCAGGCCGGGGAAGAGGGTGCGGTAGTCGACATAGAAAGGGGCGTTTGCCTCGCCCTGGTACCAGATGGCGCCACGGATGGCGAAGCCCTTGATCGGGTTGATGAGGCCGTTGTACATGGCGGCGGGATTGCCGTAGTACTTGTTGGGTTCGGGGGTGAGGCTGGGCGTGGTGCGAGGCTGAAGTCCTGGGTCAAGGTCCTGGCCTTTTTGAAAACGCCAGACACCGGCGAGGGAGGCGGCTGCGATTTTGCCGTCGGCCGCGGGTTGCGTGGCGGCGGCGTCACCCAGAGGGGCGAGAGTCATCAAGGCTGATGGGCCCAGGGGGGCCATGTGGTAAGCGAGTTTGGAGAGGCGCATGACGACGCAGACAGAGGTGCCTTTCACGGCGGAAGCGGGGACGGTGTACAGGCGTTTGGCTTCCCAGTAATTGGGGGTGTCAAACCACGTGCGGCCGACTTTTACGCCGTTGACATACGCTTCGTCGACAGCGTCGATCATGCCAAGGCTCAGGCTAAGGTCTTTGCCGACCCACTCGGCGGGAATGGTGAGGTCCTTGCGGAACCAGAGAGTACCGACCGGGGAGCCGATCGGGTTGTTCTCCATGGTGACGGGAAGATCGACGGTGCCCCATTTGGAAGTGTCGAACGCGGGAGCCATCCAGTTGTTCTTGATGCCCACATCTTCGGCGTCCAGTTGGGCAAACCAAACCTTGGAACGCTCGGCGACGGAAGCTTTTTGGGTGTCCAGGGCTTTCTGAAGGGCTTCCTTGGTGGGGTTTGCTTCATAGGCCTTGGTGATTTCCTCATAAGCCAGCGCGCGTTCGCGATAAGAGGGGATGGCCTTGAGGCCATCGATGCTGACCCAGGCTTCTATGGCGGTAG
>CAZGOM010000127.1:0-15849 GCA_964527265.1 uncultured Phycisphaeraceae bacterium | reverse complement strand
AAGGCGGGCATGCCCATGTTTCGGCAGCTCTTGCGCGGCAAGATCCACAGGGCCACCATCACTCAGTGCGACCCTGATTACGTCGGTTCCATCACCATTGATGCCGACCTGCTTCGCGGTGCCGACATCCGGCCCAACGAACTCGTTCACGTCGTCTGTGTCGACAACGCCGCCCGCTTTGAAACCTACGTCATCCGCGGCGAACCCGGCTCCGGCATCATCGGCGTCAACGGCGCCGCCGCCAAGCTCGTCAAACCCGGCTACAAAGTCATCATCATGTGCTACGGCCTCCTCACCAATGCCGAGCTCGATGACCACCAGGCAAAAATCGTCCTCACCGACGACAAAAACGCCATCACCCAGGAACTCCGCTACTCCAGCCTCCTGGACGAACCCGCCTACTTCAGCCAAAAATAAATAGACCCAATACGCATTGTCTCCGCCTTTTCCAACCGCGAGAATGTATATGCACCTGCTGCTGATTGTCTTGTCAATCACTGCGTGTGCGTTGGTATTCTCGATGGGTTTTCACTTCTATTTCATAAGCCAGACGCGTCCGCAACTCTTGGCATGCCTCAAAACCAATCAATTGGCGCTTCAAAGCTGCCAGGTTCGCTATCTTTTTCGTGGCCCCTTCACCATTTCAACCATGGCCCAGGTCTACAGAATCAACACCACCGATTCAAATGGCCAGATTCGTAAAGGGTATGCGCGGGTCGGCACATTCTGGCATCCAGAAACCAATCAGATCGCCATCGCCTGGGACGACCAACCCGGCCAAATCCAATCCATTTAACACTCCTTCTAAAGCACATGCAGACCTCCACCTCTTGTTAATGTGATTTTGAAATCTTTGTCAATCTTCGTCCAAACCGAACTTTCCCAGGCGCTCAGAAACACCACACTTTCGCCTTTCCCAAAATTCTCCAGCTCGCACCCAAATTTGTCGACAAACACCCCTTCCCGGCTCCTTCTTCCTACACACCTATCAGCCTTTTTCCTATAGCCGCGTCCCATCCATCCTCTAATATTCAGACAGTCCCCCAGGCAGCGCCCCCCACAGGGCCCGCAAGGCTCCCCCAGCCTCCCGCCGGCCCGCTCGCGCCCCGCCTGAAAGTCCCCAAAAACGGTCATTAAAGGAGTGCGATATGACCATCCGCCACGAAAACCAGCAGGAAATCTATTCCACCAACTACGCCCATGATTTCGTCCATGAGGGCGTCGGTGTCCTCGACGCAAACCCCCTCTCCGGCCTTGATCTCTCCTGCTCAAACACCGTCCACGGCGGCGAGGGCTGCATGGCCTTCTATAAAAACGCCCTCCCCGACCGCATCGCCATCGAATTCGACCTCACCCTCCACGCCACCCAGGGCATCCTCGTCTTCTACCTCGCCATGCGCGGCATACACGGCGAAGACCTCCTCAAAGACGCCAATCGCCTCCCCCCGCGCACCGGACTCATGTCCAACTACTACTCCCCCACCTGGGCACTCCAGAGCTATCACGTCTCCGTCTGCCGCTACAACGACAAAGGCAAACACACCGGCACCTCCAATTGGCGACGCAACCCCGGCGGCCACCTCGTCGGCCACGGCGACGACCCTGTCAAACGCCTCCTCCACCCCTATCACATCCGCCTCACCAAAGACGTCGGCTCCTGCCAGCTCTTCGTCGATGACCACTTCTCCCACGCCTTTATCGACCACTCCTCCCAATGGGGCCCGCCCCCCGACCACGGCCACTTCGGCATCCGCCTCTGCGGCCCCGACATCCGCTGCACCGTCGAACACTTCATCGTTTCCCGCATCAAACCCTCCCACCTCTGGTCCTCCAAACAGGAACCCGCCATCGAAAACGTCAAATAAACCACCGGGAGCGCCGGCGTCCCGCCGGCTCCCCATCCACTCCCTCCCCCGACATAAGTGCACTGACACGATGCAAACCTGTCAGTGCATTTATCCATTCCATCTTTGCTTAGAGCATTCCTCATAAATAATCTCCATGTTTCCGACCCCCTCCCCATCAGGGGGAGGGCTGGGGTGAGGGTGTTCTTCTCTTGATGGCGGTTATTTATGAGAAATGCTCAATCCCTTTCCCACTCAAAAACACCCGGTTAAACTGGATTCCCATCTCCGGGAACCCTTCACCTTGAATCCTGACGCCCGCTCAAAACTCCTCCACTTCATCTCCCTCTACGGCAATGCCGTCATTGATAACCCCACCCGCTGCCAGGCCCTCCTCCGCGACCACTTCGAAAACCGTCATTACGACGAAGAACGCGCCCTTCTCCTGATCCTCCGCCTCGGCTTTCTCGCCCGCCTCCGCTTCAACACCCCGCACACGGACAAAGCAGCCCTCTGGCTCACCCGCTCTCAATCCCTCACCGCCGATCTGATCCTTCTTCAGCCGCCGCCCCCGCTTACCCACTACGACATCCTCTGGGCCCTCGACTCCTGGGCCCTCGCCCTTAATATCCTCACCCCCGACCAACTCCCCGCGCGCGCCCCCATCGCACCCCCCGCTCCGATGCCGCCGCCTCCCGCGCCGCCCACCTTCTCTTTTTCCCCAAAATCCCCTCTTATCTGGCAGCAACCAACGTCCTCAGCGCCCGCTTCATCCACCCCGTCATCAATCCCTTATCCACAAACAACCTCACCCTCTCAATCCCCACCCGCGCCTGCCGCTAAAAAGCCATTCTGGCCCGAACCTGCGCGTCTGGCCGTCCTTCTCCTCCTCTTCGTCGGCTTCCACTTGGACATCCTCAAGCAATGCACCACAACTCCCGTTCCCAAAATCCCCCAGGTCGCAAATCCAAACGCACGCCCAAACGATTACATCCCACCTCCTTCCGTTGCCCAATCTCTTTCCACGCCTCCACCCGCACAACCACTCCCGCCTGATGACAAACCCCTGCCCAGCAAAACCAACTCCATCGGCTTGACACTCGTCCTCATCCCCGCCGGCAACTTCATCATGGGCACCCCGCAAGGCCAACCCGAACGTCTCAATGAAGGATTCGCCCAGAACGCCCGCGTTGAACAGCCTTTCTGGATCGGCGCAACCGAAGTCACACGCGCGCAGTGGCTCGCCGTCATGGGCGCCCTCCCTCCCAACCTGCCCGATGAATCCGGATCCGACGCTCTCCCCGTCGAATGCGTCTCCGGCATTGAAGCCATGGACTTCTGCCGCAAACTCAGCCAAATGGAACACGTCACCTACGACCTCCCCAACGAAACGATGTGGGAATACGCATGTCGTGCCGGCGCCAGGGGACGCTTCAATTGGGGCACCGTGCCCGAACCTCAAAAATACGCCAACTTCGCCTCATCCGGTTCCCTCCCCGTCGCCAGCTTCCCCCCCAACGACTGGGGCCTCTACGACATGCACGGCAACGTCGCCGAATGGTGCAGAGACAGCCTTCCCGCTCCGACGTTCATGAACTTGCGCGGCGGCTCCTGGCGGTTCCCTCTCACTCAGGCCCGCGCCTCATTCTTTGATCAGCGCCGCAGCGACACCAAAGAACCCGGCATCGGCTTCAGAGTCGTCCAGCCATACACCCCACCCCCCGCCACCACTCCTCCCCAGTAATCGTCAAAAACCTCGTTCTTGTCCCGTATACCCCAGAGTAGAAGCATTTGGAGAATTCGGTTCTCCACGTCGCGGGAAGCTTCAAAGCCGATCCCATCCCAGGCTAAAAGCCCTTTTGCCGCATCAAATACGCTTTTCACTGACTCATGGACACGCGGCAACCCGACACCCGATCACCCGGACGCGTGGGCTTCCTTAAAGGCGTTTACCCTCTCCCCAAACCTCACGGCTCAAACGTCTCCTCAATCGTCGGCGGACCAAACGGCGCCGGGTCCACCACGTGATACATGATGCTGCTCCCATTGTTGATCGAGCCTGGATACGTGTATCCGTTAAAACTACCGCCGGCATTGCGCGCCATGAAATAACGCTTGCTGCTCACCGATCCATCATGCCTCACCGCATTCGAGCGCAGCAGCTTCCCCGCCTCCGAATGCGCCACCCGATTCAAATCCTCATACCCATATTCACCCGTCGCTGGGTTGAGCATGTACCCCCGCATAATGTCCTGCGCAAAAGGGTAATACGCGTGATACCACATGCGCGGCAGCGCGTTGTACGCACCCGGATACCGCGTCTTCAGCCCCTCAGGAAACACCGCCCCGGCAAAATTGAAATAACCCGTCCTCGGCCAGTCCACAGGTTGAAACGGATAATCGCTCCCCAAGGTCAGAAAAGTCTCCCGGTCCGGGCAATACCACATCTTGCGGCTTGAAATGTACTGCTCCACCTCTTCGCCCGTCGGGCTCACCCTCTCCGGAATGTTTCCCGGCAATGGATACGCCTTGTAATCCGTCTCATAAACGATGTACACCACCCCCACCTGACGCATATTCGACGCGCACAACATGAATTTCGCCATCTGCCGCGACTTACTCATCACCGGCAGCAACATCGCCAGAAGCACCGACACGATGGTGATCACCACCAGCAACTCAATCAGCGTGAAACCTATAAGCGAACGCTTTCCGACCATTGATACGTAAGACATGGCTCTCTCCCCTTGATTTTGCTCAAAGCTCAACTACACGACGAAAGGTAAATCACAGGATTCTCAACCCGCAAACTACCATCCCAACCACTGATAGACAAGAGAAAAATCAGATCCCTCAAACTTTCAACTGGTTAAATCATCCTTAAAATAAAGCCCATTTCATTTATTTTAAAATAAATCGAAAAAGTAAAGTAATTTCTCTCCGCATAACGGTTTTCGTCCCTCCTTTCTGCAACCAGGCCAACTGCATCCACATCAACGCCTCAACCTCCAATTCAAAACCCGCTTCCTCAAAATCATCCCCGTCGTCTCTACCCCACCCAACTCGCCGATGGCGTCACCTGCGCAGCGGCTCATGGCTCCACGCACCCGACGATGTCCGCGCTGCAAGCCGCTCCACAAGCGGCCAGGACACCAGACGCACCCCCGCAGGCTTCCGCGTCGTCATGAACGGACCGCCTCTGAAGCCACCGCCATAAGTATAATCCAGCCCAAATCCATGTCAACGTACTTTATATTAAAATCATACAATTATTTTACAATCAATTCCTATAATTCTCGTAACAACCTATAAACAATAGAGTTAAAATCCACACCTCAAAAATAAATTTCTCAAAAATCCCTCCCGTTCCCTCTTCATTATGCCCTTTGAGTCTTCGCCGAAAAAAATCCGCTCTCCATCCCTCTTCGCCTGCTCTCTTGCTCTATTGCGCCCCACCTCAATCCTTTACCATTCAAGCCATCCACCGCATCACACTCGCCTCTCGCCCGTTAAACCAATAAAACCAAGAAGCGCTGCCCATGCCAACACCCACCCCCCACCTCAAGCAAAAACCAAAATCCCCCCGCCTCCTTCTCGCCGCCTTCGAAGCCATGGAGCCGCGCACACTCCTCGCCGCCATCGGCTACACACCCATCTTCTCCCATTCTTCCGCTCAATCCGCGCCCGCCTCCGCAAACCTCCCCGCTCCTGCCTCCCTCACCAGTATCAACCTCCACAGCAATCCCGGCGCCTCCCACGTCATCTACCTCGATTTCAACGGACACACCACCACCGGCACAATCTGGAACTCACAGTCCACCGGCGGCGCTGCCATCGTCACCCCCGCCTTCAGCACCGACTCCGATTACACCACCTTCTCCGTCTCCGAAGCCTCCATCATCCAGGAAGTCTGGGCCTGGGTCTCCGAAGACTACGCACCCTTCGACGTCGACGTCACCACCCAGGATCCCGGCGTCTCCGCACTCAGCAAATCCAACTCTTCCGACACCACCTACGGCATACGCATCGTCATCGGCGGCAGCTCACTCGACTGGCTCGAAACCGGCACCGCCACCGCCGCCGGCGTCGGCTTCCTCAATTCCTTCACCCTCTCCACCGACACCCCAGTCTTCGTCTTCCAGGCCCAAACCCACAACAGCGCCTTCGAAATCGCCGCTGCCGCCTCCCACGAAGCAGGCCACTCCCTCAATCTCAACCACGACGGCACACTCAGCCCACCACTCGAATACTACTCCGGCCAGGGCATCTGGTCCCCCATCATGGGCGCCGCTTACACCAAGCTCAACCAGTGGTCCAAAGGTGAATACGCCTCCGCCTCCAACACCGAAGACGATCTCGCTGTCATCACCTCCCACGGCTTAAGCTACCGCCCCGACGAAGCCGGAAACACCCGCGCAAACGCCGCCTCCCTCAACATCACCTCCTCCACCACCGCTTCCGCCTCCGGCATCATCACCACCGCCTCTGACGTCGATTTCTATCAATTCTCCGTCGGAGCCACTGGCAACACCTCCATCCAGATCAACCCCGCCGCCACCGGCCCAAACCTCGACATCCTCGCAAACCTCTATGATTCCACCGGCGCACTCCTCGCCACCAGCAATCCCCTGGGCGCATTCAACGCCTCCTTCAGCCTGACCCTAAACCCCGGCACTTACTACGTCTCCATCGACGGCACAGGCGAAGGCAACCCCCTCATCTCTGGCTATTCCGACTACGGCAGCCTCGGCCAATACACCCTCGATCTCACCCTCTCCACCTTCGATGTCACCGCCCCCACCATCACCTCCCTCTCCACCGTCTCTTCTCCCACCACCTCCTCCGTCGCCTCCTTCGATGTCACTTTCAGCGAACCCGTCAACCCCACCTCTTTCACCTTCGCCGATCTCTCCCTCACCTTAAACGGCGGCGCAAACCTCATCAATTCCTTCTCCGGCATCTCCATCCTTCCCCTCTCCGAAAACACCTACCGCATCTCCGGCCTCACCGCCCTCACCACTCCCTCCGGCGACTACGTCTTCTCCGTCAACCCCCAGGGCATTTCCGATCTCGCAGGCAACACCGGCACAGACTCCCCCTCCTCCTCCGCCTGGACGCACGACGCCATCGCCCCCACCCTCACCGCCATCCAGGCTGTCACCTCCCCCACTTCAAACCCTGTCACCTCCCTCGCCGTCACCTTCAGCGAACCCATCAACCTCGCCACCTTCACCTTCGCTGATCTTTCCCTCACCTTAAACGGCGGCGCAAATCTCATCACCGCCGCTTCCGGCATCTCCATCGCCGCCTTCTCCGGCTCCACATACATCGTCACCGGCTTAGGCCCCCTTAACACCGCCGACGGCACTTACGCCTTCAAGGTCAACCCCGCCCAACTCACCGACATCGCCGGCAACGCCGGCGCCTCCACCTCCCTTTCCGCCACCTGGACCCTCGACTCCACACCCCCGGCCATTCTCTCCATCACCCCCGTCTCCACGCCCCGCAACACCTCCATTTCCACCCTCGACATCGTCTTCAGCGAATCCGTTGACCTCGCCACTTTCACCTTCGCTGATCTCTCCCTCACCTTAAACGGCGGCGCAAACCTCCTCACCTCCGCCAACTCCATCACCCAGGTCACCCCCACCACTTACCGCGTCTCCGGCTTCGCCTCCCTCACCGCCACCCCGGGCGATTACACCTTCACTGCCTCCGCTGCAAACATCGCCGACGCCCAGGGCAACTCCGGCAGCCCTTCTCAATCCTCCATCACCTGGACGCGCCTCTCCACTGCACCCACCCTTAAATCAGCCATCGGCGCGCTCATCGCAAACGAAGACCAACCCCCTGCGCCCATCACCCTTACCAGTGTCTTCACCGATCCCTACCAGGATCCTGCCACCCTTCTCTTCAGTGTCCAGTCCAACTCTAACCCCGGCCTTCTTTCCCTCACCATCACCGGGTCCCTCCTCAACTTCACCCTCACTCCCGATGCCGTCGGCACAGCCACCGTCACCCTCATCGCCGCAAATGAAGACGGCCTCACCGTCTCCGACACCTTCACACTCACCGTCACCCCCATCAACGATGCGCCCACCATCAACGTCTCCAATCCCCCCGCCGTAAACGAAGACGCCCCAACCCAGACCCTCACCAACTGGGCCTCCTTCAACCCCGGCCCTGCCAACGAATCCGCCCAAACCCTCGTCGGCTACACCATCTCCAACATTTCCGACCCTTCCTTCTTCGCCGTCCCTCCCGCCATCGATGAAACCGGCACGCTCACGTACACACTTGCCGCAAACGCCTTCGGCTCCGTCACCTTCCAGCTCCAGACTGCTGACTCCGGCGGCACCGCCAACGGCGGAGTCGACACCAGCACCCCCCAGACCTTCACCATCACCGTACTCCCCGTCAACGACGCTCCCACCTTCACCGCCTCAAACCCACCCACGGCAAACGAGGACGCCGGCCCCCAATCCCTCACCAACTGGGCCGCCTTCAACCCCGGCTCTGCCAACGAATCCACCCAAACCGCCTCCTACACCGTCTTAAACATCTCAAACCCCTCCCTCTTCTCCTCCGCCCCTGCCATCGCCCCCGACGGCACCCTCACCTACACCCCCGCCCTCAACGCCTCTGGCACCTCCACCTTCACCGTCCAGGTCAAAGACTCCGGTGGCGCTTCCAGCCCCTCCGGACACGATGTCGATACCAGCGCTTCTAAAACCTTCACCATCACCATCACTTCCGTCAACGATGCTCCATCCATCAACGTCACCGACCCCGCCCCCGTCACCGAGGATTCCAGCCAGGCCACCCTCCCCAACTGGGCCTCCTTCATCCCCGGCCCATCCAACGAATCCAGCCAAACCTCCCTGGGCTACACCGTCTCCTCCGTTTCCAATCCTGCCCTTTTCTCCGCCCCCCCCTCCGTCTCCGCAAACGGCACCCTCACTTACACCCCCGCACCCAACGCCTCCGGCACCGCCACCTTCAAACTCCAGGTCAAAGACTCCGGCGGCACCCCAAACGGCGGCCCTGGAGGCGACGTAGACACCAGCCCCTTTTACACCCTCACCATTACCGTCATCCCCGTGAATGACGCTCCTTCCCTCTCCGCCGCAAATCCCCCCGCCATCAATGAGGACGCCGGCCCTCAGATCCTCCCGAACTGGGCCACCCTCCTCCCCGGCGATCCAAACGAATCCGCTCAAACCGCCCTTGCCTACACCGTCACCTCCCTCTCCAATCCCTCCCTCTTCTCCACCGCTCCCGCCGTCGATATCCACGGCACGCTCACCTACACCCCCGCACCCAACGCCTCCGGCACCGCCACCTTCAAACTCCAGGTCAAAGACTCCGGCGGCACTTCCAATGGCGGTTCCGACACCAGCGCTTTCCAAACCTTCACCATCACCATCAACCCGGTCAACGACGCCCCCTCCTTCACCGCCGTCAACCCGCCCGCCGTCAACGAAGACGCCGGCAAGCAAACCCTCACGGATTGGGCCCTCTTTTCTCCCGGCCCCGTCGGCCAATCAGACGAATCCGCCCAAACCTCCCTCGGCTACACCATCACTTCCATCTCCAATCCCGCCCTCTTCGCCTCCGCCCCCACCCTCTCCATCGACGGCACACTCACTTACACCCCCGCCCCAAACGCCTCCGGTACCTCCACCTTCAAAGTTCAGGTCAAAGACTCCGGCGGCACTTCAAACGGCGGGTCCGACACGAGCGCTTTCCACTTCTTCACCATCACCGTCATTCCCACCAACGACGCCCCCGCCATCGGCTCCGTCTCCCTGGCCACCACCGGCATTGAAACCACCCGCATCACCGCTTCCAACGTCACTGATATCGACTCCTCCGTTTCCGCCGTCGCCTTCTACCACGACATCAACAAAAATGGCCTCCCAGACCTCTCCGAACTCTTAGGCCAGGGCAAATCCTCCGCCATCCCCGGCCTCTGGACCCTCGACATCTACACCCCCACCGCCCCCATCGGCGTTTCCAGCATCCTCGCCGTCGCCACCGATGCTACCGGCCTCACCTCCCCAATCGTCTCTGCCCTCCTCACCCTCTCACGCACTCTCGAATCCACCAAAGCCATCCAATACATCGACATCAACGGCAACACCGTCAAAGCATCCATCACCGGCGGCGGCGTCATCAAGGCCTATTTCGACTCCAACGGCAACGCCAATCCCTTCAAATTCACCGTCGATGGCTCCAGCTCTGCAAAATCCTCCCTCACTTTCACCATCACCAAAGCCAAAGGCTCTTCCACAGACCAGACCTCCATCGGCGACATCATCATCTCCGGCGGCCTTGCCTCCTTCTCCGCCCCCAAGCTCAACCTCACAGGCAGTCTCACATCCTCTGCCGTCATCAAGTCCCTGACCTTAAACGACGTCTCCGATTCCTCCCAGCAATCCATCTCCCTCGGCGGCACCGCTTCCGACAAATCCACCCTCACTTTCGGCCGCCTCTCCAACGTCACCCTTTCCAGCACCGCTACCCTCGCCGCCTTCAAAGCCCTCGACTGGCAGGACACCGACGCCAATCCCGACGCCCTCACCGCCCCCGGCCTCACCTCCCTGACTCTCTCAGGCCGCACCGCCCTCGGCTTCACCAAGCTCGACGGTGACATGCAAGCCTCCATCAATCTCACCACTGCCGCCGTCATCGGCGCCAAAACCGCTCCGACCGTCTCCATCTCCATCGCTGGCTCCGCCCAGGGTGACTGGAATCTCCGCGCCTACAAACTCACCACCGCCGCCATCAAAGGCTCCGTCTCCGACAGCCTCTGGTCCAGCGACGGCGGCTTCGGTTCCATCACCATCACCGGTTCGGCCATCGGCCTCACCCTCGACACCACCGCAGACGTCACCTCCTTCAAAGCCGGCCATGTCGAATCCACCGCCCTGAAAATCAGTGGCTCTCTGGGCTCCCTCTCCGCCCTCGACTTCCTCGGCGGCTCCATCTCTGCCGCCAAAACCGGCGCCATTACCACCACCGGACGCCTCGCCGCCAAACTCGGCACGGCCCTCATCCCCGCCATCGCCGGTGATTTCTCCGCCAAGCTCACCGTCACCGGCAAATCCGTCGCCTCCATCTCCATCGCCGGCGCCCTCACAGACACTTCTCTCTCCATCACCGGCAACCTCGGCCCTGTCACCGTCGGCTCCGCCCGCAACCTCACCCTCAACACCACCGGTGACATCGCCAGCTTCACTTCCAAAGGCCAAACCCAGGACACCACCCTCACCAGTCAGGGCGCCATCGGCCCAATCACCTCCCTCAACTGGCTCGGCGGCTCCATCACCGCCGATAAACTCGGCGCGCTCACCACCAAGGGCCTGGCCGCCACCAAAACCGCCACCGCCATCGCCGGAACCTTCACCGCCGGCCTCACCCTCACCGGCCAGGGTGTCGCCGCCACCGCGCTCACCCTCGCCTCCGCCTCCATCGCAGGCGATCTCACCGGCAGCCACTGGTCCATCCAGGGCAAATCAGGCGCTATCACCGTCGGCAGCGCCTCCAACACCCAGATCACCACCCTGGGCGCCATCGCCTCTTACACCTCCAAAGGCCAAACCCAGGACACCACCCTCACCAGCCAAGGGAATATTGGCACAATCTCTTCCCTCAACTGGCTCCAAGGCTCCATCTCCGCGGACGCCATCAGTTCCGTCACCACCAAAGGCCTCGCCTCCACCCAAACCACCCCCGCAATCCCCGGCGATTTCTCCGGCCTCGTCACCGTCACCGGCGAAGGCGTCACCTCCAAAGCCAACGCCCTCGGCTCCGTCACCATCGCCGGCACTCTCTTAAACAGCGCATGGAGCATCACCGGCAACACCGGCCTCGTTTCCGTCGGCGCGGCAAACAACAGCTCCTTCTTCGTCGGCGTCAGCACCTTAGTTGACCCAACCACCCTCCCCACCGCCAAATCTCAATTCTCCCTTCCCACCGCCACCCTCCAGGGCTTCACCGTCACCGGCAAAGCCGTCGCCAACCCCAACACCACCCCCACCTTCACCAACACCCGCATCGCCGCCGGCACCCTCACCAATGTCACCCTGAAACTCGTCGATGCTTCTCAAACCCTCCCCAATGGCTTTGTCGCCGCTGCCAAGATTACCGCCTACGCCCGCCAGACCGGCCTCAAACCCACCGACCTCTTCAAAGTCGCCAACAAAACCACCCCTGCCCTCTACGACTCCATCCTCCCCGCCGACTCCTACCGCCTCCAGATCGTCTCCTGATCTCGTCTTCTTCTCACTCCGGCTTCCCGCAATTCCCCCGATACTCCCTCGGGCTCATGTTAAAACTCTTCCGAAACCGCTTGCTGAAATAAAGCGGGTCCTCATAACCCACCTCCCGGGCGATCTCCGCCACAGGCCGCGCCGTCCGGTGCAGGAGGTGCGATGCCCGCCGCATCCGCTGCGCTTCCAGAAACGCGAACGGCGTCAGCCCGATCTGCGCCTTAAACACCTCTTCCAGATGCGAAGCCGAAAGCGCCGCAATCTGCGCCAGTTGGTCCAATGTCGCCGGTTTCTCAAAGTTTCGGCACAAATGATCCACCACCCGCTGCACCCGCGCATCCATCCGCACCCCCTCTTCCTTCGGATTGGCCATGCGGCATTCCAACAGCATTCCTTCCAGCGCATGCACGCAAAATTCGTTGTGAAACGCCCGCGGCCTCACCGCCAATCGGCACACCCGCGCAAACCGCCTGACAATCCGCTTGCGCTGCGCTTCATCCGTCAGCCGCAATCGCATCACTCCCGGCAATTCCTGGGGCCAATTCAGCCACGCCAGCCAGTCCGGCCGCGGGTCAAAATGCGCCCACATCGTCCCCCAATGCATCCGTGCCCCCCGCACCCCATATTCAATCGTCTGCTCCATCGGCCACATCAGCACTAGATCATGCTTGCGCACCTGGATCTCTTTCCCCTCCACACGGAAAAATGCACGCCCATACCGCGTATAACTCAGCGCCAACCCCTGAAATTGAAGCACGCTCGCCGACACCCGATACAACACCGGCGTCTCGTGATGGCCCATGCCCGCATGCACCGGGGGTCGAACGTCATGATGCTTCATTCCGGAAATAGTACATGTTTCCCCCGACCTGTTCCATTCTAAGAAAAGCACAAATCCACTATTTTAAAGGGGCGAAATTCTTTTTTGTAGCTCCCGTCTCCCCATTCCGCCTGCCGGAGAACTCACATGTCACGCCATTCCTTTATGTCAGGCCGCGCTTTCACCTTGATCGAGCTTCTCGTCGTCATCTCCATCATCTCCACCCTTCTGGCCCTTCTCGTCCCCTCCCTCTCCCAGGCCCGTGAAGCCGCCAAAACCTCCATCTGCCTGGGCAACCTCCGCCAGATCCAAACCATGGGCGCAAACTACGGCGCAGATTTCCGGAGCTACGCCCTCAGTCCCACCATGGGTCACAACGGCGACGACTCCGGCTTCGGCGGCAACTGGCCCCGCGAATTCAATAACTTCTACCGCGTCCTCATTAAGGGGGCTTACGGCCCGCTCACCCTCTCCAATGCCATCTACGTCACCGACTTCTTCACCGAAGGGCCCGCCAGCTACTTCCTCGACCCCGCCTGCTACCTCACCGGCGTCTGGCGCTGCCCAAATCAACCCGTCTACCCCGGCATCTACTACCAGAACCGCGGCGGCGGCTACGGCGCGAACTCCGCACTCAACGGCCCCGGCGCCAGCCTCATTACCGGACGCCCCGCCATCTCCGACGCCACCCCCCAGGCCGGCAACTGGTGGCAATCCCTCAGCGTCCTCCCCTTTAAAGCCGATAAGATCCTCACCCCCTCCGCCACCATCAACCTCGCGGATGTGCGCATCAACGGCCTCGTCCCCACCGGCACCCCCAACTACCCCATCCCCGAAGCCTACAGCCACCACGATTGGGGCACCGACTTCAAAATGAACGGCACCACCTACCGCCTCGACCTCCCCGCCATGGGCTCCCCTTACACCCTCGGCATCGGCACCGGAAACTTCGCACACCGCCACCAGCAGGCCTACACAAACACTTCGATGTTCGACGGCTCCGCCAAAACCTACCTCACCACCACACTCGACAACATGACCGTCGGCGCAGGTGACTGCACCTGGGACAACTTTTAAAACACCCTCAATCCGGTTGCCACGGGCGGATTCTGATCAGACCCGTGTCTTCCCTCTTCCCTCGCCACTCAACACTAACCACCAACCACCACCCCACCCAAAAATGCCAATCAAAACCCTCTCCCTCCCCTCCTTCGGCTCCGCTCAAAATCAACCCACCCTCCCCATCTCCCTCCATCAAAAACGCATCGATCAAACCCTCCTCGCCCTTCAAAAACACAAGCTTGACGCCCTCGTCGTCTATGCCGACCGTGAGCACTCCGCCAATCTCGCCTACCTCACCGGCTTTGATCCCCGCTTTGAGGAAGCCCTTCTCATCCTCACTGCCAAAGGCCGCAAAACCCTCCTCGTCGGCAACGAGTGCATGGGCTACCTCCCCTCCGAAAAACTCAGCCTCACCGTCGAAATGTTCCAGGAGTTCTCCCTCATGGGCCAGCCCCGTGAAAACTCCCGCCCGCTCAAAACCATTCTCACCGATGCCGGCCTCACCCGCGGCATGAAAATCGGCGTCACCGGCTGGAAATACTTCTCCGGCAAACTCATCCCCGGCGGCCCCCTCGTCCATGAATCCCCCAGCTATCTCATCGATAACCTTCGCACCATCTCCGCCAGCCGCAAAAACGTCCTCAACGCCGGCGCACTCTTCATCGATCCCGAATCCGGCCTCCGCTCCCACTGCGAGCCCGATCAGATCGCCTGCCTGGAATTCGCCGCCTCCGTCACCTCCGACGCCATCCTCGCTACCCTCCAGCACTTGAAGGAAGGCATCTCCGAACACTCCCTGCAAAAACACTTCGACACCCGCGGCTTAACCCTCAGTTGCCACTCCATGACCAGCTTCGGCGCAAAAGCCGCGCGCGGCCTGGCCAGCCCCGGCAACGGCCTCCTCAAACGCGGCGAGCCCTTCACCATGGCCATGGGCGTCGCCGGGTCCCTCACCGCCCGCGCTGGCGCGCTCATCTCCTCACCCTCCGATCTCCCCAATAACCTCCGCACCTTCTATCCCGCCTTCGTCTCCAACTATTACGCCATGGTCGCCGCCTGGTATCGCTGCCTGAAAGTCGGCGTCTCCGCCGGTGACGTCTTCGCCGCCGTCGAACAAACCCGCGATGCCAGCCTCCTCAAGCTCGCCTTGAACCCCGGCCACCTCATTCATCTCGACGAATGGACCCATTCCCCCTTTCACGCCCATTCCAAAACCATCCTCACTTCTGGCATGGCCCTTCAAGCAGATCTCATCCCCATCTCCCAGGGCCCTTTCTGCACCAGCAACGTCGAAGACGGCATCGTCCTTGCCGACGCCTCCCTCCGCCAGGCCCTCGCCAAAAAGCACCCCGCCCTCTTCCAACGCATCCAGGCCCGCCGCGCCTTCATGCAAAACACCCTCAACATCACCCTTCACGATTCCGTCCTCCCCCTCTCCAACACCCCCGCCTGGCTCCCCCCCTACGCCCTGGACCTCACCCAGGCCATGACCGCCTGAATTCAATCCCATCCTCTAAATCCCAGTCAAAAAATCCGCCTCTCCATCTTCCCTCAGGTAACATAGGGCCATCATGGCCAAACGTGTCACACTCAGCGAAATCGGTAAGAAAGCAGGCGTCTCCGACGTCTCCGTCGGCGCCGCGCTTGGCCTCCTTTCCAAAAACTCCAGCGTCCGTCTGAATCCCCAAAAAGCGGAGATGATCCGCAAGGTCGCCGCCGAACTGGGCTATCAGCCCAACCTCCTGGCCCGCGCCTTCCGCAACCAGCAGACCCGCATGGTCGGCGTCCTCTTCCGCGTCGTCTCCAACCCCGTCGCCGTCAGCTACACCGTCGACTGCATGCACCGCGA
>CAZGOM010000126.1:0-15854 GCA_964527265.1 uncultured Phycisphaeraceae bacterium | reverse complement strand
TAGCGCATTTTCTGGCTTTTGTTGCGGGTGGCGGAGTGCCAGATGTCGTAATGGGTGATAGCGACGGTGCCGGCGGGGACGGTGAGGGGAATTTGGCCGCGGATGTTGCCGTAGGCCTGCATTTGGTCGGTGGGGGTGTTTAAGAGGTGGGTGCCGGGGACGACGAAAGTGGGGCCCATGTCGAGGGTGACTTCCTGCGGGTAATAGAGAAACATGAGGCGGCGGACTTGATAGTGGCGTGCATTGACGTCGTCCTGGTGCCAGTAGATGCCGCCCTGGCCGGGGGCGTTGGCGTGGCAGTAGCGGCCGAAGATGAAGTAGTCGTGGCCGACGAGGCTGGTGGTTGCGCCGTGAATGAGTGGGTCGTTAAAAACTTCCTTGAGGGCGGGGGATTTGTCGAGAAGCTGGAGGCCGGTGGGATCGTTTTCGAGGTCGACGGGAATGGTGCCATTTTTGTCGAGCTCACGGCATACCTGCTGGTGAAGGGAGGCGGGGCAGGAGGGGGTGACGAGGGTGTAGCCTTTGATGATGAAGTCGATCATCTGGGCGTCTGCAAGGAGGGTGCCGGCGGGGATATTAGTCATGGTAAACCTCTATTTTCTGGAGGATAAACTGATAGCCGGGGATGTCGATTTCGCGGTCCTGGATGGGGGTTTTGTAGTCGGGGAAGGAGACGATTTGCCAGCCGTCGATGACGGCTTCGTGGACGGTGTTGTAGGGAAATTTGTAGTTGGGGACGAGGTCGAAGGCGCCGCCGTTGGGGACGGGTTCGATGACGTACATGGTGTGTGTTTGGCTGGTGGGGACAGGGAGCGCGGTGTGGGCGTAGAGGAGGCGTTGACGGAGTTTGGGCTGAGGGGCGTCGAGGAGTTTTTCGAGTGCGGCGAGGTCGTCGGCGGTGAGGGGGGATTGGGTGATTTTGTGGGCGGCCTGGGTGAGCCAGGTTTGGATGGCGGGGGTGATCATTTGAGGGTTCCACGGGGCTGGTATGGGGAGGAGGGTACGGGAGGTGCAGGGAGATTGTCAAAAATATTTTGATGCCAATTTATCCATGCAGAGATGTGTTGGAGCAAGCGATATGACCAAGGCAGCATCGATTTGGAGGGGCTTATTTGAGGGTTGAAGAACGCCGGGGAAGAGTGAGGGGAGGCCTGTCATTTTTGGGTTTTAGAGCGATAAATAAAGTTTTTTGATGCGATGTGAATGTGTGAAAAACCTGTTGCCGGACCAAGGGGATGGCAGATAGCATTGGGGAACACGTCGTTTGATTGTTATTAAAGTTTGAATGCCAAAGTGTTTGATGGAGGTTCCCTTGAATCGTCGAAATGCCTTTGCTGGCGGGGTTTTGGACTCGGCTTTCAGTCTGATTGAGATGCTTGTGGTGATCAGCATTTTGACGGTGCTGGTTTCGCTGTTGGTGCCGACGCTTTCAAAAGCGCGGGAGCAGGCGCGGCGTGTGTTGTGCATGACCAACCAGAAGCAGATGTATCTGACATTTGCGGTGTATGCGTCGGATAACAAGGAGTTTTTGCCTTCGGGGAGCTTTTATGGCTTGCAGTCGATCGATTACAGCCAGGGTCCGCTTTTGTACAACGAATACAACGTGACGGCGAAAATGATCAATTGCCCGTCTGTGCCGAGCCTTAAGGAAGGGGGAAGCTGGGGGGAGGGGGATCCGCGAAGCAATTACATGTGGAGGCCGATGTTGCCGGGGATTCAGCCTGGCGGAGGGATTGCGCGAACGGATATGAGTTTTATCGGATATGCGTATTTTGGGGGATATTCGGATTGCGACCTGTATGACTACGGCATTCCGCCCAATCCCGCGCTGGATGGGATCCCCAATGAAAATGCTGTCTGGTACGGGTGGACACGGCGGTGGGGATTGCTTCCGATCCTCAACAAGATCGGGCCGACGGTGAAGCACAACAGCACGTATGCCTACCGGTATGACCCGCCGTCACGGCGGCCGCTGATGTGGGACCCGACTTGGAAGGCCGGTACGGCGGGAGACAACTGGCGGGGAATCTCGCCGTACTCGAATCACCACGGCGACGGGCCGGACCTGGGTGGTGGCGAAGGGGGGAATTTCACGTATGCCGACGGACATGGGCAGTGGGCGAATAACGCTGATTTGACCGTGTTTTTCGTGGGGGGGCAGGGTGGTCAGTCGCACTACATGAAGGCGGATTGAGCGGGGGACCACATCCAGCGTCCTGTGTCCTGCGTCCTGAGTCGAGGATGAAGAGTTAAGAGTCGGGGGCTAACGCATTGCAGCGGTGAGGCAGGTGTGGGCGTGCTGGAAGGCCTGGGTGTGGTAGGGGCGGGAGAGGGCGGCGGCGTCGGGGTGGGTGTAGAGGGAGGGGGCGCCGAGTTCGATGAGGAGGGGGCGGGTTTGCCAGGCGGGATCGAGGGCCTGGAAGAAGGTTTTGAAGTCGAAGGTGCCCTGGCCGGGGGGAAGGTGTTCGTCGCAGAGGGCGTGGTTGTCGGTGAGGTGGAGGTGAGTGAGGCGGGGGTTTAAGCGGGTGATGACCTGGGTGAGGTCGCCTTCGGGGCGGAGGTGGAAGTGGCCGGTGTCGAAGCAGGCGCCGACATTTGGGCTGTTTTCAAGGCGTTGCAGGAGGGCGTGAAGGTAGGAGATGCCGTAGGTGGGGAGGTTTTCGATGGCGAGATGGGTGGGGGTGCCGGCGAGCATCTGGGAGAGTTCGCGGGCGATCTGGTTGTCTCGATTGAGGAGTTTTGGAGTGACGGTGCAGACGTGGGGGTGAGAGTGGTAGGTGGGGTGTGCGACGAGTGCGGAGACGCCCAGGGCGATGGAGGCTTGGGCATAAAGGGCGAGGTTTTGGAGGGTTTGGTCGAGGGGTGAGTCGAGTGAGGGCCAGTTTGGGCCGTGGACGCTGAGGGGTGTGATGCCGAGGTTTTTGAGGGATTGAGCGACTTGTTTCCAGAAGGGTGCGGGGAGCTCGTGGAGGCAGTGGCCCAGGAGGGGGATGGGGAGTTCGATGGCGGTGAATCCTGCGGCGAGGAGGTCTTTTGCGTCCTGGAGGATGATGTCCATGGCGGAGTCTGGTGTGATTTTGGTGGTGTATGCGAACCAGTTTGCGGAGGCTGCAAGGATGGGTGGTTTCATGCGTTATATTCCTGTGTTGAGTGTAGGGTAGTGTGAGATTGCCGGGATTTCAATTTCACGTGAAATTTACTCTTTACAAACGGTAATCAAGCGATACGCTAATAAATGTTCCTGATATTCATTTCACGTGTAACGGCTTATGTGTGTGGCCAAAGGATAACGCTGGCATGGCTGTGACGATAACGGATATTGCGCGGAAGCTTGGGGTCTCTCACCCGGTGGTGAGCAAGGTGCTTAATGGCGGTCGGAGCACGGTGGGGGTGAGCGAGGGGATGCGCAAGAAGGTGTTGGAGGCGGCGGCGGAGATGGGTTACCGGCCGCACGCGGCGGGGCAGTGGCTGAAGGGTGGGCGGTTTCATGCGGTGGGTGTGGTGATTGGGAGCGAGGACCCGAATTTCTATTTGCCGCAGCACACGATTGCATCGTTTAGCCGAGCACTGGCGTCGCATGATTACACGTGCATGTTTGTGAATGTGGGGGGGTTGGGTAAAGAGGATCTGATGGCGTGTCCGCTAGTGAAGCGGAACCAGGTGGACTCGCTGGTGGTGAGTTATGCGAGCCAGCCGACGGATGAGATGATCCGGGCGCTGGAGGGCCTGCCGGTGCCGATTGTGTGGATGCACCATGGGCCGGACCACAACCTGATCAAGCTCAACGAGGCTGGGGCGGCGATGATGCTGGTGGACCATTTGAAGGAATGCGGGCATGAGCGGGTTCTGTTCATTGATTATTCGACGGGGTTGAGCGATCCGGCGAGCCTGGCTCGGCTCAAGGGTTTTGAGGAGCGGGCGCATGAGGTAGGTATGGATCCGATTTTGATGGCGGCCAACAGGGTGCCGCGCGCGGAGCGGCTGGAGGCGACGCGCAAGTGGATCACGCGTCCTGGGGCGCCCAAGGCGGTGATTGCAAATTCGCTGAGCACGGCCATCGCGGTGCTGCAATCGGCGCTGCATCTGGGGATGAAAGTGCCGGAGGATATTGCGATTGCGACGTTTGACGATGGGTTTCACCACACGCTGGGGATCCCGACGATTACGGCGGCGATTGCGCCGCACACGAAATTAGGTGAGGTGGCGGGAGAGATGTCGGTTACAGTGGCGAAGGACCGGTTATCGAAAGTGGCTCCGGTGGTATTGGATTTTGAATTACGTGTAGGTGGTTCCACGGTTTTAACCCCAACCAGAGGAGTATCGCCATGACGCGATCGACTTTGCGGGCGTTTTCATTGATTGAAGTGCTGGTGGTGCTGACGATCATTTCGCTCTTGATTGCCTTGATTGTGCCGGCCATCGGGAAAGCGCGGGAGAACGCGCGGACGCTGCAGTGCATGTCGGGGCAGAAGCAAAACAGCGTGGTGATGATGTATTACGTGAATGATTTCAAGCAATACACGCCGGTGTGGTACAACGCGACGGGGCCGTCGTATGGCTGGTTTGCGCCTGCGCCGATTGGCGCGTGGTACATCGCGACGCGGTCTTATCTGGGGTACGAGCGGCAGAGCGTGCAGTTTGAGGCGGAGCTCAAGAGCCGAACGATTATTCACTGCCCGGCGCAGGTGACGACGGATTATCGGTATGCGCATTACACGGTGGGGAGCTACACGCGGAACATGACGGCGACGGGGTTTCCGTCGGGGCTGCGGATCGATGAGGTGAAGCGGCCGACGGAGAAGGCGTATCTGGTGGATTCGGCGCAGGGGACGTTCAGCTTCAATGTGGATTTGTGGAATGCGGGGACGAGTGATCCGCTGGCGTATCGGCATGACAACGGGGCGGTGCATGCGATGTTTGATGGGCGCGCGGTGATGCGGAGTCGTAACGAGATGAAGGGGATGGGACGGTGGCCGTTTTTGATTACGTATTCTGAGCCGTGAGTCTGGGGGAAGGTACAGGGTACAGAGTGCCGGGTACAGAGTTCAGAGTTTGGAGTGGTTGGAGACTGTTTTGAAGTCAAGAGAAGTTTTTAAGAGGAAGAAGTAGAAGGTGAAGAAGAAGGGATTTTGGGGTTGGGGTTTGTGGGGGGTAGCGCTTTTGGTGGCGGGGCTGTTGATTGGGGTGAATGGATTGTTTGCGGCAGAGAGTGAGGGGGAGGGTGTGGTTTATGAGGGGGCGGAGAGCGGGCTTGACCCGGCGAAGGCGCCGGAGGTGTGGAAGGTGGGGGGACAGTTGATCAAGCGGGTGACAGTGCCGGAGGCGGGGTATCCGGCGTATGAGGCGACGGAGGAGGAGAAGAAAGCTGGAGCGGTGGTTTATCGACGCGCTGAGCCGCGGCTTTGCGGGTACACGGCTAAGCCGGCCCCGTGGGAGGTGTTTTCGGAAACCCGGGGAGATGGGATCACCACATTTGGAACACCTGGGGAAGTGGTGGATGCGTGGGTGAGTGTTTATGCGTTGCGGGATTTGAAAGGCGTGGATGCCAAATATTTTGGGATTCCCGGCCGGGGAATGAGAAAGGGAGAAAACCCGTCCGAGAGAGGAAATGGCGCCGAGACGGTACGGGCGGGAAAGGGTTGGCCACCGGTGCGTTGGGCGTTATCGCGGTACGTGCTCAAGGACTGGGTGCAGCTTCGGAGCCTCTACAGCACTTCGACTTTTTATGTGACGCCGGAAATACTTGAACCTCTGGGGGATGAAGAAAAGGCGTCGGCGGGGATAGACATTCCCAAGGGAGAGAGCCGCACGTTCTGGTTTTCTTTTGAGATTCCCAAGGATGCCAAGGATGGGATGGCGACCCATCTGGCATGGGTCGGTTGGGATGGCGGGAATTCATTGAATTTTGAGATCAGAGTGCGTGTGATGCCGTTTGAGCTGGACAAGGTGGAGGGGAAGCATTGGGGGATGTATACGACGTCGAGCGTGCGTTGGGGGAAGATGACGGATGCGGCGCTGAAGGCGGAGTTGATGGATTACAAGCAGGCCGGGATCAATTGCGTGGTGGTGGATATGTTCGGGCAGACGGGGGCTGGGTTTAAGGTGTCGGATGGGAAGGTGACGGGGTTTAGCGCGCCGGAGCTGGAGCGGTTTCAGAGATTGCGGCGGGAAGTGGGGCTGACGGGGCCGGTGGTGCTTTATTTTGGGCCGCGGCTGGAGCTGAGCCTGGTGAGCGCGCGGGGTGAGAAGCCGGCTGGATTTTTTGATGTCTTGCCGCAGATGAAGGACGAGGTGTTTAACGGGCAGTTTCGGGCGCTGATCGGGGAACTGGATGCGCTGGTGAAACGGACGGGTGAGGAGGCGGGGTACCAGGAGTGGTATTTCGCGGGGATTGATGAGCCGGGGGTATCGCTGGGGCGGCAGGAGCGGGCGATGTGGGAATTCACGCAGGCGCGGGCGGCGGGAGCCAAGACGTGGACGACGCTGCATGGGGAGTTTGGGGCGCAGATTGCCCCGGTGACGAGCGTGCCGGTGTTTCACCGCGGATGGTCGGTGCAGAATGAGCAGTTGGTGAAAGACCGGAAGGCGGAGACGGCGAAGTTCAAGCAGCCGTTTTGGGTTTATGGCTCAGGAGCGTATGAGAACCAGGAAGGGAATACGATTCAGAACCGGCACCACAACGGGGTGATGATGTACAAGCTGGGACTGGATGGGATGGTGAGCTGGACGTATCAATGGCCGGGGGCGGATACGACGAGTGATTTTGTGTCGGAGAAGAAGAAGGCGCCGGGAAAGCAGGCGATGATGACTTACACGCGTGCGGACGGGGTGGTGATGCCGACGCTGCAATGGATGGGGATGCGGATGGGGATCACGGATTACCGGTATCTGGCGACGCTGGAGCGGGTGATGGGTGAGGTGGAGAAGCGGGGGGATGCGCCTGGGGCGAGTGCGAAGGACCGGGAGGCGCAACGGTGGGCGGGGGGGGTGCGGTATGAGCTTGGGACGCGGATGGGTCTTGTGCCGTGGGCGGACCCGATGCCGGAGAGCTTTGACATGGAGACGTTCGGGGATGCGGATGCGCAGGCGATCAGGTGGTGGGCGGCGCAGCGGATTGAGGAGCTTTCGGGGGGTGGGAAATGAAGAGGGCATCGTCCTGTGTCCTGCGTCCTGTGTCCTGTGTCGAAGACCCGGAGTGTCGAGGTAGGTCGTCCTGCGTCCTGCGTGTCGAAGACCCGGAATGCAGTGGTCAAGGTAGGTCGTTTAGAGGCGTGTCGAAGGCCTGGCGCGTGGCGGCTGCTGTCGTGTTGTCGCTGGTTTTTCTGGCGGGGGCGGGGAACGTGTACGCACAGAATGGTGAGGTGGTGGAGCGGCCGGAGGTGAAGGGGCCGGAGAAGGCATTGCGGCCGATTGCGCTGGATGGTCGGCTGCAGGCGGCGGAATGGGCGGGGGCGCTGGAGCTGGGGCCGTTTTATGGGCAGTTCAACCGGGGTAAGCCCAAGGGGGAGACGCGGGTGAAGGTGAAGTGGGACGATGCGAACCTGTATCTGGGCTTTGACTGCAAAGACCCGGAGCCGGGGAAGATCGTGGGGCCGGAGCGGGCGCGGGATGGGGCGATTTTCAATGATGATGTGGTGGAGATCATGGTGAACACGCGGCCGGAGGTGCGGCGTTTTACGGTGCATCACATGGCGGTGAGCGCGGGGAATGTGCAGTTTGATTCGCGGATCACGCCGGATGGGGTGGATGTGGGTTTTAATGCGCGGTGGGAGTCAAAAGTGTCGCGCACGGCGGAGGGGTGGCAGTGCGAGATGGTGATCCCGCTGGTGGAGATCGGGGTGTCGCAGGCGGGGTATTGGGATGTGAATTTCTACCGGGAGAACCCACGCCTGCAGGAGTACACATGCTGGAGCCCGACTTATGGGCCGTTCCACACGCTGTCACGGTTTGGGAAGATTTTGGGGATCCGGTCGAAGGTTTATGGGGTGCAGACGGTGGAAGGGGTGGAGATGGGCGAGGTGCGGTGGGGGAGCAATGAGGCGGTGGTGGTGGTGAGCAACCGGGAGAAGGTGAACAAGAAGCTGGTGGTGGGGCTGGATGTGCAGGCGCCGGATGGAGCCCTGGCGCGGTATCGGGTGGATGCGGAGGCGGCGGGAGGGGCGGAAACGCGGGTGAGTGTGCCGTTCAGGACGGCGCTGGCGGGGAAGTATCAAGGGCAGGCGGTGCTGGAGGACAAGGAGACGGGGCGTGTGCTGGGGGTGTCGCCATTGAAGTTTGATTTTGCGCCGGTGGTGTTGAAGGCGGCGACGCGGTCAGGGGTGATCGGGAAGCCGTTTTTTGTGGAGGTGAAGACGTATGTGGGGGGTGAAGAGGCGAAGGAGATGCAAGTGAAGGTGCGGCTGGCGCCGGTTGGACGAACGTGTGACAACTGGGCCGGGAAGTATTTTGATGTGATGCCGTCGCCGGGGTGGGTGAGTCTGGAGACAGAGGGGGGGTATATGCCGGGGGTGTATGACCTGGAGGCGATGATTGAGAAGGAGGGGAAAACGTTGTTTAAGACGGGTTTCCGGGTGCAGTTGGATTTGCCGGTAGACAGAGACCTTCTGGATGAAAAGAGGAAACCATGATCAAGCTGGTGGCGATGGATTTTGATTTAACGATGTTTGACTATCGGAAGCCTGCGGACACGCGGGTGCTGACGACGTGGTTTGAGACGCTGACGCGCGAGGGGGTGATGGTGGGGACGGCATCTGGGAGGACGCTGGAGAGCCTACGACATGAACTGGGGGCGATTGGGATGGGTTGGGGTGTGCCGTTCCCTTCGTTTGCGATTGTGGAGGAGGGGGTGGTGCTGGGTGGGGATGGGACGGCGTGGCCGGGCCTGGAGAGACGCAATGAGGACCGGGGTGCGCGTATTCATGAGGGGAATCTGAAGCTGAGGCCGTTGTTTGAGATGGGAATGGAGTGGGCGCTTACGGAGAAGATCCATGTCGAGCGGCGGATCGAGGCGGGGGCGCATGGGATCAACATGGCATTCAACACGCCGGAGAACGCGGAGCGGGTGCGGCGGCGGATGATGGAAGACCTGGAGAGTTTTGGCGGGGAGGATTTCAGACTGGTGAGGAACCATCACATCGTGATCGGATTGCCGGAGGGGTGCGACAAGGGGACGGCGGTGTCAGACCTGGCGAATGCGCTGAAAGTGCCGGCGAGCCAGACGCTGGTGATCGGGGACAATCTCAATGACCTGTGCATGTTCGATGCGATGCATGGGTTTGAGGTGGCGACGGTGGGGAATGGGGTTTTGGAGGCGCGGGAGGCGGTTTTAGCGCGGGGGGGATATGTGGCGAAGGGTGAGATTGCGTTTGGTGTGGTGGAGATTTTCGAGAAGGTGTTTGGGGGGATGGGGGATGAAGAGGGGGAGGGGGAGGCGGAGGACGGATTTTTGACTGGGATGAAGAGGATTTTTTAGGCAGAGATGATTAAGAGGACGTGGATAAGGCGTGGATTGTGATGTAACTGGTGGTTTTGGGATGGTTTAAGGTGGTTTTTATATACCTATGTATTATTTTTAAATAATTACGAGCGTCGTCCCTTGATTAAATTTGTAGTTTAGTTATAATATGTCGATGGGTGGCACGGATTGAGGGTGGGCGGGGTGCTTTGCGGGCGAAGTTGAAAAGGGGAGTCTCGATGTTTGGAAAGATCAGATTTAGAGGGGCCGCAGGTGTTTGGAAGAGGGTGACTGGGTTGGTGGAGATAGGGGTTTTTGGGTTTGGCGGTTGAAGGGGGTTGGTTGGGTGGGCAGTTCACTTATGTCGGTGGAGGAAGTTTAGCGGGAGCGGGCGGATGCTGGCGCTGCCGGTGGGGTTTAAGAGGTAAAAAGTGTTGATAGGCAACGTTCCATTGTATAGGATGGCAAATGGGGCGCGTGCCTATTTTTTTCAAGTTCATGTTTTGAGGAGTGTGTTTATGGTCGGGAAGCGTACGCGGGGTTTTACGTTGGTGGAACTGATGGTGGTGATTGCGATTATTGGGGTGTTGATATCGCTGTTGATGCCGTCGCTGGGAAAGGCGAGGGAGTCTGCGCGGGCGGTGTTGTGTTTGAACAATGAGAAGCAGTTGTTTTTGGCGAATGCGTATTACGGGACGGACTTTAAGGAGTGGGCAGCGCCGTGGCAGGACCGGACGCAGTACATCGGATCGTTGGGAGGTTCGGACTGGCCGGTGTTGCTTATGCCGTACCTGGGGGTGGCGGGATCGGAACTGGATTATTGGCGGAGCACGAAGTCGCATGGGAATCTGGAGATTCGAGCGGGGTATGTGAATCTGGCGGCGTGGGGCGGTGGATTGGTCGGGCCGTTTGGCTACAAGACGACGGCGGATACGTCGACGCGGTCGAATAATGTGTTTTTCTGTCCCAGCACTGTGGGGGCGAGCAACTGGCCGGTGGAGGGTTTGTATTCGGGGAATTTCGGGACGTTGAATGCGTTTTACGACTATGCGCCCAATGGGTGGATTGCGGGTGCGCTGGCGGCGGACGGGACGTGGTACACGGGGCCGACGAACCCGGGGTGGCCGACCCAGCATCTGAGGATGACGGGGAATTTCAAGACGCGGGTGTCAAAGCTGGCGTTTATCGGTGATGCGTGGGGGAACGGGGCGCGGATCAACAATACGCCTTGCAGCCGGCATTACACGACGAATTATTTGCCTTCGAGCGGTAAGATCAACATTGTGTTTCTGGATGGGCATGGTGCGCTTGTGCCGCGGCTTGTGAGCAGTGAGCCGATCTGGAATACGTCGAATACAGAGGCAACAAAAGGCGGGTCGGATTATTATATCTATCCCTATTGAGACGAGGGATTGTGCTTTGGGAAGCTGTTTGACAGGGTTTCGCATCTGAATGTGTGAGATTTTCGCGCCCGGGTTATCAGGTGGTCAGGTTATCGCGTGTCCATGACGGCTAAATACGACGAGCGGTCGGCGACAGGGCATTGACCTCTGGATGGAATTGGCACACTCGATGTCCCCCGCAACCCGATGGCCCGGCAATCGGGCGCGGAGGCATACGTTTAGACGCGGAGGCCCTGGGTTGGCTGATTCACATATCAGGCGTTTTGCCTGGAGAGTGTTGGTGTCAAGCGAAAGTCTGCTGTGCGAGCTGCTGGATTTCCGCCGTATCGAGGGCACGGTTGTAGAGGCGTACTTCAGCCAGTGCGCCGTTGAGAGCCGCGTGCTGGCCCAGGCCGATGCGTAGCGGGCGATCACAGGAGAGATCGAAGTCGCCTGCGGCGAAGGGTGACGATGCAGCGATCTGTTTGCCATCGATGTAAAGCGTCAGTTTGTCCTGATGGCGCACGGCTGCGACGTGATGCCAGCCTGATGGGAAAGCGCGATCGGCGGTGGCCATGACGCCAGCCTGACGGCTCTTGACCAAGCCTGAGGGGAGCGTGCCGGCGAACAGGCGGCCTTGATACACCGCCATGGACCAGACGCGGCGAAGGACGACGGGTGCGTTATCGAGATTGCCCAGGAAGGCGAAATGGTTGCCGTCCATGCGGAAGACGTTGGCCATGGGGAGGGAACCGGCGTAGAGCTTGCCGTTGTAGAGGTTCATTCCCATGACTTCGCGTTCAAAGCCCAAGCGGCCGACGAGATCCCACTGTGTGCCGCCGGCGTAGCGGAAGACATCTGCTTCGGGCCATGTTCCGACGTAGAGTTGGTTGGCGTAGACGGCGGCGCTGTAGGTTTGGGTGGATGATTTGGGCTTGCCGCAGTCAGCCCACTGGCCGTCGCCGTCGTAACGGAGGACGGGCCCGCCGTTGACGAGGCAGTAGAGATTGCCGTGAAACACTGTGAGGGAAAAGAGCCGGCACGCAGGGCCGATCCATTTCCAGTCGCGGTTGCCATCCCAACGCCAAACGCCCTGTCGATGGTGGCTGACGGCGAGGAGTTCGCCGCGAAAGGGGATGAGGCCGATGGTTTCATCGGCTTTGTCGGTGAAGTGGCCGGGGACTTGTTCGGCTTCGGGACGCGCGCCATGTTCGCCGGGGAGCCCGCAGTCGATCCACTGACCATCGGCGGTGATGCGATAGACGTGGCCGCCGGGCGTGGGATTTTTGGCTGGGCCAAGGACGGAACCCATGGGGTTGTATCGGCCGGTGCTGCAGTAGAGAGCGCCGCCGAATCGCGTGATTGACTGTACGGCGTTGCAGCCGTCGGGGGATGCGCCGAGGTCCTGCCAGCGTTCGCCGCCCTGGAATCGCCAGAGATGGCCGGTTTGATTGGCCTGGTTTTCCATTGTGCCTGCGTAGAGATTGCCTTCGGAGACGTGGAGCGCAGAAATCTTCACAGCAGTGCCGGGGCGACCGTGACTGGTCCAGTCGGAATCGAGGCGTGCGTTGTCGATGCCGAAATGGAGTTGACGGTCATTGGAGAGGGGGGAAGAGACGACGCCGTGATTGCTGACGACGGAGAGATTCCAGCCGCGGCGGTTTTCGGGATCGAAGGATGAAAGGAGATCGCCGACGACATCGCCTTCGCCAGCCTGGGAGTGGACCCACATTGCGGTGGTGAAGGGTCGATTGCCCAACTGGAGGGCTGGATGGGATTGGACCTGTATGAGGCTGGAGCGGCCGTTGAAGACGGCTGCGTGTTTGGGGCCGCCTGGCGCATTGACGGGCTGGATACTCACGTTCTCCTGTGTGGTGGGAAGTTTGGAGGGAGAGTGATCAAGGCAATCTTGAGTGAGGGGCCAGTGTCCGATCAAGCCGTGGTCGAGACCCATGATGGATTCCTTGTGGTCGATGAAGGAGGCGGTTTCTGATTTACTTAAATTTATTGTGATGTGTATTAAAGTCAAATGGAGGAGAGCAGGGGAGGGGGCATTTGCATCGCAATGTTGGCGCAGGTGGAGGTGACGAAGGGGTGCGCGGCGTTGGGCGTGGAGGCGAAGGCTTGGAAGGATTGAGATTCGAAGTCGGGGAGTTGGGAAACAGTTTGACCTTTCACGCCCGGTTGGGTTGATGGTGGGGGGGAAGGTGAAGAAAAAGAGGAGGGCGATGGAGAGCGGGGAGGGGCTGAATTGAGGTGCTGACGCAAACGAGCCCGGAGGCTTTGGGAGAGAGGCGTGGGTGGAAGACGCCTGTTGGATTTAAATGGGAGCTGTCGGGTTCGAACCGACGACCAAGGAATTATGAGCTCCGCGCTCTACCACTGAGCTAAGCTCCCGGAGTTTGTGGGGGTATTTTAGCAGGAGTGGGGAGGGTGTGGGGAGGAAGAGGTGGAGGGGAGTTGGCTGAGACGGCAAGGACACGGCTTGAGCTGGTTCAGGCCGTGGTGCCCAGGCGCGGTTGAAGACTGGGCGGATGATTGGAGGGAGACTTCTGCGTGGGCAGTTCACTTATATCGGTGGAGTGAGGTGATTGGGAGCCGGCGGGACGCCGGCGCTCCCGGTTTAGACGGCGGCGAGTTGTTGTTTGATGGCGGCGATGTGATCGGGGAGGAGTTCGAGCATTTGTGCGTAGCCGAGGTTGAGGACGATGCCGTGGCCGGGGGGGAAGTTTTGAATGACGGCGGAGGCGGGGAAGGGTTTTGCGAAGGGAGCGTCGGGGTGGTGTTGTTGTGCGCGATTGAGGCTGGAGTGGGCGCTCATCATGGGTATGCCGCGGCGGTCGAAGATTTTGGGTGCGAGCCCCTGACCGTTGTGATCGACGGGTGTGGCGCTGGCGATGTAGATGGGGCTGCGGATGAGGCAGGCGAGGAGGGTGTCGAGGGTGATGACGTTGTCGGAGCAGGCGAGGAGGGCGAGCTCGAGTGAGTTTTCGGGGTCGGTGAGTTGGGGTATGGCGGGGCCGTCTGGGCCTTGTTTGGGAGGCTGGTCGAGCTTGTCGGCGAAGTAGCTGATGACGGCGGGGATGACGGCGGGCATGAGTTCGAAAGGTTTGTCTTGACCTGGATCGATGGTGATGCCGACCCCGGGGGCGAGCTGGGAGAGGAACCAGCGGGCGTCGGTGGTGAGGACGTAAGGATGGGAATCGGTGAAGGGACGGGCGAGCTGGATGTCGGTGAAGATGGAGACCATGGGCGTGCCCTGGCGGTCGAGGATGAGGGGCTTGAAGGTGGCCATGTTGTCCTGAGGCGCGGTTTCGCTGGGGATGGCGATCTGGCTTTTGAGGAGCGCGTACATGAAGACTTTCATGTCGGTGAGGCCGTTGGCGTAGTCGATGAGTGTGCGTTTGAGGAGGTTGGGAACGTAAGGGGTATCGGGGTTGGTTTCAGGGGTTTGCATGGGAGGAATTATGGCAGGGATGTGGAGAAAGGTACAAGTGATAAGTGAAAAGGAATAAGGCCAGAGAAAGTGAAGAAATGAAGAAATTTAGAAGGAGTGGGAAGTGATGATGGTGTGCGACATATGGACGCGGGGGGCGGCGGAGTGTGCAGGGGGGGAGGCGGGGATTTACACTGATTGGTTCGATTTCCCACGCAGAGTTCCAATATGAAACCTCTAAAGACGTATTTTGGGCGGATGAATTCCAAGGGCGAGTGTCCGGAGCGCAAGCCGCCGAAGAAGATTTTGTGGTCGTGGCTGGGGGCGTTTCTGGGGATTTTTGCGATCGCGAAACTTGGGGAGGTGATGGCGGGGTTTGGGATTGTGGACATGGTGTTTTTGATTGGGAGTTTCGGGGCATCCGCGGTGTTGACGTATGGTGCGCCGCTGGCGGAGTTTTCACAGCCGCGGAATCTGGTGCTGGGGCATGTGGTGTCGGCTTTGGTGGGGGTGACGACGCATAAGCTGATTCCCGGGATGGACCATCTGGCTTTGGCGGCGGCGGTGGCGGTTTCATTTGCGGTGCTGGGGATGCATGTGACGCGGTCGCTGCATCCGCCGGGTGGCGCGACGGCGCTGATTGCGGTGATTAATCCGAAGGTGCAGGCGCTGGGGTATGCTTATGTGATTTTTCCGGTGTTTGCGGGGGCGATGATCCTGCTGCTGGTGGCGCTGCTGGTGAATAACCTTTCACGGAATCCGAAGCGACATTATCCGGTGTATTGGTACTGAGCCGCGCGGGCGCGGAGTCTCGGGTCCAGGGTTGTGAGTCCAGGGTCAGGATTAAGAGTTTAAGAGTCAGAGCTTTAACAGGTAAGAGAGGGTTTGATGAAGATTACGTTGAAGGAATTGCTGGTGTCTGGGCAGGGTGTGGATACGGAGGCGCTGCTGGAGGATTGGCGTTGGCTGGTGGGGCATGGGATGGCGGTGGTGTTGATCACGGCGATGGGTGATTTGTTTCTGGTGGATACGGATGGACGGGTGTACTGGTTGAGGGCGTGCATCGGAGAGATGTTTTTTGCGGCGGGGAGTGTGAAGGAATTTCAGGCGAGTGCGCAGGAGATGGAGAATGCGAAGAAGTGGTTTATGCCGCACGTGGTGGGGCAGTTGATTGAGGTGGGCATGACGCTGGGGCCGGGGAAGTGCTATTCGTTTATCAAACCGCCGTCATTGGGAGGGGAGTTTGAGATTGAGAATATTGAGGTGAGCGGGCTGGCGGCGCACTTTAGCGTGATGGGGAAGGTGCATGAGAAGCTGAAGGGGGGGTAAGAAAGGGATAAGGGATAAGGAGCAAGTTTTTAGGCGGCGAAGGTGTGGGTAGGGGAAAGTGGAGGAAACGAGGAGCCGGAGTAGGGTTTTATCGAATGTATTGGCAGGTGTAAAACACGGCTTGAATTGGGCTCAAGCCGTGGTGCCCGGCAGTTGGAGACAAGCTCACGCAGACGAGAGCATGGCACGCGGAGTGGCTCAGAACATTTTGAGCTGGTGGCGTTCCAGGTCGAGCTTGGTGACGGGTTTGTCG
>CAZGOM010000125.1:0-16139 GCA_964527265.1 uncultured Phycisphaeraceae bacterium | reverse complement strand
CGCGCTACGTCTTTGTTGTCAGAAATCAACGGAGCATTGAGCTGGACGATTCCAAGGTCGTGGTGGTCTATCGGGAGTTTTCTTTCCTGGCGCCCCTTGTCCCTAATCAGCAGGCGGAGTTTGTCGAGACTCCACGTCAGTTGAAGTTGAGTGCCAATCCACGAATCGCGGGCGTTTTGCGGAGTCAGCACGGTGAGGGCCAGGCGGCAGGCGTCGATGGATTTTTGCATGTCCTGCAGGCGGTCATCCGAGAGGCGCTCAAACCACCACAGTCCCAGCTCCTGTTGAATTCGGGCCCATCTGAGCGGGTCGGTTTTTTTTGAGACGATGGCCAGCTCTTTTTCCAGACGGGCGATTTCGCGGGCTGCCTCGGCGGCTGTGTCTTTTGTGGCAGGGTGAGGCGATTGCGGAACAAGAGGATCTGAAGGCTGTGTGTCCTGAGCGGGAAGCACGGCGGAAGTGAGAAACAGTACGACCACAAAGGCGGCGAAGTTTTTTGTGGTTGCCATTCTTTGGGTTGTTGCCGGGTGAGTCATGGGCTTGTTTCCTCGGAAGATTTTGGTGTCAGGTTTTGTGGATTGAAACATGATGACTGATTGTGAGAAGGGATCAAGTGGTTGGATTGGGAATTGAGGGGGTTGGGTTTGCAGAAAGGGGTGAGGAGTTGGTCATGCAGTGAAAAAGGGCGAAGTCCTATTTAAAAGTGTAGTGACCAGTGCAGGAGTCGATGGCTGTGTTGGGCTTGAAAGCGCAACGGATTCCGGGGCAGTTGAGTACCGCTGATTTTTTTCCACATTTACGAATCGAGGAAGTATAAGGGGAGGTGAAAATGGGTTTCATGTTGGTGAAAGGTGTGCGGGGGTGTCTTGGAGAGATTCGGGCTTCGCCCGAACGCTTGCTGGCGCCGCGCGCTAACACGGCTGGGACATTTGCAGGCACATTGGCAAGATGTGGGGAAAGATCAGTTGAGTACAGCAGCCCCAGGCAACTGCGGCGTGTACGCCGAGTGGGGAGAGAGTAGAAGGTAGTGAGTGGAGGGGATTGGAAATTAAGAAGGGTGCCCTTTTTTTGAGGGGCTTGGATGGAGTGGGTTGGGGTTGAGGGTCGGGTGGGGGCGGTGGTGGGCTTCGCGGACTCAACCCACCCTACATTCAATCATTCATTGAAGGCTTGATGTAAATGAAGTAAGCTCGGCGGCCATGAAGAAACTCAAAATCATTGATGTGCGTGTGCTTCCGCTGCTTGGCCATACTCCGGATGGGGGTTGGGATCAGAAGTTCAACGATCCGGAGCGGAACCTGCATACGCTGGTGGAGGTGATTACGGATCAGGGGGTGACGGGGCTGGGGAGCGTTTATACGTCGATGCCGTTGGTGCAGGGGGCGCTGAATATCGTTAAGCCGCTCTTGATTGGGGCGAGCGCGATTGACCCTGCGGCGACGAGCGAGATGCTGCATCAGCACACGTTCTGGCAGGGTCGTGGCGGGGCGATCACGCACATGATTTCGGGTGTGGATATTGCGCTTTGGGACATATTGGGGAAGGTGACGCAGCAGCCGATCTGGAGGCTGCTTGGTGGGCGGCATCGGGAGACGATTAAGCCGTACGGGTCGCTGCTGATGAAGGAGCCGCAGGAAATGGGGGCGCCGCTGAAGGCGGGGCTGGAGCGGGGATTCAAGGCGTTTAAGATCGGGTGGGGGCCGTTTGGGCGGCGCGACTTTAAGACGGATGAGGCGATTGTGAAAGCGGCGCGGGAGGCGATTGGGCCGGACTGCGAGTTGATGGTGGATGCGGGCGGGTCGGATGCGTTTTGGCCGCACGGCTATAAGTGGGCGATCCGGACGGCGAAGATGCTGGCGGAGTATGACGTGACGTGGTTTGAGGAAGCGCTGCGGCCGGATGATATCGATGGGTTTGTGAAACTGACGGAGCACTCGCCGATCCCGATTACGTCATGTGAAGTGCTGACGCGGCGGCAGAGCTTTATTGAGTGGATCGAACGGCGGGCGGTGGATTACATCCAACCGGATGTGACGAAGGTGGGGGGGCTGACGGAGCAGCACCGCATCGGGCAGTATGCCGATGACCACAGCATTCTGATGGTGCCGCACGGGTGGAACACGGCGGTGGGGCTGGCGGCGGATCTGCATCTGGTGGCGGCTGCGAACAACGCGCGGTGGGTGGAATATATCACGCCTGCGCCGTACATCGAGGATCTGTTTGTTGAGCAATTGAAGTTTGATAAGGATGGGATGCTGACGATTCCCGATGGGCCGGGGCTGGGGTACAAGTGGAATGATGATGGGATCGCGAAGCATACGCGGGGGATGAGGCTGACGAAGTCGGTGCTTTGAAGATGGGTTCTTTGAAGATGGGTCTTGGGTCTTGGGTTCTGGGTTCTGTCAGATTTAAGAAGGGATTTTTGTGCATAAGAGCGAACCTTGGCGGTATGAGAAGTTAACGTGGCCTGAGATCAATGATGCGGTGAAGAAGAACCTGCCGGTGCTGGTGCCGATCGGGTCGATTGAGCAGCATGGGCCGCACTTGCCGCTGGATGTGGACATGCTGGAGGTGACGACGATTGCGCAGCACGCGGCGCGGCTGATTCCGCATGAAGTGCTGGTGCTGCCGACGCAGACCAACGGGTACACCGGGCACGTGATGGATTTCCCCGGGACGATCAATATTCATTACGAGCATTTGATCAAGTACATGCTGGATATCGGCAAGAGCCTGGCGTATCACGGGTTTAAGAAGATCGTGTTCATCAATGGGCATGGGTCGAATGCGCCGAACATGGACCTTGTGGCGCGGCGGGTGAACATTGAGACGGATGCGGAGGCCATCGCGTGCAACTGGTGGTCGATGCTGACGATTGATCCGGAATTCATGAAGAAGTGGCGGGAGAGCGTGTTCCCCGGCGGGTGCGCGCATGCGTGCGAGCTGGAGACATCGGTGTATCTGTATGCCGATGAAGAGAGCGTGAAGAAGGAAGAGATCGCCAACGGGTATATCGAGTTCCACAAGGATCAGTCGCGGTTTAACTGGGTGGATTTGTTTGCGGCTGGGCCGGGGACGAAGGTGTCATGGACATCAAGCTACACGGACAGCGGGACGCTGGGTGAAGCCGCGCTGGCGACGAAGGAGAAGGGGAAAGTGGCGGTGGATGAGGCGGCGAAGCAATTGGCGCGGATGCTGCAGGCGTTTCGGGCGCGGGTGAAGGCGAAGCGTGGGGATCATCATGATCCGCTGCCGACGATGCCTATGCCGTGGGGTCAGGAGTTTCAGAAGCCGACGGCGCAGGGGGATGTGCATGATGATTATGTGAAGACGGGGAAGGTGGGGGGACAGCAATAGAGCAGGGGAGAGGAGAAGGGAACGCCTTTGCCCGGCGCACTCCTGTGGCAGGTGGGCGGCAGCGTATTTGTTTATTTGTAGTGGGCGCGAGCAAGACACAGCACGGCTTCGGGCCGTGCCGTGCCACCCGCGCAAGGAGTCAGGGGAGTTTTTCGTCGGCGATCTGGGCGATCCATTTGCGGGTCCATTCGACGGCTTCGAGTTCGAGGTCGCAGATGCAACTGGCGACGAAGCAAATGCCTTCGATGCGGCCCGCTTTGAGGAGTTTGAGGGCGATTTGGCTTTGGTGGATGACCAAGTCCAGGGGCATGGGGGCGCGCTGGGCGTAATCCCAGAGGTAGAGGCCCAGGTGCTTGGGCTTGGCGGGGGCGAGCTTGTCGAGGGCATCAAAGTGGGATTCGATTTTGGGGACGCTGGGGCTGTTCCACATGAAATAGGCGAGGATGTCCATCTGGTCGAGGACGGGGGCGATGGGTTTTGAGAGATCCTGTTCGTAGACGACGCACCAGAGGTTGAGTTTGCGGTCGGGGAGATTGAGGCGGGGCTTGACGAGGGAGGCGAGATCGGCGTCGGAGACGGCGGCGAAGCGGCCGTCATCCTGGGGGGTGAAGAAGTCATCAAGGATGACGCCGGTGACGTTTGGGGAGTGTGCGATGAGGGGGAAGATGTGGTCGGTGTAGGTGAGGCCGTGGCCGTGGGCGATGCTCCAGACGACTTCCCTTAGGCCGTTCAATGGGAGAGCATACTGGCGCCAGGAGGGGAGCGGTTCGGGATAGTCGGGACGCCACTGCCAGACCATATGGAGGTTTGGTATGCCCATGTAGACGGCGGCTTCTACGGGGGTGATGCGTGATTCGCGTGGGGTTTTCCATCGGGAGTCTGGGCCGTGCGCGTTTGCGGGTTGGGCCCAGAGCCAGAGTTTTTCGCGGATGGTGGACATTGGGGAGTCTCGTTATTGTGGTTTACTTAAAGTAAGTTATATGAAATTAATTAAGGTATGGGAAGGGAGGGAGTGTTTTTTAGTGTGTGGGGATCAAGGTGTGTGGGGTGCTGATGGGGGGAATCAGCTCGGCTTTGCGCAGAGTTGCTCCCACCAGGATTCGAGGGCGTCGATGATGGGGGTCTGATTGAAGAGGCTTGAGCGGGCGGCGAGGGCTTGGTGGCGGATGTGGGTGTTGAGTTGGGGGTTGTTTGCGAGGTGGACGGCGGTTTGGGCGTAGTGTTCGGGAGAGGTGGCGATGCCTTGGGTGATGCCGGCGTGGGTGAGAGCGGCGGCGGCCCAGCGGGTGCGGTGGTGGGATTCAGGGAGAGTGACCATGGGAGTGCCGGCGTAGAGGGTGTCGAGGACGGTGTTTGCGCCGCCGCCATAGCCGAAGGTGTCAAGAACGACATCGGCGGATTTAAGGCGGGCGATAAAGGTTTTGTAGTCGGAGCGTGGGGCGACGCTGATGCGGTCCATGGGGAGGCCGGCGCGGGTGAGGCGGGCGATGAGGAGTTGCGTGATGGTGGGTTGTGCGTCGGCGAGGATGCTGAGGCGTGCCTGGGGGTCTTGATCGAGGATGGCTTTGAGGGTTTGGTCAAAACGGGGCTGGTATTTGCGGAGGTTTTGGGCGCAGAAATAGAGGCGGCCTTCGGGGAGTCCCAGGGAGGCGCGGGTGGCGTTGGGGTCGGGCTCAGGCGGCGGGGCGTAGCAGACGGGGAGGAGTGCGGGGGCGAAGCATTTTTCGGAGTAGGTTTGTGCGGAGGAGCTGGTTTCCAGAAGCGAGGAAGATTGGTAATAGGCGACGTTGGGGATGCGGGTGGAACTGGGCCAGCCCCAGGTGGCGGATTGGATGGGAGCGGGGGCGAGGTAAGGGAGGAAATAATTGGTGGAGTCGGTGCCGACTTCCCAGTAATGCAGGAGGGTGAAGTTGAATTCGGCGATGCGCTGGGCGAATTCTTTGATGTCTTTGGTGACGACGGAGATGCCGGTGACGTTATCGTTTTTGATGCTTTGGCGAAGGATGTTTGAGCCGGCAATGCTGCTGGTGATGAGTGTGTAGGTGACGTTTTTGGATTTAAGGCGGTTGATGATGCCTTCGTAGCATTTGAGGAAGACGCCTTCGTGGCCGTGGGTGACGAGGATGCCGATTCTGGGTGGGCCGTCGTGCTTGGGCTGAGCGTTCATGGGCGGGAGCAGGGGTGTGAAGAGGCGGGCGTAAGCTTCTTTGATCCGGGGTTCGATACCCTCCTGGTAGGTGAGGAGCATGGGTGGGCAGACGCCGGAGGTGAGGAGTTCCTCAGTGGCGAGTGTGTGGCTTTTTTGAGCAAGGGATTCTAGTTTGGCAAGGAGTGATTCCTGGAAGCGGTCGATGCTGGACTGGTCGGGGGCGACTTGTTCAAAGACCTCGGCGGTTTTGAGCTCCCAGAGCCAGGGGGATTTTTTTCCGGCGCCGACAGTGGTGTAGATATCACGTGCTTCTTTGGCGTGGCCGAGGTTCTGGTGAACCATGGCGAGGGATTCCTGGAGGGCGGTTTCCTGAGGTTTCAGGTTGAAGGCGGTTTGGTAGGCGTGGAGGGCTTCGGGGAGGCGTTCGAGGGCGTTAAGGGCATTGCCGAGGTTGATCCATGCGTCAGCGTATGTGGGGAGGAGGCGGACAGCGGTTTGGAATTCGGGGAGGGAGTCTTTAACTAAGCCGAAGTCGTAAAGGGCGGTGGCGAGGTTGAAATAGATTTGCGGGTTTTGCGGTGCGATCTGGAGGGCGTGGCGGAAGGTTTGAATGGCTTGGGGGTGGCGGGCGCAATTGGTGTAGGCGAGGCCGAGATTGATCCAGCCGGTGATGAGGTTGGGCTGGATTTTGAGGGCCATATCGAAGGCTTTGATGGCGTCGGGGTAGCGTTTTGCGCGGCGGAAGAGCTCCCCGAGATTGACGAGAATGTTGGGGTTGCGGGGGTCTAAGGCGTTTGCGCGGATCATGAGGGCGATGCCTTGCTCGATGCGGTTGGATTGGCCGCAGATGACGCCGTGCATGTGGAAGGATTCAGAGAAAGTGGGGAAATTCTGCTGGCACTGCTGGCAGAAGGCCTGGGCCTGGGTGAGGTTGCCGGATTGGAAAGCGGTGACGGCTTGTTGAAAGAGGGCTTGGGCGGTGGAGAATCCCGGGTTCATGTGCGTCTTTTGGTTGGAGGTGTGTTGGAAAGAGTATCCTAAGATTTCGAGGCTGTGGGCGGGAGATGGCCCTGAGGTTGACCTTTAAATGACTCCTCTTAAATGAAAGAGGGGAATCAGACAAGAAAGAGTAAACAGATGCGGATGGAATCACGTCGTGAAGATCAGGTGTTGGTGTTGACGCTTGATGGCAGGCTGGATGCGTTTGGAGCCAAGGCGCTGGGGGAGCGGCTTGGGCGGGAATTGACGGCTGAGACGGCGACGGTGGTGCTGGATTTGTCGGGGGTGTCGTATTTATCGAGCGCGGGGGTGCGGGTGTTTGTGGCGACAAGCCGGGAACTGGGGGCGCGGGCGGGTGCATTGGTGATGGCGGGGATGCAGTTGTATGTGTTCAATGTGCTGGAGATATCGGGGCTGGCGGATGCGTTTCTGCGGTTTGACCGTGTGAGCGAGGCATTGGCGCATGCCGGGCCGCTGGCGCGTGATGCGGGTCGGCGGGCGCAATGGGAGAAATATGAGACGCATGAGACGGGGGCGGGGAGGATGCGGATCATTCCCGAATCGGATGACCGGGGCGTGGTGCATTTGATCGGGACGGTGCGGGAGGTGCTTGGGTGCGAACTGACGGCGGATGACATTGCGAGCAAATCATTTGGAAGCGCGGAATATTCCATCGGAATGGGGGCGCTGGGGGATAAAGTGGAGGATTACCTTGGGATCATGGGGGAGATGATGACGATCGGGGGGACGATGGTGTGGCTGCCGACAGATGGAAACGACACGCCGGATTTTCTGATTCCGCGGGTGGAGGGAGGGGGCGGTGGCGTGCAGATGCGGGTGGGGTTCAATGCGGCTATTGACGGGCGGTTCAACGATCTGGTGCATTTTGTGGCGAAACGACCGGAGGGGGCGTCGTTGTCGGAGTTGTATCGGGCGCTGTTTGATTTGGCGAAGATGCGGATGGCGACGG
Source organism: uncultured Phycisphaeraceae bacterium (assembly GCA_964527265.1). Classification (GTDB taxonomy): domain Bacteria; phylum Planctomycetota; class Phycisphaerae; order Phycisphaerales; family Phycisphaeraceae; genus CAZGOM01. The sequence goes on along the minus strand of CAZGOM010000125.1, from coordinate 8,664 downwards.
CGGGTGTGCCGTTTCGCGGGGCGCTGGCGCTGGCGATGCGGGCGCAGGTGGGGGGCGTGATGGGGTCGGGAGTGATACGGTCGCCGATTCGCCGCAACCGGCCGGAGAACGGGAAAATGATCATCGACCCGAGCAATGTGCGGGAGTGGTTTGAGAGTGATCATGTGCCGCGACATTTGAACACGACGGGACTGTTTTGCGGGATTGGCATTGACCTGACTTGTGACCTGTCAGGACTGGACGAAGAGATGGTGAACGCGGCATTCTGGCGGCACCCGGACAATGTGGGAAGCAAGATGGAACTGCTGCACAACCATGCGACGGTGTTTCCGCGGATCGGGTTCACGCATGACAAGCCGGTGAACCTGGAGGCGGAGATCAAGCATGTGGTGGACAACTCAGAGTTTGTGGACATGCGGCATCTGCTGGATGCGACGACGATTCAGGAGGCGTTGATCGGTGTGAGCTATGTGCAGGCGATCGAGCCGGATCCACATGCGCGGGAAGGATGGTAGAAATTTTCAGCAGCCAAACTTACTTTTGGGCTGTGGCATAAATCAGGGGAAGACTCAAGCCTGCCTGAGGAATCGTTGAACATTGATAACCCCGATCTTCGAGAAGTTTGCATACGGCAATCGAAGAGAGTCTGCCATTGACTAAATGAGGCTCAATAATGAAATCTGGTTTGAATTGTTTCCAGAATCGACTTGCTGAAGCCAGCACAGGTTCTTCCGCGCCTTCAATGTCCATTTTGACAAAGTCCAGACGTTCCACTCCATTTGTTTCCACTGCTTCATCAAGACTGATTACAGGTATTTCAACGATTTTGGAGTGCCGGCCCGTGATTTCGGCAACGGAAGATCCCATATTGCCTTCCGCCTGAAACTTGAGAGTGGCTGTTTTGGACCATAGCCCCTTATTGATGGGGATGATATTGGGCGCATTATGTGTATGGATGTTGTGAACGAGATGAGTGTAGTTTTTAGGATCTGGTTCAAAAGCGATAACCCTGCCCGTAGGGCCAATGGCTCGGGAGAATGCACAAGCGGTGGCGCCGCAATAAGCTCCCAGATCCAAAACCACATCGCCTGGCTTCAACTGAGCTTTTTCTAAGTAGATGAGAGTGCTTTTATCGGACTCAGGCAATGATGTAAATCGAAAGTGGCAACCAGAAGGTTTGAGTACATGGTCTGCAGGTTGCGAATAGTCAACGATTTTTCTGTTTTCCTTCGACGTGTATTCCACGGAGTCGAAGTAGTAGTCGAATGCATTGATCATGTCGAGTGCATAAAAGTAGGAATGTAAATCAATAATGATTGTCTTGTCTTGTTGCTCGATGCATATCCTGGATTGACCTTCGTGGTTGTCTACTTTCAAGCGCATACCACGGCTGATGGCCAAAGCCCGAAGGGCCAGCATTGAGAGTGTTCGATTATTTGCGACCCATCGGCGAGTGCGACTCATGATCCATGAGTTCATGGTTTTTCCTGTTTTGTTACGGGTAATTGCGCGAGGAATTCCATTTCCAATTTCTTTTAGAAGCGTGTGGTTATTTTATTTATTTGCCGGTAGACGTTGAGGCAGCGTTGGGCTCCGGCGTCCCAGGAGAGGCGGAGGAGCTCTGCGCGTGCGCCGATGCGAAGTTCTTCACGCATGTCGGGGTGGCGGAGGACGGCGAGGATTTTGTCGGCGAGGTCGAATGTGTTGTCGGGATCGCAGGTGACCAGGTGGTTCATGGCTTCGGCGACGCCTGCGTGGCGGGAGACGATGGAGGGGACGCCGCGGCTGGCTGCTTCGAGGACGACTAAGCCGAAGGGCTCGGAGAGGCTGGGCATGACCAGGACGTCGGTGTTATCGAGTGCGTCCTGGACTTGTTGGGCGGAGAGGAAGCCTGTGAAGGTGATGCGGTCGGCTAAGCCGAGCTCTTTGGCGAGGGCTTTGCAGTCGGGGAGGAGGTCGCCATCGCCAGCGATGACAAAGGAGGTGCTGGGAAGGATCTGGGCGACCTTGGAGCAGGCGCGGAGGAATTCGATGGGGCCTTTTTGGGCGGTGATGCGACCGAGGAAGAGGACGGAAGAGCCAAGGCGGTCTTCATCGTCGCGGTGGATCTGGCCGAGGTTTGCCCAGACGCTGGCGAGTTCTACGCCGTTGTAGACGACAAAGGCGCGGTCAGGGTCGAGGGCATACTCACGGATGAGGTCTTCGCGCGTGTGGCGGCTGACGGCGATGACGGCGGAGGCCAGGGCGACGCTGTCGGATTCGATCCGGCGGATGGCGAGGTTTTCACCCAGGGGAGAGCGGTCGCGCTCAAGGGAGTGAACATGGAGGACGACGGGGACGCCCCAGGCTTTACCCAGCGCGAGGGCGGCGGGGAAAGTGACCCAGTCGTTGGCGTGGATGAGGTCGAAGGGGTCGTGGAGGAGATGTTGGACGACTGTATCGGCAAAAGCGCGGGCACCGCCGACAGCGTCGGGCGGGTAGGGGAGAGGGGGGAAGTCCCGAGTCCCGGGTTCAGGGTCCAGGGTTGAAGAGGAAGATGCTTTGAGTTTTGCGTTTTGCGTCGAGGAGGGCGAGAGGCTGAAGAGTTTTTGGAGGATGGAGCCGGCGTGGGATTGGGCCTGGGTGCGAGGAAGGGCGGGTGGCGTTGGGGGTGCAATGGGGATGGAGGGGTTGATGGGAGCGGCGTAGGGGGCGTGGGGTTTTGCGCCGGGGTAGACGCTTTGCCAGGGGGTGTCGATGTAAAGCTGCCAGACCTGGACGGCGGGGATGCAGGAGCTATCGGAGGATTGCGACGCGTTGGAGGCGGTGATGGGGGAGATTGTTTGATCGGAGGGGGGAGGGAAGGCAGAGGCCCGGTTGGGATCCGGGTTTTGGCTTTCGATATCGGCGGGAAAGACATGCTCATTCGGACGAGAGCATGGCACCTCCGAGGACTGGGTATGGGACTGGGCAGGGTCGATGAAGAGGGTATCGACGCCATCATCAACGGGAGTGCCGCTGTCGGGACGAGGCATGACGAAGCGGACGTGGATGCCCTGTCGGACGAGTGCGCGTGCGAGTCCGCGGCAGGCGTTTCCCAGGCCGCCGGTAATGTGAGGGGGGTATTCCCAGCCGAGCATCAGCACGCGCATTAAGACTCCCGAGCGTATTGTGGTGGTGGGGCGAGTTTACAGTATCCAAGATAGGGTAGGAGGCTCAGATGGCAAAGCGGACGAATATCTTGCTGATCACATCGGATCAACAGCATTTCAGCGCGTTGGGTGCGGTGAATGCAAAGATCAAGACACCGGCGCTGGATCGGCTTTGCCGCGAGGGAACGCGGTTTGACCGGGCGTATTGCCCCAACCCGACGTGCACGCCGACGCGAGCTTCGATCATTACGGGGATGTATCCATCCGCGCATGGGGCATGGACGCTGGGGACGACGCTGCCGGAAGATGTGCCGACGGTGGGTGATTTGTTGCAGCGGGAGGGGTATGACGCGACGATCATCGGGAAGGCGCACTTTCAGGGGCTGAAATCCGCGGCGGGGCAGATTTCGCTGGAGAGCCAGCCGTTGATGCGGCATTTGGATTTCTGGCGGAGGTTTCACGGGCCGTGGTATGGGTTTAACCACATTGAGATCGCGCGGATGCATGCGGATGAATCACATGTGGGGCAGCATTACGCGGTGTGGATGGAAGAGCAGGGGTTGAAGAATTGGGCGGATTACTTTTGGCCGTGGCCGCACACGGCCGCGGACATGGGGAAGCGGAAGCATCACTGGGATTTACCGGAGAAGCTGCATTACACGACGTGGACGGCGGAGCGGTCGATGGCGCGGATGGAAAAGTGCGCGGGGGAGGAGAAGCCGTTTTTCCTGTGGGCGAGTTTTCATGATCCGCATCCGCCTTATCTGGTGCCTTCGCCGTGGGACAAGATGTACCGTCCTGAGGATATGGAACCGGGGACGCTGGAGCCGGGGGAGATGGAGCACCTGCCGATCCATTTCAGGAAGACGCAGGAGGCGAAGCCGGATTACTCGGCATGGCAGGAGACGGAGTTTGCCAATCATGGGTTTCAGTCGCACTTGAGGGACCGGGAGGCGCTGAAAAAGGACATGGCGATCTATTACGGGATGACGAGCTTCATGGATCAGCAGATCGGGCGGATGCTAGATCGGCTGGATGCGCTGGGGCTGGCGGAGAACACACTGGTGGTGTTTACGACGGACCATGGGCATGCGATGGGGCATCATGGGCTGACGGCCAAGGGAGCGTTTCATTACGAGGATCTGGTGCGGGTGCCGTTTATCGTGCGGCAACCGGGGAAGGTGGCGGCAGGGGGTGTGGATACGTCGCTGCAGTCGCTGGTGGATCTGGCGCCGACGTTTTTAGCCGCGGCCGGGACGAAGGCGCCGGGGGCGATGCAGGGGGTGGATCAGCTTGGGGTGTGGCAGGGGCGGCAGAAAGAGGCCCGGGATTTTGCGTTGGTGGAGAACCGGCACCAGCCGACGCGGCTGCATCTGCGGACGTATATCACCAAGCGCTACAAGCTGACGTGCTATCGCAATGAGACGTATGGGGAGTTATTTGATCTTGAAAGAGATCCGGGTGAGCGGAGGAACCGGTGGGATGATCCTGCGTATGCGGGAGTGAAGAGCGAGTTGCTGCTTGGGGCAGTGCAGGCGGAGATGAAGCGGGAGCCGACGCGGCTGGCGAGGGTGGCGACGGCGTGAAGGGGGGCTTGGCTGATAGCCAGCACGAGTGGCTTTTCAGTTGAAGAACGGTGGATGGAAGAAACAGAAAAGACATGCTCACGCGGACGAGAGCATGGCACACAGAAAAGTCGATCCGTCAATTGCCATTTGGAAGACCATTAGAAAGCCCGCGCGCTTTTGCCCAGGTTGAGATAAGGGATTGGGGAACGGGCGTGTGTGCAATGCGGTTTTATTTGGGGATCTGGATGGGGAGGGTGTCTTCGAGAACGGCTTTGATAGTGAAGCGGGTGACTTTGGCGTTACCTGGGGGGCCTTCGGTGTTGGGGATGCCGTCTTCGGCGACGTAGAGGTATTTGTGGTCTGGTGTCATGATGACGGAGCGGGGGTTGATGAATTCGAGTTGTTGGGTGGTTTGGCCGGGGGTGCCGTAGCGGGCGAGGAGGGAGAGGGATTTGCCGTTGTCGTAGAAGAGGGCGATTTCGGCTCCGCCGCCGGAATCCCAGAAGGGGCCGGAGCCCGGGCCGTGCGCGGCGGCGGTGATGATGCCTTTGGAGAGGTTGACACCGCCTAAGCCGTAGAACTTGGGTTCGGCGGAATAGACGTATTTTTCTTCAATGGTTTTGTCGTTGTCGACGCATTTGGCGAGGTTGCCCTCATGATCTGCGAGGTAGATATTGCCCTGAGCATCGGCGGCGATGGAGTTGGTGATCCAACTGCCGTTGCGGAAAGGCGCCACGTTGAGGAGGTTTGCGGCGCCGCCGGTCTTGGTGCGGTCCGCGGAGAAGATGCGTCCGTATCCGGTGTAGGGGATGACGTAGAGCTTGGCAGGGCCTGCGACAGCGAGGGAGCGGGGCGCGGTGCCGGTGAAGTCGCCGATGCTGCGTTTTTCGAGCATGCCGAGCGGGCCGGCGAAATTAACGTAGGCGTCTCCGCCGGGCATGTAGATGCAGCCGTTGTCGTCGAGGGCCATGCAGTGCATGGTGCCGGAGGAGACAGGCATGTCGCGCCAGTAGCCGTGGTCGCCCCAATTGGAGGCGGGTTTGCCGTCGGGGCCGAGTTTGATGACAAAGGGCTGGCTGAATTTGATGAGGGCACGCCAGTCGGCGGTTTGTTTCTGGACGTCTTTGACGACTGGGGTGGCTTCGGCGGATTGTTTTTCAGGGTCAACGGGTATGACGCCCAGGGCGGGATCGGCAGCGATGATGAGTGCGTTGCCTTCTTCGACACGTGCGCAGATGCCTTTGAAGATTTTGCCGTCGCGTGCGGTCCAGGTGAGTTGGGGGCTGCGCTGAGCGACGATCTCGGGTATGCCTGCGCCTGCTTCGCCGACATAGAGGAAGCCGTTTTGATAGGCGAGGTGAGTGGGGCTGACCCATTTGCCGTCGGGCGCATCGGGGCGGAGGATGGGTTTGTCGTAAGCGAGTGAGATGCCGTCGCGGATACGGAGGAGGTAGTCGCCGGGTTTTAAGGCGGCGTCAGGGGTGAAGGTGACGGAGGTATCGCGGGTGATGCGGCCAGCGTAAAGGACGCGCTCGACATTGCCGGATTTGGGGCTAATGAGTTCGATGAAGCCCCAGCCGGAATCCTGGATGGTTTTAGAGGTGATGGTGAAGGATTTGCCGTCGAGGGAGGGTTTGAGGTCGAGGGCTGATTTGGGGGTTTTAGCGGGTTGTGCGTGCGCTGGGGTTGTGAAGGTGAAGAGGGTGAGGAGGGCGATGAGGAGGAGTGTCGTTTGCTTCATGGCAAAAGGGGGATTTGATGTTTTTGGAGGGATTGTGGTGAGTGGGGTGTTTGGAATCATGTTGGCGCAGGTAAGACACACCGTAGACGAAGACGTCTACAGTGTGGCACCCGAGTTGGGGTGTCGACCGCTCACGGAGTTATTTTGCGGGTGGGGTTGGGGGTTGGTTGGTGGGTTGATAGAGGAAGGGGCGGCGGAAGATGCCGCCGACGTGGTGGGTGTTGTTGGCGCGGAGGATGATTTTGTTTTTGCCGGGTTTGAGGTTTTCGACGAGGTCGACGTCCCAGTTGAATTTGTAGTCGTTGAGCCACCAGATGGCGCCCTGGGGGCGGTATGCGACGAGGTTGCCGTTGACGTAGAGCCAGCATTCGCAAAAGAGGCCGGGGAACATGAGGTGGATGTTTTTGCCAGCGTCCTGGGCGGTGATGTCGACGTCGGTGTGGTACCAGAGGTAGCCGGTGTAGCTCTGGTAGTCAGGGTGGAGGATGCCCTGGGCCTGGGGGTAGATGTCGGTGCGGACCATTTCCCACTGGGTGGTGGGGTAGTCGCGGTTGACTGCGGAGCGGTAGGGGGTGTTATCGGCAGGAAGCTGGCTGACGCGTGCCTGGGGTCCGAATTTGTCTTTGTTGGCGTTGTAGAAGGTGAGATTGGGAAGGGCGTTACCGAAGCCGCGGGGGTAGCCGGTGTCGTGCGGGTCGCGGCGGAAGGCCCATTCGAGGGGCGTCTGGGCGACGAGGCGGCCCTTGGTGCCGTCGGTGAGGGCGGCGAGGTTTTCCCAGAGGGCGACTTCACCGTTGAACCATGCGTCACCGGATTCGAGCTGGGTGGTGGTGAAAGTGCCGTTCATGGCGGTCATTTCAGCGCGTGCTTTTAAGGCGACTTTGCCTGCGGCGGCGGCGGCCTTGTAATCGCCTTTGTTTGCGCCGAGGGTGACCATGGACATGTAGTTTGCAATGACGTCGTACTGGAGGCGTGCGAACTTCATGCGTTCGAGGTATTGCTTTTCGAGGCGGGAGGGAGCGGGTTTGGATTTGAGGGGGGCGACGGCGGCTTCCGCTTTGGCGAGGTGCTGACCGAGGGCTTCGACAACGGCAGGGGTGTAGACGCTGGGTGCGACGAAGAATTCATGTTCGGTGGAAAGGGTGTCCTGCCAGGCCTGGTCAGAGAGGTTCCAGAAGTCGGCCATGGGCTTGGCGGCTGGGCCGTAGAAGCGGGTGTAGAAGTCGGATTGAAGGGAGCGGAGGTCCGCGTCGGGGTTCCAGAGGAGCTGGCCGCGGTAATAGAGATTGGTGAAGACGGTGGCGATGGCGTTGCGGCTTTCGGTGTTGACGCCGAGGATGCCGGCGTCGCGGTAGTACTTGATGTCGTGTGCGAAGGCCATGTGGGAGGGGTTGGGGATGTCGCGCCAGACGAGCATGCTCTGGTCGTAGTCGTAGATGACGATGCGTCCCTGCATGATCTGGGACCACTTGAACATCATGTCGCGGTATTCCTGGCGCGCCGGGGAGCGGACGTCATCCATAGGGTGGATAGGGTCGATGTCGATGGGGGCGAGGTATGCGACGAGGTTTTTTGCGCCGGTGGTCTGGCGTTGGGGTGGGATGGTGATGTTGGAGTAGGCGAGGAAGCCGATTTTGGCTTTGCTGTCGGGGTGGGCTTTGAGGAGGGCGCTGCCCAGGGCGTTATAGAAGGCCATGAAGGGGTCGGTGAGCTCTTTCATCTGGAAGTATTTATCGGAGAAGTTTGCGGCAAGCTCGGAATCGCGCTTGTAGTCGCTGGAGTAGAGGCCGTCTTCCATGCCCATCATGACGTGATCGCCTTTGGCGTAGGTGGCGGCGACCTGCTTAACGACGTGGGAGGCGGTGTTGGGGTCGGAGATAGGTACGTTCATGCCGGTTTTGCCGGGCGGGATGATGTCTTTGACGTAGGTGTCGAGTGCGTGGCCGTTGGGGACGCCGATGGTGTTGAAGAAGTTGCGGCGGGTGAATTCCTTGTAGCCGGTGTAATCGCCGACCCAGGCGATCCAGTATTGGCGGGATTCAAAGGGTGAGCCGTAGGAGAAGTCGATCTTGCCGACTTTGAGGGTGCCGACGTCGGGAACGCATTCGCCGAATTCGGTGGGGAGATACCAGCGCACGCCCCATTGGTTCAGGAGGTAAGCGACGGCGGAGTAGTGGGATTCATCGTTGTTGCCGGCGAGGTAGAGGGCGGAGCCTTCGCGCAG
>CAZGOM010000124.1:0-16214 GCA_964527265.1 uncultured Phycisphaeraceae bacterium | reverse complement strand
AGCTGCAGGGTCACCGGGGTGTCCTTGGCCACGCCCACTTCTTCAAGGGCAGGCCAGTTCACGTCGAAGTTCAGGGCGGTGATGCGGCGCAGGTAATCGATGACCGTGCTCAGGCGGAAAGCCTGGAAGTCCACCGTTTCAAGCGGTTCGTCCAACTTTTCGCGAACGCGGATGTTGGCGATTGAGTCACCGGCGTCTTTGTTCTTGTTGCGGAAACGGCGCTCGGTCAATTGCGGCCAATCCGGCGGATAGGTCAAAAGCGCGGTGTACGGCGTGCTCGCTTCGATGTTCAGTGCCGAGTGTTCGGCGATGTACTTGCTGCGGGTCTGCGTGTGCTTGTGGTAAATCGTGATGATCCGGGCTTCTTCGATCATTTCTTTGATGAAGAGCGCCGCAGGATCGTTTTCCTTGATGAACAGGATCTGGTTCACAAGACGCAGCGCTTCGTCGTACTTCTGCTCCTTGCGCAGTTCCTGCACGCGGCGCAGAAGGTTTTGCACTTCCTGGTCTTTCTGCGCTTCGATGTCCCGCTTCTTCTGCTCCTGCGCAATCTTGTCGTTTTCCTTGGCAATCAGCGCTTCGTTGGTCTTCGCCGAGGATTCTTCCGAAGCGATCAGCGCGTCCAGCGCATCGATGCGGGTGCGCAGCGACGCGGCACGGTCACCGGGGATCGACTTCTGGTTCTGCGAAAGCACCGAGTTGGCCTGGCTGATGCTGCTGCGGGCCGCCACATACATCTGCTTCTTGCGAAGCTGGTCGGCCATGTCAAGCTGCTGATTGATGTCCAGCACCGCCGCATCCGCGCGCACAACGTTGGCCGTCGTGTCTTCACCGATCAGGCTCGTCGGCGCACTCACAGTCGCCTGCTTGGCTTCCACGCCGGCAATCAATGCTTGAACTTCTTTGTTGCTGGGGTCCAGCGCCAGTGCATCGCGGTAAGCCGCCAATGCCTGGGGAAGCTGATTATTGGCTTGAAGACGCTTGCCGTTGGCAACCTGTTCCTGGCTGCGCAGCGATACCGCCAGTTGCATAAGAGATTTCTGTTCCTTCTCCGCCTTCTCCGCTTCAGCAGCCTTCTTGGCGGCTTCCGCATCGGCAACAGCCTTGTCGGCGGCAGCCTTCTCAGCAGCGGCCTGCGCGGCAACCGCGTCGGCAGCAGCTTTGTCGGCGGCGGCTTTGGCTTCGTCGGCCTTCTGCTTGTCGGCAACCAGCGCGGCCTGTTCAGCAGCAGCCTTGGCTTCCGCGGCCTTCGCATCAGCAGCGGCGGCTTCAGCAGCCTTCGTGTCAGCAGCCGTCTTCGCCTGCGTCGCCGCGGCAATCGCCGCCAGCTTCGCCGCGTCAGCAGCCTTGGAGCGGTTCCCCGCAGCCTCAGCAGCGGCGGCAGCCTGGTCGGCGGCAGCCTTCTGCTCAGCAGCCAGCTTCTCGTCGGCGGCAGCCTTCTCCGCAGCGGCAACCTTCGCGGCTTCCGCTGCTTCAGCAGCAGTCTTCGCGTCCGCAGCAGCCTTCTCGTCGGCAGCCAGCTTCGCTGCAGCGGCTGCATCAGCAGCAGCCTTGTCGTCAGCCGTCTTGCGCGCCGCCACAGCCGCGCCCACGGCGCCGGTCTTGGCGGCCGTCTTGGCGGCTTCCACCGAGGCCGTCTGCGCGGCAGCGTCAGCCGCAGCCTTGTCGGCAGCTGCCTTCTCGGCGGCAGCAGTCGCAGCAGCAGCATCAGCAGCCGCCTTGGCGTCAGCGTCGGCCTTGGCCTGCGCCTCGGCAGTTGCCTTGGCTTCAGCAGCCTTGTCGGCCTCCGCCTTCGCCTGCGCGTCTGCGCCGGCCTTCACCGCGGCAGCCGTCGCGGCGGCCTTCGCCGCCGTCGATGCCTTGGCCTTCTGTTCAGCAACAACAGCCGCGGCATCCGCCGCCGCCTTGTCGCTCGCGGCCTTCTCGGCCGCTGCTTTCTCTGCTGCCGCAGTCGTCTCAGCTGCCGCAGCGCTCGCCGCTGCCGCCGCAGACAACTGCGCATCAATATCTTTCAACATCTTCGACAGCTGAACACGCTGGGGGCGGTCCAACTGAACGGGGTCAACCTTCTTCAAGGTCTCGCGGGCACCTTGCAGGTCGCCCTTTTGATAAGCCTCGCTACCCTCAGTCAGCAATTTCGAGGCGCTCTCGGAAGAGCCCGTCTGCGACAGAGTTGTGCCCGCGCCCACCAGCAGCGCGGTAAAGAGTGCCATCACGAGAAAGGAGTGTCGCTGGAACAAAGTTGATCTCCCTGGGTCAGTGAACTCGGGCTTGAGTCAAAGTCTGCCGTACTGCGATACTCGCCAGCTTCCAGAATAGAACTTTCAATCCGCTCGGGCTTGAAACCTCTACTCCTGACCGCCTACTGTTACACAACAGAGGAACGGTCCCGGCGTAATATACATGGGGTGTATAACGGGCCGCAAGTGGCTTTGTCAACGGCATCGAATGCTCGTCCACTTGCTTTTCCCCAATGGTGGATTACTTGGCCCCCCGCATTGACAGGGCCAAAACACCGGCTATACACCACCGCTAAAACGATCCCTGCGACCGGCGCGCGCCGGTCTCCATCAGGTGTTTCATCTCACGGACGGCCTCACGTAATCCCACAAAAATAGCCCGGCTGACGATCGCGTGCCCTATGTGCAACTCGCGAATTCCTTCCAGGCCAGCAATGTAGGTCACATTCAGATAATTCAAGGCATGACCGGCGTTGAACTGCATCCCCGCACCCCGAATCAGTTCGCCGGCCACACTCACTTTTTGTATTTCTTCCACAACCTTTGGGTTATGAACATCTCCAGAATTCTTATGAAACGCATGTGCATAAGGTCCCGTGTGCACTTCGCAAACCCTGAAACCCGCTTTTGCACACGCCTCGATCTGCTCCGCACCCGTGTCGATGAACGCGCTCGCCACCAACCCGTTATCCGACAACTTTTTGACTATTTTCTTGATCCGGCCCAGCTGCCCCGCCACATCCAGGCCCCCCTCCGTCGTCACTTCCTGCCGACCTTCAGGCACCAGCATCACCAAATCCGGCTTCAGACGGCAGGCGATCTTCACCATCTCATCCGTCGCCGCCATCTCCAGATTTAATTTCGCCTGGCAAACCCCTTTGATCCGCTCCACATCATGGTCCTGGATGTGCCTCCGGTCCTCCCGCAGGTGAACCGTAATCCCCTCCGCACCAGCCAGTTGCGCCTCAACTGCCGCCCAAACCGGGTCGGGTTCATACGTCCGCCGGGCCTGTCGGACCGTTGCAACGTGATCAATATTGACGCCAAGTTCAATCATGGATGGCACAGAAGATAGCTTCCCCCAAAACCTTAGCATCCACCCCATGAAGTTATTCACAAGAATCCCCCACAGAAAACTTATTGTTCAATTCGAAAATCCACTCCCGCACCTCTCCCCCCACTGCCACGGGCGTCTGCGCCAGTCTCTATCACTCCCCGCTCACCCCTGCCGCCCTTTGGCGATCTCCAGCATCGCCAGCACCCCCAAAATCGCCAGCGTCTGCACAAACGCCACCACCGCCTGCCACGGCGCCAGATGTGGCAGCATCAAACCGCTCAACCCCGTCGCCAGCGTACACGCCCAGATCACCATCACCGCCGAACGCCTGCTCAACCCCATCCTCACCAGCCGATGTGAAAAATGCTGCTGATCCCCCACCATCGGACTTTTTCCTTGCCGAATCCGGATCCCCGACACGCTCACAAAGTCATAAAGCGGCACCGCCAGGATCACCAGCGGCGTCAGCAATCCATATAAATGCCCCCATTCCCGGGCTCCTTCAACCATCGGAATGTATGTCACGCGGATCGCAATCAAACTCAAAACCAGCCCCACCACCAGCGACCCGCCATCCCCCATATAAACCCGCGCCGGCGGGAAATTAAAGCACAAAAACCCCAGAAGCGACCCCGCCAGCAGCGCCGCCAGCCCCGCCACAAACCACTGCCCGCTGATCAGCGCACTCCCCGCAAAAATCCCCGCGCAAATAATCCCCACGCCCGAACTCAGCCCATCCATGTTGTCCAGGAAATTCATCGCATTCGTCAGCGCACCGATCCACAGCACAGTCACCCCCACGCTCAGGCAAAACCCCACCGGCCCCAGCTTGTCCAGAAATTCCAGCACCCGGAAATCCGCACCCAGCACCAGCGCCAACCCCACCCCGATCTGCACCCCCAGCTTCGGCCACGCGCTCAGCCTCAACCGGTCATCCGCCAGACCCAGCACATGGATCACCAGGATCGAGCCCAGCAGCCACAATCCCGCCCCCGTCTGCTCCCGCATCCCCTTTAAATGCCCCCCTACCGCCTTATAAATCTCCGCAGACCCCTCTCCCGGCGCCGGCAGCAGCCACGCACCCCCAAAAACCAGCATCATCGGGATCACCACACCCACCATGATCCCCACGCCGCCGATATTCACAATCGGCCGCGCATGGTCCTTCCTGCCCCCAGACCCCGGCGCATCCGGCACATCCACCTTCCCCGCGCGCTCACCAAAACGAATCAAAAACCACACGCTCGGCAGCGATATCGCAAACCCCACCAGCGCCAAAATCAAAATAACCTGCAGCATTTTCACAAATCCTACCTTAAAATGCTTCAATCAAGCCTTCAACGCATCTCCAACGCCCCCCCAAAACACGCAAAACACGTCCATCGAGGAAACCAATTAAACCGCTCACCCAAAAATACAACCTAGGTCTTCCAACCAATGATATTTCAGTTGAAATTCAACCCCCCTCATGCTTTCATATGCAAATGACATCTCCCAAACACACTTTCGCACGCGCATTCACTCTCGTCGAGCTCCTCGTCGTCATCAGCATCATCTCCGTCCTCTTCGCCCTCATCCTCCCCTCCCTCACCCAGGCCCGCGAGCTCACCAAACAACTCAATTGCGCCGTAAAACAGCGCGGCGTCTCCCAGGCTTCCTTCGTTTACACCAACGACTGGAAAGGCTTTGGCCCCCCCAGCACCTACAACTTCGGCTACCGCTGGAACCGCGAAACCACCTCCGAATACACCAACCTCGGCCCCGCAGACAATGTCCCTTCCTTTGAAATCGGCAAAACCTACCCCACCTCCAAAGGCCTGATGTCCTATTTCGGCTTCGACTCCAACACCCCCGACAACGCAAAATTCTACCAGCGCAACAAAGGCTGCCCCGACTACTCCGGCAGCAGCATCGGTGCCTCCGCAGGCGCATCCTACGGCGCAAATCACTACATCATGGGCCTCGCCGCCACCGCCGTCAGCAGCGAACCGCTCCGCGACTACTGGCTCCGCTTTGAAGACCGACGCATCAAAGGCCCCGAAATCGTCCTCTTCTTTGAAACCTACCACGGCCAATGGAAAGACTTCGCCTTCGTCGTCGAAGGCCGCCCCGGCTCCCCCTACTTCTGGGCTCCACGCCATAAAACAGGCCTTAACTTCATCTTCGCCGACGGTCACGGCAAATTCGTCCGGATGGAAAACGGCCTCTTTGTCGAACCCCTCACCGCCGCCGTCCCAGGCGCCACACGCTGATCCCCCCATCTCGCCCTCCCCGCAATAACCCCTTGTAATTTCTCGCTTTCCCTTGATTTCACCCTTCTGCCTTGTAACCTATCTCCCATGAAACTCATCCCTTTTCTCCTCCTGGCCTTCGCCTTCCTCACCGGCTGCAGCACCCTCGATATGAAGGTGATTAACAACGCCGACGGCTCACCCATCTCCGATGCCACCATCGTCGTCCAATACATCAACATCAGTAATCAGAGCAAAGACCTCGACCACGTCGGCACCGTCACCACCGACGCCCAAGGCCGCGCCAGCCTCGAAACTGTCTTCCGCAAAGCCGCGGATCTCCAGCTCACCATCACCCGCCAGAACCATCAATATCAAACCGTCCTGATCTGGAACAACATCTCCCAGTGGAGCCAGACCGCTATCGGCATCCAAAGCATCAAAGCCGATCAAAAAGTCCCCGACCCCTCCACCCCCACCATCAATCTCAAATACCGCTGGCACAACTCCGACGCCCCCGATCTCTAAACACAAAACCAGCTAAATAAACGACTTGCGTCATTTAAGAGCGGCCCGCAACAACATCACCACCCATTTTCCTCAAAAACGCTTATACTCCAGCGTGCATTTTTTTATTGAACCCGAAAGGCATCAACTCCCGTGGACCCTTCCTTATCCGGTCTGCTTCTCGCCCAAGCCCACCCAGAACCCCACATCCCCCTCTCCTCGGATGAATACACCTTCGCCATGGCCGTCTTCCTCGGCGCCGTGGCCTTCTCCCTCTTTGTCTCCTTCATCTGCTCCACCCTCGAAGCCGTCCTCCTGAGCCTCACCCCCGCTCAGATCGCCTCCATGCAGGAAAAGCACCCAGGTCCCAGCAAAATCTGGCAACACTTCAAACAAAACATCGAAGAACCCATCGCCGTCATCCTCCTTCTCAATACCGCCGCACACACCATCGGCGCCTCCGTCGCCGGCCTCCAGTTCGGCGATCTCTACGGCGCAAAATACATCATGGTCTTCTCCCTGGCCTTCACTTACGTGATGCTCCAATTCACTGAAATTCTCCCCAAAACCATGGGTGTCAAGTTCAATAAGGAACTCGCCGTCTACATCGCCGTGCCCCTCCAGTGGCTCCTTTTCGTCTTCTCCCCCATCACCAAATTCGTCAACTTCGTCAACAAACCCTTCGAAGGCAAAAAGCTCCACGGCTCATCCGACCAGGCCACGATCGCCGAAATCTCCACCATGGCCGGCTTCGCGCGTCTCTCCAACCTCATCGGCCAGCAGCAGGAACGCATCATCATCCAGGCAAGCCGTCTCTCCAGCCGCAAAATCAAGGAGATTATGGTCCCCGCCGATGACATCATCATGCTCTACCAGGAGTCCCCGCTCACCGAGGTCATCGTCCAGATCCATCTCGACCTCCACACCCGCTTTCCTGTCACTACCAAGCGCGCTGACCCCCAGGGCATCGTGGGCTATGTCAACTTCAAGGAGCTCGTCCTCCTCGCCAAAACCCACCCCCACAACCCCAAGCTGAGCGAAATCACCCGACCGCTTTTTGATTTTGATGAAAACCTCTCCGTCAGCGAAGCCCTTCGCCAGATGGTCGCCAACAATCTTCACCTGGCCATTGTCAAAAACAGCGGCGGCCAGATCGTCGGCCTCGTCACCCAGGAAGACATCTTCGAAGAGCTCGTCGGCGACATTGACGACGAATTCGACCGCCTCCCCAAACACGTCGTCGCTTCTGGTCGCCAATGGGTCGTCGGCGGCGGCGCCACCATCGGCCGCGCCCGCCAAGTCATGAACCGCCCCGACTTCGCCGCCTCCGCTTCACCCGACATCAGCGTCACTCAGTGGATCTGTGACAAGCTCGAAGACCACCCCAAGGGCGGCGACACCGCCACCATCGAAGGCGCAAACATCCTCGTCCGCAAGGTCCGCCGTCACAAAGTCACCGAAGCCCTCATCGATGCCGAACCCAAAGCCTGAGATTTAATGGCAGCCTTGTCCGATGTCTTAATCTGCCAGAACCCAATACCCACGACCCAATACTCATCTGTCATGAAATTCGGCCCCATTAAACGCCAACACGGCCGTGTCCAGGGTTTAGACGCTCTTCTGGACCATCTCATTGCCCATTGTCCCGGCCTCCAGCGCATCATTCCCGGCCGCATGGGCCGCAAAGCCGGAAAAACCATCGCACGTCTCAAAATCCAGTATCCCACCACTGCACCCGCCACCGCCGGCTCCCCCGCTCGATCCACCGGCTTCAAATGCATCTATACATCCAAAGGAAGCTGGCAGGAAGTTTTTCTCATCTGCTCTGAACCGGAAAAAACACAAGCGTGGCTTTTAGAGCAACCTTTCACCCAGAAATCCGACGACTGACTCTCTCCGCCCTCAAATCTGCCTTTGGTTCCGTCGTTTGCTGTTCAACGCGCGCCAGCCACTTTCCCGCACTTCAACTTATCCACCATCCATCCAAACTCACTCACTTTTTCACATCTTTATTCCAACAATTAAAACAGCCCTAGGCCACGACTCCACTTCGCACTATACTCAAACCGCCACATCCGCTTTTTTCGCCTTGTCATATGTCACACAGACCGGCTCAAACCCGTCTCCCTGCCCACATGTTGGGAAACCCGCCGGTCGATTCTGGCATTTCTCCCAGCCGTTCCCGTTCGCATGATGCTTCCAACCCTTCCGGACTCCAAGATATGAGCCGTGAATCAATCATTGCCCAGCACCCGGGCTTCCCTTGGCTCACAGTCGACAATGTCGGTCTGCTCACCGAGTTGTTCCTTGATCAGGGCTGGCTTCGCTCTGGTGAAAAAATCACCCACCTCTATAAGGCCGGTGAAGGTTCCATGAACCTCACCCTGAGAATTAAAACCTCCCAACGCTCGCTGATCCTCAAGCAAGCCCGCCCGTGGATTGAAAAAGCTGACCATATCCCCGCCCCCTGGGATCGCATTGAAGCTGAAACCTTTTACTACCAACGCACCGCAGGCATTCCCTCCGTCCAAAAACGCTCCCCTGAAATCCTCGGCTATTCCTCACGCGCCAAAACGCTCCTCATGTCCGACCTCTCCCCAAGCCGGGAAATGACTTATCTCTACGCAAAAAGCCCTGCCCCCGCCCAATTCATCGACAGTCTCGCCGACTACCTTGCCCGCCTCCACGCCGAAACCATGGGCGATCCCGACCTTCCCACAAGCCGCGAAATGCGCGCCCTCAACCATAAGAACATCTACGTCGCCCCCTTGGACCTCAACACTCAGCTGGATCTCGACAAATACGAGTTGGGCCTCAGTTTGGCTGCCTCACGCCTCAAAACCAATCAGCTCTTCGGCGAACTCGTTAACAAAATGGCCCATCGCTATCTCCAGGAAGGCCCCTGTCTCTGCCACGGCGATTTTGGCCCCTCCAGTTGGCTTGAAACCCATCAGGGCCTCGCCGTCATCGACCCCGAATTCTGCTTCCCCGGCGACCCCGAATATGACACCGGCGTCTGCCTCGCCCACCTGGCCCTCTCCCAGCTTCCCATCGAATCAGCCATCGAATTCAACGCCCAGTACCGCTCCCGCAAGGGCCCGGCTCTCTCCTCCGAACTCGTCACCGGCTATGCCGTCTGCGAAGTCATACGCCGCCTTATCGGCACCACTCAGCTACCCATTGCCCGCACCACTGGATGGCGCGTCGAAATGCTCGATAAATCTCTCGCCTCCATGCGCGACAAATCCTGGAAAAAACTCTGGGGTTGAACCGATCCGGGTAGCCTTTAAACTCAAGACTCGGAACCTCAAAACCAAGCCCTCAGCATCCCCCCGATCCCCACCCCTGCTATCATTTCCCCATGCCCATCGCCCAAACCTTCGATGCCATCGGCTCCTTGGGTCGTTTCCTCTATGAGAGCCTCATAGGCGGGATTGACGGCTTTGGACGCTTCTCCAAATTCTGCGGCGAAGCCGCGCGCTGGCTTGTCATTGGTCCTTCTCTCTGGTTCAAGCCGCGCATTCTCCTTCCCCTCCTCTACGAAATCGGCACCCGTTCCATCCCCGTCATCCTCATCGTCGGCACCTTCATCGGCATGGTCCTCAGCGTTGAGTCCTTTAAACAATTCCAGCTCCTGGGCATGGAAACACGCATCGGCGGCATCATCAACATCTCCGTCGTCCGCCAGATCGGCCCCGTCCTCGCCGCCGTCATGCTCGCCGGGCGCATCGGATGCTCCATCTCCGCTGAGCTTGGCACCATGCGCGTCACTGAGCAGCTCGACGCTCTCCGCGTCATGGGCACAGACCCCATCGGCTATCTCGTCGTGCCCCGCGTCCTGGCATGTCTCCTGATGATCCCCATCCTCACCGTCTTCGGCGACATCATGGGCATCTATGGCGGCTACCTCTGGAACGTCCAGATCATGGGCGTCAACTCCTACGACTACTGGGATTTCTCTCGCCTCTTCGTCTCCAAGTACGACGTCATCACCGGCCTCTCCAAGTCCGTCATCTTCGGCGGCATGATCGGCTTGATCTCCTGCTACAAAGGCTTCCACTGCGAAGCCGGCGCCGCAGGCGTCGGTAAAGCCGCCACCGAATCCTTCGTCATGTCCTTCGTCGCCATCATCATCACCAACACCGTCCTGGCCAAGTTCATGCAGGACTTCTACATCTTCCTCTGGGGCGCCGGCGGCCCCACCGCCTTCGGTTAAAATTCCCACTCGTCCTCCGCGTCTTCTCTAACCAGACCCTAGACCCTAGACCCTAGACCCCAGACCCTATGCTTCCATACCGCATCGGCCACGGTTTCGACCTCCATCGCCTCGAACCTGGCCTCAAACTCATCATCGGCGGCGTCCACCTTGAGCACGACAAAGGCTGCGCCGCCCACTCCGACGGCGACGTCGTCTACCACTCCGTCGTCGACGCACTCATGGGCGCCCTCGCCATGGACGACATCGGCCAGCTCTTCCCCGACACAGATCCGAAAAACAAAGGCGCCGATTCCATCATCTTCTTAAACGAAGCCGTCAAGCGCGTCGCCGCCGCCGGATACAAAGTCGGCAACATCGACATCACCGTCATCCTCCAGCGCCCCAAGCTCAGCCCCCACAAGCTCAAAATCCGCCAGAACCTCGCCACCGCGCTGGGCATCGACATCTCCCAAGTCAACCTCAAAGGCAAAACCCACGAACACGTCGACTCCCTCGGCGAAAACCGCTCCATTGCCTGCCACGTCGTCGCACTCCTTTACAAGTAAGAAGTGGGAAGGAAAAAGTGAGAAGTAATAACAAACCAAACGCGCTTTGAGCGTATTAACCTGCGGTTGTACTTCTTCCTTCTAACTTTTCACTTCTAACTTTCACGCCTCCCTGGCATACCAATTGCATATACCCCACTGACGCCTGTTTCCTGCGTAGTAAACAGGCGCTTTTAAATCCCCTTATTCGCGCTTGCTGCGAAGGAGTTGTGCTATGAGCAAGCATGGTTTTCTCATTGACATGGACGGCGTGATCTATCGTGGCAGCCAACTTATCCCCGGCGCCGACGAGCTCATCAAAACCTTACGTTCCAACAACATCCCCTTCATGTTCCTCACCAACAACAGCCAGCGCACACGCCGCGATGTGGCCACCAAGCTCCAGCGCATGGGCATTGACGTTGAAGAAGAACACATCTTCACCTGCGCCATGGCCACCGCTCGCTTCCTGGCCAAGCAAAAGCCCCGCGGCACCGCTTACGTCATCGGTGAAGGCGGCCTCCTCCACGCACTCCACCAGAACGGCTACTCCATCGTCGACCACGACCCCGACTACGTCGTCGTCGGCGAAGGACGCACCTTCTCCTTTGAAATGATCGAAAATGCCGTGCGCATGATCGTCAAGGGCGCAAAGCTCATCGCCACCAACCTCGACCCCAACTGTCCCACGCAGTACGGCCTGCGACCCGGATGCGGCGCCATCGTCGCCATGCTCGAATCCGCCACCGGCATCAAAGCCTTCAGCGTCGGCAAACCCTCCCCCATCATGATGCGCGAAGCACGCAAAGCCCTCGACCTCACCGCCGACGAAACCACCATGATCGGCGACACCATGGAAACCGACATCGTCGGCGGCGTCCAGATGGGCTACCGCACCATCCTCGTCCTCTCCGGCGGCACCCAGATCGCCGACCTCCCTAAATTCGCCTACACCCCCGACCGCGTCATCAACTCCGTCGCCGACCTCATGGAACCCGGCCTCCTCCACGAAATCGTTCTCCGCCAGGAACTCCCCACCCCGCCCCCCACTCCCCTCCCCAAAACCAAGCCTGCCCGCCGCTCGGCTTAATTGGGCGACACACAACTCAGTGAAAGAACGACTGAGTGCCACCGGTCGGATTCTGATCAAACCCGCGTCTTCTCTCAAATACACACCCATTAAAAAACGGGCAGCCATCGGTTGCCCGTTTTCTTTAACTCCTGCTCTACCCTGGACCCTCCTCACCCCTCCATTGGCAGCGCCTTCAACTTCTCACCCTTGCGATCCACCTTGGGAATCGCCATCCGAACATAAATGCCCCAACCCGCACCCTTATCAGTATCCAGCGCCACGATCACTTCATTGGCGCCTTTCTTAAGCATCACGCTTACCCTTGCGCGATCCGTCACCGCCGGATTCTTCCGCTCAGGGTTGAGATGCACTTCTTTTGCATTCACCCAAGCCTTGACGCCCCCGTCGTGCCCAAGCAGAAGGTCGTAGCTTCCAGCCTGCACCGCGTTCACCGTGAACCCGCAATACACAATCCCATCTCCCTTCCCGCGCAGCCGGTTCACATTCACAAACCCCGGAGCATGTGGCTCATAAAGCCCCGGCATCCAATCCGCCTTTTGCGATAGCTTCACCACTTTGGCATCTTTCAATCCTCCCTTGCCCTTGGGGAACATCTTCGACACCTTCGCATGCACAAAGAACGGCGTCGTCCATTTGTCCCCCGCCTTGGGCACGCCCCGCAACTCCATCTGCTTCGCCACCTCACGCTTGAGCTTCGCAAAATCACTCTTGAGCTGTTTCACATAGCCCGGCGCAGTCACCACAGCCGCTTCACCAAGTTCCAGCATTTCCCGCAATGCACGCGCTCCGTTGGATGTCGGATACTTCGCCACGATCTCCATCCCCTGCTTCTGCGCCGCGATAAGCTCCTCCACCGACTCCAGCAGCTTCTCACCCAGCACCTGCGTCCGTTCCGGTTCCTGCGTCTCCGGCAATATCCGTGACCAGTCCCGATACGCCCGATAAGTCGCCGTCAGGCGGATCAGGCTCTTCATGCACTTGGAAAATCCCAGCGCGATCGGCTCATCGGATCCCTTGGGAAACATCCCGCCCTTGTAGTCCAGCCGCTTTTGCGCAAAGTGGTCATCGCGGTACGCATCCCGTTCCTTCTTGTTCCTGAAGTTGGGGATGTCCTGCGGTTGCCCTCCCAGCGAGGCCGACTTGAACGCCAGGATCCCCTGGAGCGTGCAATCCGTCGCCACGTAAACATCAAACGGCCCGGGCGTCCCTTCCAGGATCTGCCTGGCAAAGTAATACATCACCCAGAAGTCGCCGCCGCCATGGCCCGACTTCTCCGCCAGTTGCCC
The DNA here is from genome assembly GCA_964527265.1 of uncultured Phycisphaeraceae bacterium. GTDB lineage: Bacteria > Planctomycetota > Phycisphaerae > Phycisphaerales > Phycisphaeraceae > CAZGOM01. The sequence goes on along the minus strand of CAZGOM010000124.1, from coordinate 3,057 downwards.
CAGCTCATCCCACGTCGGTGTCACCTTCATCCGCGGCGAGTGCCCCGTCGCACCCAAACGCACATTCATGTCCCAGTCATTCCCGTCCGCCGAACCCAGCGTCCCCCAGATCCGCTGCGTGTTCACATCGTTGGTCGTCGCGCCCATCAGGTTCCTCACCAGCGCACCGTTGGACATCGTGATCAGCGACGACGCCGGCCCCCTCATCACACCCTTCTCGCGCGGCGTTGGATACCCCGCCAACCCCACCTCCGCCGGCAGACTCACCACCCGCGTCGGCCGCAGCCCCGTAACAATCATCATCGGGCCCAGCGAGTGCGTATTGTAATAGTGCCCGTTAAGCCAACTCCGCCAGTTATGCACCTGGTTCCCCGGGCTCACCGGTGTCCCATCTCCATACGTGTACGCCAGCGACCTGGTCTCATGGATGTACTCATACTCCGCATACATCAGCTCACCAAACAACCCCTCTTTCCACTTGCGCTGCAGCCACATGTTCATGCGCCCATAAGGGTAGTTCTCCGCCAGTTGATAAACCTTTCCGGACTTCTCCACCGCCTCCACCAGCGCCACCCCTTCCGCCATTGTGTGAAACGCCGTCACTTCCGAAAGCACATGCTTCCCGGCATTCAAACACTTGATCGCATCCGCCGCGTGCTCAGGGCAATAAGTCGCCACCAGCACCGCATCGATATCCTGCGCCAGAAACTTCTCCACGTCGTCCGTCACATACGCACCAGGATTGCTCGCCAGAAACCCATCACGCAGATTCTGGTTGAAGTCGCACCCCGCTACCACATCAATGTTCAGCGATGCGCACGTATTAAAAAACGACATCCCCCGCCCCAAACCCCAGATCCCCAGCTTGATCCGCTTGTCCGTCTTAAACGCCTTGGTCGAGCTCTTGCTCTTGCTGATCTTTGACATGACTTTTGCCTTGCAGTTGAAGGATTGTTGAAATGAGGTATTTGTTGAGCACAGCGACTCTACCCTCATTTCACGCTGTCCAATCACTTTTCAACATAAAACCGGAAACTAATGTCATAACATGTTTTTTTACATGCCCTCGTTCGCTTCTGGGCGGCACATGTCCACTGCAATCAAATCAAATAAATCACCCTCAACCCCACCCACCGTCTTCTTTGCTCCGGACTTCTGGCTCTTCGACGCAGGACCCGGGAAGCAGGACGCAAGACCCCATTTCCCTACGCGGCATATTCCGGCTTCTCACCCCGCAGCACCCGATCCACATCCCGCACCACCCAGCTCATGTTCTCCAGCGCCGGCCCAGTCCGCGACGCCAAGTGCGGCAGCAGCCTCACATTCGCAATCCCATACGCCACATAATCCGCTTTCGGCGGCTCCGGCTCATGCACATCCAGCACCGCCGCCGCTTTCGGATTCGCCTTCGCCCACGCCGCCAGCGCATTCGCATCCAGCAGCATCCCCCGTGCCGCATTAATCAGCAGGCAATCGCTCTTGAGCTGCGAAAGCACGCCCGCATTCACCAGATTCTTGTTCTCCGCCCGCCCATCCACATGAATCGTGAAAATATCGCTCTCACGGCACAGCGTCTTCAAATCCACCAACTCAATGGGATACTCCACCGCCGCCTTCAATTCCGCCGCAGGCAGAATATCGCACGCCAGCACCTTGATCCCCATCGCTTTCGCCGCGCGTGCCAGCCGCTTGCCGATTCGCCCAAACCCCAAAATCCCAAGCGTCAGTTCATCCAGTTGCCGCCCCACCTCCGTCTTCCTCAGCTTATGAAACGTCGCAGCATCCGCTCCAACCGGAATATTCGTGCGCGGCCTGTAATGGTCCAGCATCAACCCAAACACATACTCCACCACCGCCTGCGTATTCGCATCCGGCGTCGACACCACCACCACCCCACGCTTACGGCACGCCTCCAGATCAATATTGTCCAGCCCCACCCCCGCGCGCCCCACCACCTTCAGCCGCGGCGCCTTTGACAACAGCGCCTCATTCACCTGCGTGTACGTCCGCACCACCAGCGCATCCGCGCTGGGCAGGTGCGCGTCCAGCGGCTGCCCCTTCTCCGCCGAACACCACACCACCTCCGCCCGCTCCGCCAGCCAATCCGCGCAAACCTGGTCCAACGTCTCCGTAATCACAACCTTAGCAGTCATCGTTCGCTCCTGAAAAAAAGGGCTTCTGCGCAGCATCTGCAAGCCCAACAAGATACCGCACGCAATGCCTGTCCAAAAAATTCCATCCCCTTAAATCATGTAGATCCTTTGAATCCTGCCTAAAAAAACCACCCATTCTCTGAGCCATCATGGAACCATCCGCACAAATCCTTATCCAACCCTTATCGCTCATCCCCAATCAGAAGGCCCCGCCATGCTCAAACCCCCCACCCGTTTGACCCTCTTGGCCACCCTCCTCCTCTCCACCCTCACCCTCCTCGCTCACGCCCAAACCCCACCGCCTGCAACACCCAAATTCACCCAGGACCGCTTCGTCATCGGCTACTGGAACACACCGCCCAACGACGCCAACCTCCCCGCCCGCTTCCAGGAAATCGCCGACGCACATTTCAACCTCATCATCGCCGGAAACGACGGACCCTCCGCAAATGCCGAACTCGTCCTCTGCAAAAAACACGACATCCGCGCCATTTTCTGGCACAACGACCCCAAGCTCATGGCCGATCCCAACGTCTGGGGCTGGGCCATCCGCGATGAACCCGGCGGCCCCAACGGCACCTTCGAATCCCTCGTCCCCGCCTACCAGGACTTCAAAAAACAACACCCCACCAAACTCGGCTACATCAATCTCTACCCCGACTACGCCAACGCTCAACAACTTGGCACTCCCACCTACGAAGAACACGTCACCAAATACATGACCCTCTTCAAGCCCGAAGTCCTCTGCATGGACCACTACCCTCAATTCCACGCGACCATGGACCAGCGCGGCGCATACTGCAACAACCTCGCCGTCATGCGCAACCACTCCCTCAAAGCCGGCATCCCCTTCTGGAACTTCTTCAACACCATGCCCTACGGCCCGCACACCGACCCCACCGAA
>CAZGOM010000123.1:0-16403 GCA_964527265.1 uncultured Phycisphaeraceae bacterium | reverse complement strand
CTCCTTGATACAGGAAGGATCGACAAAAAATCATATTAAACTTGAAAGACCACTACTCTCACGTGCTCGTCCGAAGTCCTTTAATCAAAACCCCACAACCCCTAGAAATAATCAAGCGCGGGAATCTCTTCAATCAAAAAACCTGTCTGGCTAGCAAGAAATTCCTCTAAATCCTGTAAGGAGGGATTTTTCATTTGTTCTGTATAAAGCAGAATCAACGCATATCTTCCTTCAAATCCCAGTTTTTCCCACCGTTCGTACATAGGATGCCGCTCCCAATTATCAAGCTTGGCATTTCCTAGAAACCGCCGCCGCCACATTTCCATTTGCCCTTCTTCGCTCTTCCAGAAACGATCTTCATCGGTTAGGCGGGCCTCACGCTTCGCTTTCACCTCCTCAGAAGTTCTGACTTTGACTTCCGGAATTCCTTCCACTGCCCACCATAATTGATAATCTATATCCACCCATATCTGCTCTATGGCAATTTTACGTTTATGCATAAAGTCGAAGATATGATGATCCGTATTATAGTAAAGCACATATAAACGACCATCTTGACTATCTTGCTCATCTTGATCATGCAGTTCTAAGTTAAATCCTCCAAAACCCATCACGCCTAACGCGAAAATCTCATCCCGGTCCAACACCTCCCATTTCACGGATTCACCATTTGGAAACAGCCGGCCGCCAATACGTCTTGCCACCTCCTCAGGCGCCAGCAAAGATTCCAAAAACACGGAACCTCTTAAAAAATGAAGCGGTTCCTTCTTAGGCTCCATTGCACCATTCGCACTTATCGACTCACTTGAACTCATATCATCTCTCCAATTGCTTCTATTTGATTCCATCTTCCATCCCTCGACTTACTTAATAACAAATGGATACTCGTTATTTTGAATTAACTCTTTGTACTCAGCCCGAGTGCAAACCTTCAATGTAAATGGCTTATCCGGATCAACCTTCATTCCTTTTTTTCCTAATTCCGTTACTAATTCCATCTGAATCTCATCTTGCAGTTCTTTCAGCCCCTCAACTTCACGCCCATCCCGCCAAGGCTTCTTCTTCGGATCCGTGTTTTTGAATCGACTTGCCAGTTTGTCTGACACGATGAACCCGTCTACATCATATCCACCTTTAAAGTAGGGCGTTCCATCACGCTCTCTCCCAAGCTTATAGCCCCTGGCCAATGATCCGTTGAATCCTATGAGCGCATCGGGATCGCCTGCAATCTGGCGAATTTTATCCCCCCTCTGGGCAATAATATCAGACGCTGTTTTCCGCAGCACCTGCCATTCCGCGACCGCCTCAGGAGTCTTCAACACCGTCAACGGCCTGCGCCTTTCAAACTTCGGCACAGACACATTGCGGTACTGCTCTCCCGCCATCTGGCTTTCGCTATCTCCAAATCCCTCCGGCCTCATCGGCACCCGCACGTCATAAGCTCCGCGCGGCATCCCGGCCAAACCCGGCATCATTCCGTCATCCAGAGGCCCCGCCAACTCGCTAAGCCTCTGCCTCATTGCCCTCAGGTTGTCCGTCACATCCCAGAACCCCGGAAACGGCTCGTTCACCTTCGGAAGCGTTAACCCAAAATGCGCCCCCTGCTTTGGGCCCGCACGTTTGGCCACATAATCCGTCGTCCCCTCCAATGACACCTTGCCCTGCGCATCTCGCTCCACCTCACCAACAATTTCCGCTCCCTCATCCACCAACGGCGTATCATCCAAAACCATTCGTGGCTTCTTGCTTGCCTCAACATCCCTCTCGTTTTTTTCATCCTTGTCCTTAGGCTTAATTGATCCTTCGCTCTTTGGTTCCTGGTTCTTTAATCTCTCCTTCAACCCGGCAAAACCCGTCCCATTCACAAATCCAATTCCAGCCGCCGTCTTCGCTCGCTCAACGATTTCCGCTGCCGTCGGTGCACTCGCCCCATCACCGGTCGCATGCTTGCGCGCCGATTCAACCGCAGCCTGCGCCAATTCACTCACTGTCGACTGAGCGCTCTCTGCCGCTCCAGCCCTCAGCATTGATCCTCCCCCGGTCTTGATACGTGCAAGAACGGCCCTTTTTGCCGCATCTTTAGCTTCCTGCTTCGCTGGGCCGGTTAAAAAGCCAAACTCAATCTTGGATGTCAGATAATCCACTGCGCCCGCGGCTAAGCCTTCTGCCAATGCGCCCTTCGTCGCATCCTCAGGCCGATGACCCGACCGAATCATTTCCTCATAAGTTTCCTTATAAGTGTTGCTGATCGTGGGCACTGCTGATGCAAGGGCAAAACCGATAGGCCCCATCCCTCCCAGCGCCACTTGCGTCGCCACCTGTGGTGCGGCATTGGCAATGTGAGTCGCCCACCAAAGCGGATCCGAATAACCATCAGAAATTCCCACCTGTAGTGAATTATGTGGCTTAAGAACATCCGAACGCTTGTGCATCGTCCGGCCGCTCCACAACTCAGACTCCGAGCCCTCTCTGACGTTCTCACGCCAATTTCTCAGCCCCGCGGCTTGGTCAGGCAGTCCCGCCAAATCCATCAAATAGGCACTCGGATACGTCGTGCCTATCGATACCCCTTGCCGAATTGGGTCCATGAGCGCAGCATCAAGCCCTCGCGCCCCGGCCTTGCCAATCTCATCCAGAATATTACGATCCGGTTCCGCCTTGACCGCGCCGCGCCTGCCCCAATAATCTTGAATCTGCAACGGAGTTAGCGATGGAGCTGCTTTGCCAAAAGGTGACCTCTCAGGATGGAAATAGGTCCCGTCCCACCTGTAGAACTGATGGCTTGGCGTGTGATAAAGCTGTCCAACGTTTAGTCCTTTCTGATCCAGAGTCCCATAGATAGTCCAGGGCAAAACGGTCGACCTCTCAGGTGCTTTGGCCATCTCTGGTGGCCCAGCCCACGGCTGAACGTAATTCGGCTTCTTCGGTCCTTCTCCACCTGGCTGGATCACTGCCCCTGGGTAGATTGGCTCTGCCTTCTCTCGCCATTTCGGATCCAGCCGTTGCTCAGGCGGCATGAAAATCGTGCCGTGGTCACGCTCGCTTGGCGCTGGCGGAAATCCATTTATGCTCCTCCCGTCCCCCTTAATTCCCATGGGCAACCCACCAGCAGGCGCCTTCACATAACCAGTCTCCGTATCATCACTTTCCAATTTATGATCAAAGTAAACCCGCTTGACAGGCTCGCCCAACTTCCAAGGCAGTTGCTTGCGCTTAAGTGAAGGTGGTCCATCTTTCCCATAGCGATAAACTGTTTGAACAATTTCAGGTTCACCCAGGAATGACTTCTTAACCCCGGGCGACTTAAACCAATCCATACGCGGAGGCGTAATCGGTTTCAGCGCACTCATCTCCTCCTCCGCGTCGTCTGGAATGTCTCCTTCCAAATCCACCCGCTTGCGCTTCACCAAAGATCCAATACCTGCCCCGTCTTCAAACTGCGACGGAGCTCTTTCAATATTCCCTTCGCTTCCGCCCGTCGCACGCCCCTTTCCTTCAGCCCACCGTGAAACTCTTCTCGCCCGAACAAATTCATCAAATAAACGACCATCGGACATTGGTTTGCCTTTCAACAAGAACACCAAATCCAGACCTCAAAACACATCCACACACGCCAAACACACCCGCAGACCTCGTCCTCCCTTCTAAAACGCCTGAAATGCGTACCCAAATGCTCTAATCACACTCCACTTCTCCATTGACACTCCCTCTCGCCCCTCATACGATCACCTCGAATCTCTCAACCATCGCCCGCCAAAAGGCAGCCCCCTCCTCTGCCCCATCGCGTCAAGCTCATTCCGGAAACCCACTCCATGCAATTCCGCAAATCCCTCGCCGCCCTCCTCCGCGCATTCGAAAACCTTTCTTCCAAACCCTCCCTCAGCCAACCCGCTCCCACCCCCGCTCTCGCATTCGAACCGCTGGAACAACGCGCCCTCTATTCCGCCGCCCCAACCTTAGAATCACCCATCCCCTACGTCGTCTTCGGCCCGCCCCGCGTCGATATCACACCCTATTCCAGTCAAGCCATCCGCGGCGACGCCATCCAAGTCCGCTACTTCGTCTCCATGCGCATCATCGACGGCGAATACACCCTTCCCCCCGATTCCCCCTCCGTCGAGCCAGGCCTCATCACCCCTTCCACTGATCTCTCCATTTCCTTCTTCCTCGACACCGATAAAGACGGCAAAATCACCGACGCCGATACCTCCCTCGCCTCCAATCTCCCCATCGTCGTCAACGGCTCGTTCTCCATCGATACCTCCGGCCTCGAACTCGGCCAGCAAACCATCCTCGCCCAGATAAATGAACCCTTCCCCGCCCTCTACGCCACGCCCGTCATCCCCTACGGCGAAACCATGAACGTCGTCACCGGCCTCTCCACTTCCTTCATGCTCTACCGCGCCGCCTCCTCGGCCCCCGCCCCCGGCAATAAATCCGCCATCATCTACACCGACACCAACGGAAACTCCGTCAAAGCCTCCATCAACAACGCCGCCACCCTCAAGGCCTATTTCCTCACTGAGGAAAATCAAAACGGCGACATCTCCATCCTTCAGATACTCAGCCCCAACGCTTCCACTCTCACCATCACGGTCGTCGGCACTGATCCCTCTGACAAAAACGCCGCCACTCACATCGACACCATCACCACCAGCGGCCCATCAAACGGCATCCTCGTCGTCGCTCCTCCCTCAAGACCCAATGATTACGTTCGCGCCATCAATGCGCCCCAGGTTGATCTCACCGGTTCCCTCTATCTCTCCGGCCCGGTCCAAAGCATCGTCCTTCATGACGTGGTCCAGGCAAATATCATGCTTCTAGATGCCCACCCACAAGGCGTCTCCATCAAGCTCCACGATCTCATCAATTCCACCGTCACAGTCAACGGCTTCATCTCCTCCTTCAACATCAACTCATGGTTCAACACTTATCCTGAAAACAGCGGCCTCTCCGCATTCTGGATCAACTCCCTCACCTGTGAATCTTTCTTCCACGCCTCTCTCTCCACCGGCGCCGGCCTCCAAAATCGCCCCAGCCTCGTCAACGCCGCCATCAAAGGCGTCGTCTCCGGAAAGTGGGACGCCTACGGCCCCGTCGGTTCCATCTCTATGGAAGGCGCTCTAAACTGGTCTGCCACCTTCGAACGCATCAATTCCATCACCCTTGGCAAAAATCCCTCCAGTTCCGTCGACATCCACGCCGCCTTCATCAACTCTCTCATCATTAATTCCGACATCACCGACCTCAATCTCGACTTTAATGCCTGGTCCTCCACCCCCACCCGCTTGAATTGCCTTCTCGTCCGCGGCAATGTCGATCACTTCACCTTCCAGACAAACGCCGATAACGCCCGCATCGGCTCCCTCGCCTTCCAAGGTCAGCTCTACGATGCCACCATCTCAGTCACCGGCCGCATCGACTCCCTCACTGCAAAAAGCATCACCGACACTTCCATCTCCGTGAATTCCCTCGGCCTCCTCCGCACCTCGGGCAATGTCCAGAACCTCAACCTCACCGATGCACGCCCCCAGGCTCCCGATCCTTCTTCCCCGCCGCAGCGCGGGCCCTTCGGCATTGGCTCCATCTCCATCGGCGGCACACTCACAGACTCTTTCATTCAAACCTACTCAAACCTCGCCTCCATCTCCGCACAAACTTTCAAAGACGTTGACATCGAAGTCGACGGCCGCCTCGGCCTACTCTTCACACCCCCTCCCGCCTCATATCTCAGCGCGGAATGGGGCTGGTCTGGCTTTGGTCCCATCAACGCCAACATCATCGCCGGCTCCATCGGATCCATCCGTTCTGCCTCATCCATTGAATCCCAAATCACTTCTCGCTCTTCCATCGACGCCATCTTCGCCAAAGACGACATCTCCCACTCCACCATCCGCGCCGAAGCGTCCATCTTCGCCATCAACACCGGCGCTCTCCTCCATTCCAAAATCTACTCTGGCTCCCCGGAAAACAATCCCAACGCCCTCATCGGCACCGTCGTCGTCCGAAACACTTCACTGGAAGCCCCTTCTTTCCGCGACTCCATCATCTCCGGCCAGCGCATCGGCTCCGTCGCGCTTCGCTACATGGCCTTCAGCAATGACTACCGCCCCACCGGCATATACGCCGCCCGCATGATCGGCCGCGTCACCTCTTCCGAACCCCTCGTCAACCTCATCAACATCGGCCCCTCTTCCGCACCTTTCACCAACGGAAATTTCATCATTACTGCCATTGAAAATCCGTTCGTCGTTGAGCTGCCAAACCTTTACCCCGTTCCGCAGGTCGAAGGCATCTTCTTCGGCGATGGCACAATGCGCCCAAACTGATCCCCGCCACAAGCTGAAAAAACACCTTGTACCTACGCTACAGTCGCTCTTCTCTGACAGAGCCCAATACCCACTACCCAGAACCCAATCCCCAACTCTTCACCCCTCCTCCACCAGGTCCTCCCGCGTCAGCCCCAGCATCCCCAGCGCCCGGTCCAGATCCCGCTGCATGTTCCCCGTCCGCTCGTTCAAGAAAATCACCACCCCGTCCGGCTCCACCGCGCTCTCGATCAGCCCCACCTGAAACCCATCATGCTCCTCCACCAGGCAAACATAAATCGCCGCCGGTTCCGCATCCTCATCCAGTTCAAACTTCACCTTGTATCGCGCTTCCATGTCCTGACGCGATAGCTGCGTCTTTCCTGCCTGAACACCCATCCCCGCCTTCGCCTTTGATGCATGCACTGCCTTCACAATCCGCTCCTTTTTTGAATGAACCCCATATCTTACCACCACCCACCCCTCCAAACGATCTAATCACACCCTATAGTCGCATTGACACTCCAATTCCTCCCACATACGATCCTTCAGCCCAACATGCCTCAATCACCCCACAAAAAACCAAGCCTGGGCCATTCGTAACCGCCACGGCTCATTCACTCATCTTTTTCCGGGATCCTTGCCCATGCAGTTCCCTCTCATCCAACTCCACAAATCCCTCGCCTCTCTCCTCCGCGCATTTGAACGCCTCTTCGCAAAGTCCCCTTCCACCCCTGCCCCTGCACTTGAGCCGCTTGAAGCCCGCGCGCTCTTCTCCGCCACTCTTCCCACGCAGGATTTCGTTGTAATACCTCGAGACTACAATTCCCCCATCATCCCTCCCATCGGTCCCAGCTTCGTCCCCGTCACCAAATTCACCCTTAATATCGCCCCCGTCGCCGTCCGCGGCACACCCATTCACGTCCAATACTCCGCCTCCAACCCCGAGCATCAGGCAAAATTCATCCCCGTCTATCCGCTCGACCGCCAAAACCCTATCCTTTTCTTCAGTGCTCCGGAATCAGACCAAAACACGCCGCCCCCTTCATCCTCCTCCTCCTCGTACTACTACTATGACCCTCAATTCACTGAAACCTGCTCTTTTTATCTCGACACCGACAACGACTCCCAGATCACCGACGCCGACACCCTCATCGCATCCGATCTTCCCGCCAAAGGAAATGGCAGCTTTACTTACGACACCACAAACCTCCCTCTCGGCCAGCACACCATCCTCGGCCGCTTAAACCCCACTTCCGATTCACCCGACCCCCTCCCTTTCGTCGATATGCCCTCTGGTTCCTTCACCCTCTATCGCACCGCCGTTTCCACGCCCAGCCCAGGCAATAAATCCTCCATCACCTACATCGATTCAGATCAAAACACCGTAAAAGCCACCCTCACCGGCCCCGGCTCCCTCCTGGCTTACTTTCTCACCGAAGACTCTCAGCCCGGCGACGCATCAATCCTCCAGGTCATTAAGTCCCTGAATTCCTCCCTCAGTATCTCCGTCACCAACCCAAACCCCGCCGATACAAACCCCATCACCCAGATCCAGACCATTACCTCCGAATATCCGCAAGACGGCTATGCTCATTTGGATGACTATCCCCTCGGCGTCGGCGGCTGGAATCCCCCACGCATTCGCTCCCTCCGCTCCATCAACGCCCCCTCCGTCGATATCACCGGCTCATTCGAGTTCCGCGGCCATGTCGGCTCCGCCACCTTTCACGATCTCACCGGCGCCTCCTTCTCCGCTGTTCCCAACACCGGCATCACGCTTAACTTCCACGACATCACCGATTCCTCCATCCGCATCTGGGGCGATATCGCCTCCTTCAAGCTCAACTCCTGGTCCAATTCCAACCCCATCACTCCCTCCCTCATCGCCAATTCCATCACCTCTCTCCTCTGCCAGGGCGATTTTTCCCTCAGCCTCACCATCGACCCTCAAAACCCCGCCCGCCTCGCACTCGGCAACATCAACATCAAAGGCTCCGTCACCGGCTCATGGGACATCGCGGGAAACACAAACTCCCTCACCATCGGCTCCGCACAAGGTTGGTCCGCGTCCTTTCAACGCGTCAATTCCATCACCCTCGGCAAATCACCCTCCAACGCCATCGTCATCCAAGCCGCCTCCATCAATTCCTTCATCGCAAACTCAGATGTCTCCTCCCTTTCCATCAACTTTAATCCGCCTTCCGCTACCCGCCTTCTCTTAAACCGCTTCCACATCCACGGCGATGCGACATCTCTCTCCCTCTACACCCCCATCCATAACACCCGCTTTAACTCCATCACCATCGATGGCAACCTCACCAAAGCCGATATCTCCCTTCACGGCAGCATTGGCGCCATCTCCGCATACTCCATTGATACCGTCTCCATCGTTTCCTACTCCCTCGGCTCTCTCCGCACCTTCTCCGACGCCAGCCATCTCACCGTCTCCGACGCACGCTCCTCCACCATTTACGGCGTGGTTTACTCACTCATTCTCGTCGGCGTTCCTGCTGGCATCGGCTCCATTGCCATCGGCCGCCTTCTCACCGATTCTTACATTCAAACCCCAGGCAACCTCTCCTCCATCCACGCCAGATCCCTCCAGAACACTCAAATCAATGTCGACGGTCATCTTGCCCTCCTCTACACCACGCCCGTAATTTCCCTTCCCGACACCACCGCCTGGGGCCTGGGTATGCGCTCAACCGGCGACATTGCCGGCACAATCACCGCCGGTTCCATCGGCTCCATCCGCTCCTCCTCCACTATCCAGGCAAATATCACCTCCTTCTCTAACATCAACGCCATCTATGCCGCCGGCAGCTTCTATAACTGCGCCATCGTCGCCGAAAATTCCATCTACGCCATCAATGTCGATTCCATCTATTCCTCCACCATACGCTCCGGCTCCGCCCTGAATCATCCAAACGCTCTCATCGCTTCCATCACCGTCCGCTACCGCTCGACCGAAGCTCCTTCTTTCGTCAACTCCCTCATTTCCGGCGCGCGCATCGGTCGCATCTCCCTCCGCACCGTTGACACCACCGGCCCTGCCATCGCCATCACCGCCACACGTTCCATCGCTCGCATTGCAGCGGACAATCTACCCACCGTCACCAACATGCTCCCGGCCTCATCTCCTGTCGTCGTGGGCAATGTTGCCATCTCTGTCACCGGCGACCCTGTAAACGCCAACCCAGACAACTTCCCCCCTTACGACGCGGAAATCATCGTCCGCCCCTGAGCCCATCAAACATCCCAAACTCTAATCCCCTCTGCCTCGGGGACAGGCCCATTTCCATGGACCCGCCCCCTGTCAGCAGGCCTCGCCCTCCCGCCTTACGCATCAGGCTCGCAATCCCTCACAAACACACGCGATCCATAGCACGCCCGTTTAATGCTCGGCAAATCATCCCGCAAAAACTGCGTCCAACCCAATCCGCCACGCCCATCCGGCCCATTGCTCGAAACCAGCGACGCCGCGCCATTCCTCAAGATCGGCATCAAAAACTCCCGCGCAACATTGATCACCGTCTCATCATTCTCCAGGCTCACGCAGCTCGACCACGCCTTCACTCCCACCTCATACACCGCATCCGGCGTCGGATGCAGGATGATCTCGCCCGCCACCCGCGCTCCAAAGCCCGTCGGCTCACCCGCCGCCGCGCCTTCCGCATTCAGCCGCGCGATCTCACGCCAATCCATCCCTTCCAGCACCACATTGCCAACCCATGCACCCAGCAGCTTCGCACCCTGCGCCCCTTCCAGCACCTCGCTTAAGTCATAGCTCTCCACACCCACTTCCGTATCAAACGCATACGCCCGCGCATTGCAGTGCGTCTCTCGCACAGCATGGTTCACCGCATGCTCGATCGCATCCTTCACCCGCTCCGGCGAGTGATCCCGCGTCACCAGCGCCCGATTCACAATCTCCACCGCTTCGCCCACTGTCACTGTGTAGTCCGCTGGTGGCAACACCAGCGTCGTTGTAAACGTAATCGTCATCAAAATTCCCTTTAAGTTGAAAACATCTTTCCGTGTATCACACGCTCATGCCAAGCGTGATCCGATTCTCTTCTCCCAAACCTCCACCGCGCTTCTTAACTCGCCACAAACGCCTCCCCCATGATCGGCTTCATCCCCACACGCGATGCCCAAAGGTAGTACGTCTCCCCAAGCTCCAGCAAGAAACTCACCTCGCCCATCACATCCGTCCGCCCACGCGCCACCACTGGCGTAGAAGACTCACCCGACACCGTCAGCCAAACCTCCGCATCCGCAATCAGCGCCCCGCCGTCAGGCTCACGCACCACCAGCGCCACCGGCGATGTCCCCGGCCCAGCCAGGATCCCTTCAATCTCCTCCGCATTCACGCCGATCGCGTCCACGCTCACGCCAAGCGCATCCACATCCGCGCCGATCGCATCCACGCTCACGCCAAGCGCATCCACATCCACACCGATCGCATCCACCACCGTTTTGATCGCACCCACCACCGTCGCCACGTCCACGCCACACCAGTTATCGGCATTAATGTCAAACTTACCCGTCCCTGCCGAAGCGATGCTCACGCCATCTCCATTTGTCGTGGAAATGCTCAGCCCAGTCCCCGATGTTCCACCCCCGACCAGCTTCACCGCCGGTCCGGTCGCACCTCCGCTGATCTGCACGCCCGCATTTGCCGCACCCGCCATGATCGCCACGCCGATTCCGTTTACCGCCGACGTGATTGTCACCGCGTTCCCGGATGTTGACCCGCCGGATACCAAAAGTCCTACACCGGTTGTCCCACCTGTAAGAGTCATGCCTGCACCCGATCCCCCGCCCGCCACCTGTACTGTTGTGCCTGCTGTGCCTGCGTGCGCCAACGAAATAGTTGTCCCCGTCGCGTTTGCACCGTTGACCACGCGAAACGCACTCCCAGAACCAGACGAGGACGGAATGTGCGCGATCTCAATGGCGTTCACCCCCGGCGTCGTGTTTGTGACCATCACCCCAGGTCCGGTTCCTGAATGATTGATGTAAACGGATCGGGTCGCACCGCTTATCAGCAATGCGTTCGTGCCACCCGACAAAGACATCGCGGAACCCGTCCCATGACCGCTCACCGCAAGCCCCGTGCCGTTCCCGCCTGTCGAGCTTGCAATCACCGCGCTCCCCGCGCTGTTCACCACGTTCAACTGCTTCAGATTCAGCGTCGCGTTGTTCCCGTTCGTCGCCTGCCCGTCAATCTGAGTCACGTTTGCCGCTCGCACCACAGAAGCATCCTCCGTATACACAGTCAATGCCACCGCCACCGCACCTGTCCCTTTCGCCACAAACATCACTGCATTCGCATTCGTCTCCGCCTGCGTGAACAAATATCGATACTGTCCATTTCCCAACTCCGACACCGTACCCGCCCCCGCCGTCTGGCTTCCTCCATCCTTGGTCACCCACACCGACGGGCTCAATCCCGTCACCGCCGACCAATCCGTCGCAGACAACATCGCAAAACAAACATACTGCCCCGTTGCATTCCGATACATCTTCATTTCCTCCCAGGAAATCCCATTGAAAAATACGTCATACCCGCTCGCACGCATTGGCCTCGCCGCGGCCGCCTCAGCATTTTCTTCCCTCCATCTTCATTTCTGTCTGACCCTTAAACGCCAACCCCGCCCACCCGGTTTCCCGGATGGACGGGAAAAACCACTCAATCGTTATGAACCTTCGACACCGCCACATCCCGCACAGTCACGCTCTTGGGTGCCGCTGCATTCGCCTGCACCCCCACGCTCGGCTTCAGATCCACATTCCCCGTCAACGCGCCACCCGTGTACAGCAGCTCGCCGTTCACATAGAACACCGCCCGCCGCTCCCGATCCACCGCCACGCACAACGTGTACGCCGTCGACGCAGCCACCGCTTCATCACCCAGCGCAATCGCCGCCTGGTCCACGCCGCCGCGTGAAATCACCGCCTGCCACTTCCCTTCCGCCTCCGCTGCGTTGTATCGGAAGTACGCCTGGTCGTTGTCCGTCGCCTGCACGCCCGTGTCCGTCAGCTTCAGTCCCGCCCACACGGTTACATCCGCTGCCGACGCACCCGTCTTCAGCGAAACCAGCAAAGCCGGTTCATCCGAAGTGTTGAACTTCGCCGCCGCCACTGCGGTCTGGTTCGTGTCCAATTGTGGACGCAGGATCACCTGGTCCGCCGACGCGCCCGCGGTCGTCAGTGTCGCGCCGCCGCCGTCGGCAAATGTCGCGCTCCCGTCCACAGCGTTGGTCCCGCCAATCTCCCAGTCACGGTTCGCTCGAAAACGCACAGCCATCTGCGCCAGCGTCGGAGCCGTGTCCGTGATCAGCACCGACCCATTCAGCACCGGCAGTTGCCGGAAATTCTCGTGATACACCGCCCGCTCAAACCGCGCGCTCGGCACACCAAAATACGCATTCAAATTCCCCAATGTCTTCATACCTTCTCCTTGTTAATGATTCCCAATCCGAGTGGCACGGCACGCCCCGAAGGCGTGCCGTGTCTTGCCCGCGCCAACAACACCGTCAAACCAACACTAACCACGCCCATGCGTCACGGGAACACATCATCTAAACCTCTTCAGACTCTGGACCCTGGACGCTGGACTCGCGACTTCCTCATCCCTGCACTGTCCAAGTCCCCACCGCGCCGACGGCATACCAATCACCCGCCCCGTTGGCCACCAGTGTCACGCTCTCGCCCTCGTCATCCGCGCTGATGTATTTACCGTCCGCCTGCTTGGCGCCGTTGATATACACCCCGCCCGCCGCGCCCGGGTTCACGCGCAGTTCCTGTGCCGTCGCCACCACAAAAGTAAACGTATCCCCCGTCTGCGCGTTCTGCGGCAATGTCTTTGTCACCGCTCCACTCGCACCCAGGTTGCTCACCAGCGCTCCGGTATCTCCGCGCACAAGCGTCTCATTCTCCAGCACATTACGCACCCGATACCGCTTGCCCGAAGCGTAACGCTTCACCACATCCAGCACATGCTTCCTCATACCTTCTCCTGTTAAAAAACTTCCATTTCCCCGGTAGGGCGGGCTGAATGCGCGAAGCCCACCAAAGCGCTCCCGAAACCCTCAAACCCACCCCACCACCAAAACCCATCACATCGAACCTGGTCCTCTGGCTCCACCTGCCACAAGCCTGATTCCCATCAAGCCCGCAGCGTCTCTTTCTTCACCAGAACCCAGAACCCAAGACCCAGAACCCATCTTCCTCAACCATTCACCGTCAACCCCGTGATCCGTGCGTTATCCCACGGCCGGCGGCATGTCAGTCGCGCCATCAGCTCCATGTTCGTAAAGCGGTAATACTCACCGCCCTCCTGCACACGCCACTTCTTGGTCCATTCCGAATAATTCGGAATCTTGAAGTTCAAATCACGATGCACTTCAAACAACCACGTATCCAGGTTGAAGCATTCCATCTCACCCTCCGCCACCTCTTCATCCGAGATGAAGTAATACCGGTCGTACTGAATGATCGGCTGCTCAAACCCGCCCACGCCGCGGCCCGGAATGCCGCTATGGAAAATCTGCCCCACGCCGTCGATCTGGTCCGCCAGATCCAGCCACAATTCCGGCGTGGTCACAAACAGCGTCGCGCCCTTGCCCGTCTTCGAGCGCCGCGCCAGGCCCTGAAAACTCCCATTGCCCACATTCAAAATGCGCGCAATCTTCAGGTCCACGCCCGTGTTGCCGGCGCCCAGCACTTCCTCGGCGGTCAGTTGCACAGGGTTCAGCCACGTCTCCACCGACCGGTCCCGGCGATACGCATGGTTGTTCTTCGTCAGGGCATGCCGGGTGCCGATAAACTGCGGCCAAAGCTCGCGTTCCTGCTCCACCGCACTCGGAGATCCGTAACGCAGACCGGTGTTGATCCGCTTCAGCATCGCGTTCACCGTCTGTCCCACCGCCTCTTCCACCAGCTTGCCCAGCTTCACCTTGGAGTTCCCCGCCATCAGCATCGAATGCTCGCGGATCTTCATCGGCTCCATGTAGTGCGTCCACCGCGTCGCCGCCGTCTTCACCCGATCCTCGGCAAAGCCCGTCGCCGTCGGCGTCGCACCACCCTTCTCCACAGTCCCGCCGTCGTCCGGCTCTTCCACTTGGAAGCGGAACTGATGCTCCTTATCCCCCGACACATCCTTGCGCTCCGCGCGCCCCATGCCGCCCGTGCCCAGCACAACCGAGGTCGAACCCGAACCCAGCTTCCCCAGGTTCTCCGCCGCCTGGCCCGCCAGGAAATACAGCATCGGATTCGTCTGGATAAAAGACGATTGCAGCTCGTCATCCACGTTTTCAAGCACATAGCTGTCAATAAACGACCGCAGACCATTGTCATTCGCCATCCCAATTCACCTTTTCAAAAAAACTGAAACACAATCCGGGTGGCACATTGCAGGCGTCCGCGCCTGCGATGTGTCTTGCCCGCGCCAACAAAGCGCAAACATTTCCACCCTCCACCAAAACTCTCGCCACATCAGGAACGCAGCCCACCAATCACACAAACTTCGCAGAACTAGGCCTCTCATCTAGGCAAGCCCCTCCGCTCCAACAAACCTCCTCTCTTCCTCTCTTCAACTCTCCGACTCTGGACTCCTCATCTCTTAGACCCAGGACTCGGGACTCTGGACTCGAGACTCTGTCCTCAATCCCCCACCACATTCCCTTCAAGGCTCACCCGCCGCTTCCCGCCCGACCCCGCGACGCGGTTTCCCGCGCCCGCCTTCCGGATCCGCCCCGGCGCCCGCCGCGGCTTCGCTTCTTCCTCCACCTCCTCCACTGGATGCATCCGCTCCACTTCCGCCCACGCCATCGCCTCCACGCGCTGCCGCGCCACGTCATCCGCCACGCTCGCATAAGGCGCTATCAGCTCCTCATACTCCGCCAGCATCTGCCCCACCTCATCCATCCCCCGCCCCGTCCGCTCGGCAAAGTCCTCCACAAACTGCGCCCGCTGCGCCCGCGCCGCCTCCTCCGCACCGTGCGCGCCCTGCTCACGCACCAGTCGCTCCGCCGCCTCCGTCAGCGCCTCCAGATGCTCCTGCGGCAAAGTCTCAAGCACTTCCTCACTCACTCCCGTCACACCCGCCAGCCAACCCATCTCCGGGCCTTCCTTAACTCTCTCACCCTCAAGCGAAGACCCGACATGAGGGTGCTCCTCATCTGCCCCTTCATCCACCAATTCATCACCCTCATCCTCCAACGCCTCCTCATCATCAAAATCCGCCACCACCACTTCTTCATCGCCCGCCACATCAGCTTCCTCGGCCAACGTCACATCCTCACCCGTAAAATCGCCCATCGCATATCTCCGTTAAAAATGGAAAAACAAAACCTCAGCGCCAGCACCGACATCCCGTCGGCTCTCGCTAACCTTCCTTCACAGACATAAGTGAACTGCCCACACAGACAACCCACTCCAACCAACCCAAACTCTCACACCCCCAAACACCACCACCTCACCCAAACCACTAAAAAAACATCACTCACATCCTGTCCATCTTGCACATCTCCCCTAAAAAAATAACTCTTAAAAAGCGACCCAAACCCACTCCAATACCACCATCCCTCTTCCCTTATCTGAACTTCGCGTTTTCGCGCCTTCGCGGTAAACCTCTTCCTCTTTCCCGCCCTTCCTTCTTCAACTCTGTACCCGAAACTCTGTACCCTGTACTCAAGATTCAGTACCCTGTACCTGGTCTTCCTCCGCCCTCCGCTGCCGCTCCAGCGCCACGTTCACGCCCATCTGCTCCTGCGCAGTTTCCAGCGTGATCGCGCCCGCCTGCAGCCGCCTCAGCGCCTGCTCCTCATCGATGCGCTTGTTGGCGCCCTTCCCGCTGGCGATCTCCACATTCACATCAAACTCCATCGCTCCCACCACGCTCATCAGGTGCTTCATCAGACCCGCTCCATATCCCTGAAAGTGCCGCGCCATCGTCTCCTCCGGCATGTACTTCAGCGCCATGTCCAGCACCAGCCTCGCCACCCGTCCCAGCGCCTGCTCCGCAAACTCGCTCTTCAGCGCCAGCGGCCCTTTCGCGTTGCTTGTCAGGCTGTCGATCGCCGC